>JACZQV010000023.1 GCA_022545545.1 Pseudomonadota bacterium
CGACCCGTGTCCCCGGCCCGCCTGGTCCATGGGCGGGAATGCCGGTTGCGGACGTTCCCATCCATACGTTGTTGCCGCGCCGGGATCATCACCGTATAGAACGAAGAAAAAGCCTATATAACCCAAGTAGGATCCCTCACTCCGGTTCCTCCTTACTCTTTCCCTGCGTGCTTTTACCAGGCCAAACATTGGAAAAGCCATTCTAGCATTGACATCAGTTCCAATTTAGTGCTGAATTACCCCAGTTTGCAGCAAATTAGACTTTAGCTGACACTGATTTGACTTTGGCAGCGCCGTAACGATGGGACAACAAGAGATCGGAGCCGTTTTCAGTCGTCTGATTTGAGCTTTCACGCCGGGCACCACAATGGATAAAAAAATTGCCCGGCGGAGTAAATGGGGAGAAACAGTCATGTCATCGGATGCACCGTCCGAGCGCCGCAAGCCCGTGAAACGCCGGAAACCGGGAACCGGGACCGCAAAAAGCTTCTTTGGCGGCAAGCGGCCGGGCAAGACATCACGCCGGGCGAACAAAATTGGGGGCAAATCCAGGCAGGCCGCCCAACTCGATCTGGATCAGCTTCGCAGCGCCTTCCGGCCGCCGAAACCCGACTCTCTCAAGGTGCGCCTCCGCAAGATGTTGCATCCGCCCTATATCCCGTTCACTTCCGTGCTGCTTGCCGCCCTCAGCTTCACCCTCGTCTTGGCCTATGCCGAGAGTTGGGGCCGTGGCCAAAGCCGGACCATTCACGCCCAACAGGCGCCGGGAATGGCGGAGCGGAGCGGCGTCACCGGCGAGACCGTGGCGTACCAAAACGGCGCCACCCCGCGGATCAGGCCGGCGGCTTTCAAAAACGGCGAGACCTTGTACCACGTCCTGACCGGGCCGTTTCCCAGCCGGTCGATGGCCGAGAAAACCTGCGCCGAGTTCGAGGCGGCGAAGCAGGACTGCCTGGTCGTCAAGCGTTAGGCCCCTCTAGACCCCTTCATCGGATATGCCCGGACAAACGGATAGGTCCGGGGCGCCGGGATGCATACGGCACCTGGTGTATGATCCACTCGCCCGCCTCCCGCCTGCGCGGGGCCGAAGCCGCTCTCGCCTCGGCGTAGCCTCCGGCGAAGCCAGGGCCGGCTCGCCTTGGCGAAGCCTCGCTTCGGCGGAGCCAGGCCGCGCCGGCGGGAAGGGTCGAGCCGATCCGATAACGCGTCACGCGGGCATGGGGATTTCGTTGACCTTCATCGGCACGTCGTAGCCGCGCTGGACGGCCGGGCGCCCGGCCATGGCCACATACCATCGCCTGACATTCGGATAGTCGTTGAGGTCGATGGTCTGCCAATCGTGGCGCGAGACCCACGGCCAAATGGCGATGTCGGCGATGGTATATTCATCGGCGACGAACTCGTGGTCGGCCAGGCGCCCGTCGAGCACGGCATAAAGGCGGCGCGCCTCCTTGATGAAACGTTCCTCGGCGTAAGGGGCCTTGCCGGGGTTGTACTTGACGAAATGGTGCACCTGGCCGAAGAACGGCCCGACGCCGCCCATCTGCCACATCAGCCACTCCATGGCCTTGAGGCGGCGCATTTCGTCCTTCGGCATCAGTCGCCCGGTCTTCTCCGCGAGGTAGAGCAGGATGGCGCCGGACTCCATCATCTCGACACCGGTTTCGCCGTCGATGATCGCCGGAATCTTGTTGTTGGGACTGATGCGCAAGAAGTCGGGGGCGAACTGCTCGCCCTCCCTGATATCGACGGCGTGGGCCTCGTAAGCCAGTCCCAGTTCCTCGAGCATGATGGAAACCTTGCGCCCGTTGGGCGTGGTCCAGGTGTAAAGATCGATCATGGCGTTCGCTAATCTCCCGCTTCGTATTCGTCGACCGGCGCCCCGCGCCCACGGCGTCTGCCGCGCGCTTTCCGGTCCCCCGTTTAAGGCCCGCCCTGACCGTCAAAGGCGCCGGCGGCGGCATACCCGAAGTTGATCCAGGTTACAGAGTAGCGCATAGTTTGCCTCTCATCGCATCCAATGTTCGTGATGGAGGATGGCGCATGTGCCGTCACCCCGCCGGCAGTTCCCTGACGGCGGCGGAAACCGGAGGAAAGGCCCATGATCACTTATGGAATAAGGCAAATGATGGCCGCCGCCAACGCCGCCATCGATACCCTCACGGCGGGCGAGGCGGTGGCGCTGGCCGATGACGGGGACACGGTTTTCGTCGATGTCCGCGAAACCGTCGAACGCCAACAGACGGGTACGATCGCCGGCGCTATCCATGCGCCCAGGGGCTTCCTCGAGCTCATCGCCGACCCGGAAGGTCCAATGCACAACGATGCCTTCGTAAGCGGCAAGCGACTCGTCCTGTTCTGCGCCTCCGGCGGTCGTTCGGCGCTGGCGGCGAAAACCCTGAAGGATATGGGGATCGCTAACGTGGCCAATCTGGCCGGCGGCTTTCCGGCCTGGGTCCAGGCGGGTGGCCCGACCCAGGGGTAAGACCGGCTCCACGAGTCCGGCATGGCCGTGATGCGGCGGAGGTGATCCGGATACCAGGCGGCGCATACCGCCCGGCCGTCGGAAGGAAACTCCCCGAGGCGGGCCTTCGCCACGCCGACCCGCCTGCGTGGGCGAAGCCACTTCGGCCGGGCGAAGGCCCGCTGCGCCAGCGACCCGCTGCGCCAGTTACCCGCGGCGAGAGCGGCTCTCGCCTCGGCGAAGCCTCCGGCGAAGCCAGGGTTGCTTCGGCGGAGCCAGGCCGCACAGGCGGGCGGGCGCATTGGCGTCCGGCCGGCGGTTATCTTCGGCCCGGTATTCGAGGAGGATGGGAATGGTTCGGATCGCGTTTCTCGGGCTCGGCAACATGGGGCGCCCCATGGCGGCGCGCCTGATCGGCGCCGGCAACGACGTCGCCCTCTACAACCGCACCGGCGCCAAGGCCGAGGCGGTGGCGGCGCCAGGCGCCCGGGTGGCGGCGACGCCCCGGGAGGCGGCCGAAGGCGCGGCGGCGATCATCTCCATGGTCGGGGACGATGCGGCGTCCCGTGCCGTCTGGCTCGGCCCGGACGGCGCCCTTGGGGGCAATGCGGCGCCGGACGCCTTCGCCATCGAATGCTCGACCCTCTCCCACGACTGGGTGATCGAGCTCGCGCATCTCGCGGCGCGGGCGGGCCTTCGCTATATCGATTGCCCGGTGACGGGCCTGCCCGAACAGGCGGCGGCGGGAGAGCTGATGCTTCTTGCCGGCGCGGGCGGGGACGATTTGGCGGACGCGCGTCGGCTCCTCGCCCCCTTGTGCCGCGACATCATCCATTTCGGCCCCGTCGGTTCCGGCACCGCCTACAAGCTCATGGTCAATCTCATGGGGTCGATCCAGATCGCGGCGGTGGCCGAGGGGATGCTGCAGGCGGAGGCGGCGGGCCTCGACCTGGACCAGGTGGCCTCGGTGCTTTCGACCGGCGCCGCGGCGAGCCCGCAGGTGATCCGCAACGCCCGCCGGATGGCCGGCGGAGACCACGATCCGGTCGGCGGTTTCGCCGGCCGCTGGCGTCTCAAGGACACGCTCTATGGCCTGGCGTTGGCGCGCAAGCTCGGCGCCAGCGCCGTTCTCGGCGAGGCCGCCGCCGGGGCGTTCCAGAAATCGGTGGATTCAGGCTTCGGCGATGCCAACGAAAGCCGCGTCATCGATGCCTTGCGCCACGCCGAAGAAGGCGGCCGCAGAGGCGGGACGGGCCGAGCCGAGCGGCTAGCGCCTTAGTATCGCCAGCTCTGCAGGTTGCCGCTGCCGCCTTCCCGCCAGGCGCTCGACGCCTTGCATTTGGCGCAAACGCGCTCTCCCGACCAGGCGCTGGAGAACGGTTGCCGGCACTTCAGGCAACGGCGGATCGTCCTTTGGACGGGTTGCTCGTTCTCGGGCTTCTTGTGGTAGGCAGCCTTGGACATGTGACATCCCATTGAGTGCGCCGGGGCGTCGGCGATGGTGTATCGGCGTCGCGCGCCCGCATGATCATAAAGGTCTAGTACTTACTTTCATAGAAGAGTGACACATCTGACGGCCTTTCAGGGCCGCTTTTCGCGGCCGCCGGAGGGCGTCGGCGACGCTTCCTACCCAGCGGCCGCGAAAAGACGATCATATGTCGCACCCTTCTATGAAAGTAAGCACCGGGACCGAACCCGGCTCCGCGATCGGGGGTGGCCGATCACGGACCCCGCTACTGTTCCTCGCCGTCGTTCGGTTCCGGGGCGCCGTCCTGCTCTTTCAGCTTTCTCGCCTTCGCCCTTTCGACCCGCTCCTCCTGACGCTTCTGGCGTTTTTCGGCCTTGCGCTTTTCGCGCTCCCGGCGTTCGAACTGGTAATTGGTCCTGCGTGCCATGCTGTTTCCCGTCCCGGCGCCGGGGCCGATGTGGCCCCGGCGGCAGTCTCGCGGCCCTTCGGTCCGGTCGGGCCGGCGGCCAGATTGTCGCAGGCCCCCCCGGACCTAGTCGAGGGCGACCAGGTTCTCGGCGGAGGATTTGCCGTTGCGGCCAGGCACCAGTTCGTACTCCACCTTCTGGCCCTCTCTGAGCCCGTTCAGGCCGGCGCGTTCGACGGTGGAAATATGGACGAAAGCGTCCTCGGAGCCGTCATTCGGCTCGATGAATCCATAGCCCTTGACGGGGTTGAACCATTTCACTGTTCCAGTAGCCATAGCTACTCCTTTCACACTTGGAGTCGGCGCCCACCGCAACACGCGGCGTCACGCGGTCGAGGTCCCACAAATTCTGAGAGTAGCACGGCTAGGCTGGGGGCAGCTAGGAGGATACATCAAGGATATGTGCAACCGCTGACCTTCAAATGGCATAGGGCAGGCAAATTTACAAGTAGAATCAGCGGGGCGGAGCCCTCGAAGGCTGATACGATGGGAGCCCGGATAAGCCAATCCGGTTCGCGTCGGTAGACGCCAACCCGACGGCGACTATCCTTTTTGCCCGCATCCGCGCTTGGCGCCGCCGGCTCGATTTCGCCCTGTTTCACCCGCCGGGCGTGGACCCGCGTCAAGGGACCGTTTCCGGCACATGCGAACGGAACGCCGGCGCCCGAACGCCTTTGGCCGCGCCGGATTAACCATGATTCTTACCCGTCCGTTAATCACCGCCGCGTTATGGTTGAGCCCACCTCGCGCGGGCGTGAAGCGCGGGCGTAAAGGGAGATAGGAGGTTCATATGTTTCGCTTGGCATCTGCCATGGTCATCGTCGCCTTCACGGTTGCCGGTTGCGGCAGCACCACCGAGGAGCGCGGCATTTCCGGCGCCGGCATCGGCGCCGGCGCGGGCGCCCTCATCGGCGCCGTTACCGGGCTCAGTATCGTCCAAGGCGCCCTGATCGGCGCCGCCGCCGGCGGTCTGACGGGTGTGCTGACCGACGAGAGCCAGGTCAACCTCGGCGATCCGGTGTGGAAGAAGAAGCAGCAGCAGAAAAGCACCGGCATGGTCCGCTCGATCCAGACCGACCTCGCGACGCTCGGTTATGATCCCGGCCCGGCCGACGGCATGACCGGTCAGAAGACGACCGACGCGATCATCCGCTATCAGCGGGACCACCAGCTGCTCGCCGACGGCACCCCGTCGCCCGAGCTGGCCCGGCACATCGGTCTCAGGGTCCAGCAGGCCGGCGGCTGAAGTCAGGGGTATCGGCAATCCGCAAGGCTGTCGCGCGGTAGATGGGCGGCGCCGAGGGTGAAAGAGCGGTACGGTACGGCCTGTCGATGGCCCGATAGCTCATGGCGGCCCGATAGCTCATGGCGGATGGTCGAATGACGGCGATCGCCGAGACCCGCACGCCATGCTCGCCGATGGTCAGGCGTCGGGCATCCTGGGCGGCGATAATTCTTGCCACCACACTCTTGCTGAGTGGCTGCGCGGCAACCGAGCGCGCCGTGGATTGGATGAACGAGACGACCACACCGGACTCCCGGCAGGTCGCGGCCCTACCATTCCCTCCTTCGATATCCAGCACTCCGGTACGGATCGTCGTGCCGCCCACACCATTGCAATGCGTCCCGTACGCGCGCAAGGTCTCCAGAGTATCGATCCGGGGCGATGCGTGGACTTGGTGGCAATCCGCGAAGGGGCGCTACCGGCGGGGCGGCGCGCCTTCCGTCGGTTCGGTTCTGGTATTGAAGCGGACCCGGCGCCTTCGCCTTGGCCACCTCGCCGTCGTCAAGGCGATCCTCAACGATCGGTTAATTGTGGTCGATCAGGCCAATTGGCTGAACCGCGGCCGCATACACTTGAACATTCCCGTCAGAGACGTCTCGGCCAGGAACGACTGGTCGGCGGTGCGGGTCTGGTACGCCCCGGGGGGCAACTACGGAACCCGAACCTATCCGGTCCAAGGCTTCATTCACCCGCAGCCGCCGAGATACACGCTGACCCACTCAACCCGGCGCGGATAATCACCGACCCGGAGAATGGGACCCGGCCGGGGGCCGGCTGGCGGAGCGTCCTCCGGTTAGAGCACTATCCGACCAGATGGAATCGTTTGACCGGGATTATTTTGCGCCGTGGCTAGGTGTTTAGTCCCGGAGTGTGGCGGGGGTATTTCATTCCCGATTCCATTCACACCGGGTCATCGGAGGGGTACTTCGCCCTGCCCACATGCAGGATGAACACCGCGATGGTGATCGCGACGATGGCGCCGGAAATGACCAGGATGCGCTCGTCCGGCATGGTCTTGAGATCGATGACGAGTAAGCGGGTCAGCGCCGTGATGGCGACGTAGAGCAGGAATTCCACCGGCAGGCGATGGGTCTTGAAATGGATTCCGACCATGGCGCCGAGCTCGAGATAAATGAACAGCAGCAATATGTCCTTGATGCCGGCATAGCCCTGGTCGACCATGCCGATATAGGCGTTGACCGCCGACCAGGCGATGGTGCCGCCGATGACGAACAAGGCCAGCATGTGGAAGCCGTCGACAAGCTGGTTACCGACCGATTCGCCGAACTTTTCGACCCGAGTACCGACATTGTCGCACCACTTGGCGAACTTTTCGGCGCGGCCAATGATTTGTTCTTCCATGATGTGCCCCCTCCCCCAGATGACGCTTGATCGCGTTCATATGGATTGCCAGGATTCATAGCGCATAATCCATTACCGCGGGAGCGGCAAGGGTCAAGCCGATCGGACAACGCCCGGGAACACATCGGGCCCGGTCAGGGACGGTTTATTTGCCGGCGTGCGTGAGACTGTCGGCAAATTCGTGGTTGACGTTGCGATGGCCCGCCTCGTCGTCGCGGATCACCAGCACCAAATCCCTGAGCCGGGCATCGTCCGGCATATTCCAATATCGTTTGGCGATTTCGGGCGCCGGCACGTTCTCATGGTTTCCGGCGTCGATCTCTTCGAGATAATGGGTGTAGCTGATGACCGCTTCCTCTTCGAAGTAGCCGACGATGCGGTGCGCGAGGCGCGGCGAGATCAGATAGATCGCGAAGAAGGTGTTGTAGAACACGCCTTGGGCGATGACGATCAACAGCCGCTCCAGCCGGGTGGGCTTGGCGATGTGCATGAAGGCCATCAGGTGCATGCGCTCGTTCTCCGCTTCGTCGAGCAGCGTGCGGATCCAGCCGTGATCGTCCTCCATGCGGCGCAAGCACCGTAAATGCTGCAGCGCCCCGCCGACCATGCCGGGGACGGCGGCAACGGTTTCGAGAACGATGGCGCGGTGGCCGTAGCGCTTGGCGAAGAAGGTGTCGGCGAAGAAACGCATAACTTTGACGAAGGCGAAGGCGAGACGGTCGGTCAGATTTTGCGGTTTGTGGTGCGTTGAAAGGTCGATGGTATCGGTATTCACGGCACCGGTATTCACGGTCGACATCGGAGCCTCCCTATCCTGGCTTGATGTCCGGCGCCGAGCCGATCAGCGCCGGCTGTAACCAGGATATCTTACGCTCCTTGCGGGGTTAAATCGATTCCAAATCCGGCCCGCCGGCGCGCCGGGTCGGTGACGGGCGAGGGCGGCTGGCCGGCATGGCCGAGATGGCATAATCTGGCCGGTCCTAAGCATCACATTCGGCGGAGGGAAGCTTGTCGGTAACCGGAGATCTGGTCGATATCCTCATCGACACGCGGTTCGGGGACATCCCCGAGGAGGCGCTGGACATCGCCCGTCAGGTGACGCTCGACGGGCTCGGCGTGATGATCGCGGCGGCGCGCGAGCCGCTCGGCCTGGGGCGGAAGGTGATCGCCTACACCCGCCCACTGGGCGGCCGGGAGGAGGCGAGCGTCATCGCCGCGGGCTTCAAGACGTCGGCGCTGAACGCGGCTTACGCCAACGGCACGCTGGGCCATGCGCTCGACTTCGACAACACCTTCCCGCCGTTGAACCATCCGACCTCGCCGACCCTGCCGGCGATCCTGGCGATCTCGGAAGGCGAGGGTCTTTCGGGACAGGACGCGCTGGTGGCCATCGTCCTCGCCTTCGAGGTCCAGGGACGCATGCGGCTCGCCTCTTCGCGGGTCGCGGCCGGCACGCTGTTTCACAAGCCCGGCGTCTCCGGCCTCATGGGCGCGGCGGCGGCGGCGGGCAAGCTGCTCGGACTGGCGCCGGATGAGTACCGCATGGCGTTCGGCATCGCCGGCTCGCGCGCCGGCTCGATGGCGGCGAATGTCGGCACCATGACCAAGTCGAGCCACAGCGGCCATGCCGCGCGCATGGGGGTGGAGGTGGCGATGCTCGCCAGGCTGGGCTGGACCGCGAACGACGACATCTTCGGCGCCGGTGGCTTCTTCGATCTCTTCTACGGGCGCGAGAACTGCGATCACGAGCTGTTCCTCAAGGATTTCGCCCGGCCCTACCGCATGGTCGATCCCGGCGTCGGCTTCAAGAAGCACCCGTGCAACTATTTCACCCACCGCCCGATCGACGCCGCCATCGCGCTGGCGACCGCGCACGACCTCGAGCCGGACGATATAGAGGACGTCGTCGTCGATTTCCCGCCCTTCGAGTATGTCGACCGGCCGCGACCGGAGAGCGGGCTCGACGGCAAGTTCTCGGTGCAATACACGACGGCGCTGGCCTTGCTCGACCGGCGCATCCGCGTCGAGAGCTTCTCGGACGAGCGCCGTTTCGCGCCCGACGTCGAGGCGCTGCTGCCCCGGGTGCGGCTGAACAAGCTGGTCTCGATCCCGATGGACTTCGACGACACCTACGCCATCGTCCGGGTGAGGATGCGCGACGGGCGGCGCCTGGAGGAGCGCTGCGACAAGCCCCGGGGGCTCTGGGGGGTGCCGCTGACCCGCGACGAACGCCTCGCCAAGTTTTACGACTGCACGGAACCGGCCTTGGGGAAGCCCGATATCGAGCGCCTGGTCGAGCTCATCGAGGGCATGGACCGGCTCTCCACCGTCGCCCCGATCATGGACATCGCCCGGCGCGCGGATGGCGCCGGCGCGGCCCGGCCTTAGGAAAACGGCGGAAAACGGCCGATTCCCCCGATCGGGCGAAGATGAACGCCAGATGAACGGCGCGCTCAGCGCCGGTTCAGCGGGTTTGTGCAAAATATCACCTCGAACCGGCGCGAAGCGGATGGGGAGAAGCCAGATCCCTCCGGTCCGGGCCATGGATGCACAACCCTTTGGGGGGTATCGATCATGACACTTCTCACGCGATTCACCAAGATCTCGATGGTCCTTATGCTCGCCGTCGCGCTCGGCGCCTGCGCCGCCCAGGGCCGGGGCGAGAAGGAATTCGGCGGCACCCTGATCGGCGCCGCCGCCGGCGGCCTGCTCGGCTCGCAGTTCGGCTCGGGATCCGGCAAGCTCGCCGCCGTCGCCGCCGGGACCTTGCTCGGCGCCTGGGTGGGGAACGAGGTCGGCAGGTCGCTCGACCGCGCCGATCGTCTGGCGATGGCCCAGACCACCCAGACTTCGCTCGAGACCAGCCGCTCCTATACCACCTCCACCTGGCGCAATCCGGACAGCGGCCACAGCGGCACCATCACGCCCGAGCCCGTCTATCGGACGCCCCGGGGCGAGTACTGCCGGGAGTACCAACAGACCGTCTCCATCGGCGGCAGGACCGAGCGCGCCTACGGCACCGCGTGCCGCCAGCCCGACGGTTCCTGGCGGACCGACAGCGGATGACGGCGGGCGCGTTGCCGCCGCCCGTTGTCCCAGTGGCAGCCGAGCATTATCGTGTTGGTAGGAAGAAGGAGTGCAGAGACATGAACAAGCTTATCGTTACGCTGATGGTTGCCGGCGCGCTGGCCGTTCCCGCCATGGCGTCGGCCCAGGGTGGCGGCCATGGCTTCGGGCAGCGTTCCCAAGAGTGGTTCTCCAGGATGGACGTCAACGGCGACGGTGTGGTGAGCAAGGACGAAATCGCCCGGTTTACCGAGCAGCGTTTCGCCAGCGCCGATGCCAATAAGGATGGCAACGTCACCGCCGACGAGTTCAAGGCGGCCAGAGAGAAGCGCCGCGAGGAACGCATGGGACGCCGGTTCTCGGAGCTCGACCGCGACGGGGACAAGACGGTGACGCAGGAAGAGTATACGGCCGGCGCCGCGGCGCGGGCGGTCTTGCGCGCGTCCCGGCGGTTCAAGCGAATGGACGCCAACGGCGACGGCGTGGTGAGCTATGATGAGATGAAGGCCGCCCGGCAGCATCGCCGGGGACGGTGGCGCTGATCCATAAGCCTGTCAGGGTGGCTCCAGCGGGAGGTCGAACGATCCCTGAAGTGACTCCACTCGGCAACGGGCGGCATCGTCGCCCGCCGCCGGCTTGCCGGTGATCGCCTTTTGGGAATTTCCGGGCCCGTTTCGGGCCGGGTCGAACCCGCCGCCCAATCTCTTGACGCCGCCCAATCTCTTAACGTCGAAGAATCGCGCCGAGGGCCGCCTTGACGGCGGGCGGATGACGACGCCGGAGGTTTCTTCCTAGGACGGTTCGCCGAAGACCTTGTCGCCGTCGTAAATGATTTCGACGTCCTTGTTGGCGTAGGATTTCGGGTCCATGTACTCGCCCTCGATGGTCACCCGGTAGTTGGGATTGTCCGATTGCTCCGCCGTCTTGGTGCCGATCCTCAGCAGGATCAGGTTTTCCTCGCTCATGGCCTCGAAGCAATAGAACGAACCGGCGGGCAGGAAGATCGCGTCGTACTTGTTCAGCACCCGTTCCTCGCCGCGCGGGCCATAGAACTTGGCGGCGCCCTGCAGCAGGATGAAGGTGTGGTCCTGATAGGGGTGCATGTGCAGGGCGTTCTCGCCGCCCGACGCGTAGGACTTGACCTTGATCCACATGTTCTCTTCCGACAGCGGCGCGTCGACCGTCCGCCCCTGTTTCACCAGCGGCACCCTCAGCTTGTAGAAGATCGGCTTGGGCGCAGCGTCGAGATCGATCTCCATCTTCTCCTGGCGGCGCGCCAGCGACGCGGACGTGACGTGGATATCTTCGGCGGTCGTCGACATGAGTGTCTCCTTAGATCGAGTGGTTCGTTGGCCATGATAGCCCGAATCGGGTTCGGGGGAAGGGCCGATCCGCCCCGGCGTCCTTCGGCGGGCGAACCACCAACGGGCTCACCGGCCGATTCTGCGATATGTTACCTTTACTAACAAGTAACGTAAGTAATACTTGATAATGGAGTTGGTTGTGGTTTGATATCTCCGGCCTGAAACTTGCGCCCAGGGCCGGCCTCGGGCCAAGCGAAAATAATGTCAGGAAACAACATCGAACACGCACCCCCGGCTATAAGGCCGGCAACGGCTTCGCCGTATACGCCGGAGGCGCGCCCGCGACCCCGATCCCATGGCCCCGAATAATTCGAACCGGCCGAGTGGTGCCCGCGGCATGACTGACGCCGTTGCGCGGGTGCGAGCCTATCACCAGCGCACCAAGCACATGCCCGGGCGTTACGCCCGCGGGCCGGGTTACCTGGACTGGGCTAGCCAGCCCGACCCGTTTCGCCGCTTCTCGGGCGTCCGTGTGGTCGAGCTGCCGCTGGTCGGCGACGACGGCACGCCGCCATACGACGCGCTTTTCCATTCCACGGAGACGCCACCTCGGCCGCTGACCGCCGAGAGCCTCGGCCTCTTCCTCGAACTCTCGCTCGGGCTCACCGCCTGGAAGGAGTTCCAAGGCACGTCCTGGGCGTTGCGCAGCAACCCGTCGAGCGGCAACCTGCACCCCACCGAGGGTTATGTGGTGCTGCCGGCGCTTGCCGCCTTATCGGATCGCTCCGGGGTGTATCATTACGCGCCACGCGAACACGCGCTCGAACAGCGCTGCGTCCTTGGCGAAACGGCGCAAAGCGCCCTCGCCGCCGGGCTGCCGGCAGGCGGCTTCCTCGTCGGGCTCACCTCCGTGCACTGGCGCGAGGCCTGGAAATACGGCGAGCGCGCCTATCGCTACTGTCAGCATGACGTCGGCCACGCCCTCGGGGCGTTGTGCTTCGCCGCCGCTGCGCTTGGTTGGCGCGTCGCGCTCCTATCGGCGCTCTCCGACGCCGAAATCGCCGGACTACTCGGCCTCGATCGGCCCTCCGACTTCGCCGGCGCCGAAACCGAGCATCCCGACCTGATTGCGGCGGTGCTCACCGACCCGGCCGCCGCGCCCCCCCGCGGCCTCGCGGAAGGCGCGGTCGCCGGCGTGCGCGCCGGCCACTGGGCAGGAACGGCGAACCGGCTCAGCCCGAAACGCGTCGACTGGCCGGCGATCGGCGCCGTCGAGGAGGCCACCTTCAAGCCGTCCACGCCACCGCTCCCGCGGCGCGACGCGGCGGTGACAGGTACCCATGCGGCGGCGCCGATACATGATGTTCCACGGGCAGCGACGATCATCCGACAGCGGCGTAGCGCCGTCGCCATGGACGGGCGAACCGGGTTGTCGCTCGATGCCTTCCTCGGCATGCTCGCGCGTACGCTGCCCGATCGGCCGCACCCGCCGTGGACGGCGATCGACTTTCCCGCCCGCATCCTTTTGTGCCTGTTCGTGCACCGGGTCGATGGGCTGTCACCCGGCATTTACGTTCTCATGCGGGACGAGACCCGGCTCGACGCCTTCCGTGCCGCCTGTCACGATGGGTTCGCCTGGAGGCACGTCGAGTCGAGCGGGATGCCGCTTTACGCCTTGGCTCTGGGGGACTGCCGCCGGGCCGCCGCCCATGCAAGCTGCTTCCAGGCGATCGCCGGTGACAGCGCCTTCAGCCTGGGTATGGTGGCCGACTTTGTGCGCACGCTGGAGGAGGATGGGGCGTGGGCCTACCGCCGCCTGTTCTGGGAAACCGGCCTGATCGGCCAGGTGCTGTACCTTGAGGCCGAGGCCGCCGACGTGCGCTCGACCGGCATGGGCTGCTACTTCGACGACATCGTGCATCAACTGCTCGACATCGACCTCGCGGACGACGCTTGGCAGAGCCTCTATCATTTCACCGTTGGCGGCGCGGTGGAGGATGAGCGGCTAACCACGCTACCGGCCTACGGCCACTTACCGCTCGAGCGAACCTCGCCGTCTCGGCAAGCGCCGTTGCGCCCGTCGTCCGTAACCGTGGCAGCGGCAGATAACCCGGCTCCCGTTCCACGCCGCCGATCCCTGGGCCGGTTGGCTTCAACGACCTGAGCCTCCGCCGCCACGCGCCCGGATCCGTCGGCATCGCCCGAGAGCTTCGGACCAGCCACGAACCCACCTCCCCTCGGGACACGCCTCGGCGCGGACGGCGCAAAGGACCGTCGAGGCCGGATTACGGTCAGAGACGGTCCAATTCCTTCGCCAGCTCCAAGGCGCCGTATACGCCGGGATGGACCGCGCCGTCCGGGGACCGTTCGATGAGGGGCTGGATGGAAAAACCTATATCCAGGCCGATTTCCTGGCCTTTCTCCCGCACCCGCGCGGCGAATTCCAGATTCATTCGGACCGACTCTTCGATCCGCTCCTCGACCGACCGCAGGCCCGAGAATCTATCCTCGCACGCGAGACCATCCTTCCTCAGCAGCTTGGCGTAGAACGTCCTGTCCTTTAATGCAAGGATGGCCAGCCCGACGTTCCACTCCAGCCCATCGAACCCCAGCTTCCTGGTCGCGAACGCCCGCGCCAGGTCGTCCAGGAAGGCGGTCATGGGTTTCACGTCGTCCAGGAACTGCCCCATGACTCGCAACCGCCGCCCGGCGGTCTCGAATTTCCGCGCTATCCTCTCCGGCTCCCGCCGCCTCGAATGGATCCCGATGACGCCCAAATGGAAACCCAGCATCCGGTTTCTCAGATGGGCGAGCATGTCCTCCACGGTGCACCGGTACACGGTCCCCTCGGGTGGGGTGGTGTAGGGCTTGCCGACGAGCACGACGTTGCCGATCCCCGCTTCCGCCAATTGCCGGAATACGTTCTCCTGCTGTTCCAGTGTCTGATAGACCACCACGCGGTGCGGGGCCAGAAGACCGCCGAAGCCACCCAACGTGTCCTTCAAACGCTCGACGTACGCGAACGAATCGTATCGGCCGGGTGGGGCCGTGCCCGCCCTTTGCTTGGCTTCATACGGGTCCAGGTCCGAATGATGGAAATTGACAACGCGCAGCCCCGAATCGAGGTACATGCGGGCCGTTTCGATTCCTTCTTCAATGGCAACGTCCACCATCGCGCGGCCCTGTCCGCGGGGAGCCCGTTTGAAAGGAGGAGGATTCTCTATGAAAATACGACAGGTCATGCACAGGCTTTATTTCGCACGTTCCGGGTAATTTACTGTGTTCGCAAATGATAACACACCAGCGGTAGGTAATCCCGACCGTGTGTCGGAGCCGCAATCCCCCGCCGGGGCCCTCGCGGCCCAGGAGATGGCGGTATTTCCGTCCAGTACTTACTTTCATAGGAGGGTGATACATATGATCGTCTTTTCGCGGCCTCCGGGGTGGAGGCGGCGCGCCGGCGACCCTGGCTCCGCCGGAGGCTTCGCCGAGGCGAGTGTCGGGACATCCACCCTCCGCAGCGGCAGCGCCGCTGCTGCGGAGGACGGGTCGTCAAGCGGCGCAGACGCCCTCCGGCGGCCGCGAAAAACGACCCTGCGGGCGGCCTTGCGGGCCCTTACGCTCACCTCGCGCGGCCCTTGTGATGCGCCCCCATCACGGCGGACCACGCTCCGGGCCTGAAGAACCCGCAAGGCCGTCAGATGTGTCACCCTTCTATGGAAGTAGGTACTAGGGGCGGCACGCCCGTCCTTTGCGCCGACGCCGCGCTGTTCCGGTGGCGGGCCGTCGGGCGGGCGGCCAAGCCCATCCGATCGGGCTGGCGCTTCCGCGGTTTCCGTACGGCTCTTCCGCCAGGGGAATGCGGAAGGCGAAAACCGTACCTCCCTTACCAAAGTGGTTTGCTCATTCTTTCCGCAAATGAAGAAAACATGATATTGAAACTGATACTAATTCTTGGCTTACCGCTGCTGTTGGGGTCGACCGAGTGTGGCAACCAAGAAGGAAACACAAGAAGATCGCCATTCTTTACCTTGACGACGACCTGATCCGTATTCTCGGCGGTTAGGTCCGTCACGGGAGGCCTGATGATGCTTGCCTGGGCCCTTGGATCGTGAAAATTTATCGTGTCGGCGCCCTCATGGGTCTCGACGTAGTAAACGCCACTCAAGAAATTGTTTGGATGACTGTGTATTTTGTGGCCGGACCCCGTCGCGTTTATATTGGCCCAAAAACCGGTTATTTCAAATGCATCGCCGCTAATTTTTATAAATTCCAGGACCCTTGTCACCGCGTCGTTGACGCAAGAAACCAGTTCGCGAAGGTCCTCCAGTTTGTGTAAGGCTTGATCCGACTGCCAAGCCTGACCCGGTGCGAGCGCAGGGAGGCATCGTCTGATCCGATCGAGCGTCCTGACTGTTGCTCCATTAATTCTTTCATGGACGTCCGGCTTCAGTTCGGCTTTCCAGACAAACGTCGGAAACATGCGTATTACCTCCGCCGCCTCAAACTTTGCGTCACCGGGCCCGACCATTACACGCGCCTTAACTCCTCCAGGACCTCATTGCCAGGATCCACGTTAGTCCGATTTCTGAAAAGGGGAAAGACCGACGCGTTCCTGCCTTCCCCTCGGGAAGGCCGGGTCGATTTTCTCGCGGCGGGATTGTGTCATGACAGAGTGGCTCAAATCCAAAGCCGCCGTGCGGCCGGATCCGACCGGCCATGGAAACGAGCCCAAACCCGTACCCGGCGGAAATCACTCAAACGGGACCGGCCTCAGTGGGCCGGTTGCGCCTCCGCCTGGCGGAGCTTCCCAATAATCTGTTCGGCTGTTGGCGGTGTCCTCGACATCCTGTCCTCCTTCCGTTGGTCCATTCCCAACATTGTGCATGGACCAATTTCTGACGGTCGGGTCAGGTCACGAGATCTCCAAACGAAGTGGCCGCGGCGCCATCGCCCGTGCCGCCACGGATTGGGCGCCGAGCCTGCGCACGAAGCTCTCGGCGTACCAAGCCTTGCGCGCCCGGCAGGCGTTAGGATTTCCCGATCTCTATATCGTCGCCCTCGACGCGCACCTCATAGGTGGGGACGGGGTTCTCGCCGGGTCCACCAAGGGACTCGCCGGATCTGACGTTGAAGATCGTGGAATGCCACGGACAGGTTACGGTGTCATCGTCGAGATCGCCTTCGACGAGAGGTCCTCCCACATGGGTACACTTGTTGCCGAAGGCAAAGAAGCTGCCGGCGACGTTGGCAATGACCACCTCCTCACCCTCGAATTCGACCAGCTTCATTTCGCCAGGTGCGATCTCGGAGGCCTTCGCCACCGGCCGGAAGTCCGCCATCGTGATTCCTCCTTCGTCGATATTGGGGCATCCATAAGCAAAAATATGGCCATCGCCCGGCGAGGATTAAAGGCCAGAAGCGAGGACCCTGCCCGCGTCATCGGCAGGCTGCGCCGCCAACGCGCGGATGCCGCAAGGCCCTATCATGGGTCTGGGCCATGCCGGTGGGCGGGGTTGCCGTGATGTGCTAGCGTGGTGCGGCCGACTCGGAATCGGCCACCGGTCGCAGTCTCGGGCATCGCCGGTTCGGGGATTCCACGATGACAGGGATGGAGCCATGACCATTGAGCGGTCGTGACGCCGGCACCCAGCGGAAGGACAGTCAGCATCGCCAGAAGGGGAGGAAACAATGCGGGAGATCCTTAGCGACATCTTTACTTGGCCGTGGTTCTCCGAGCCCCACGGGTATGACTTCAATGGGCACCTCATTCGCCACGCCGAAGGTAATCTCTGTATCGATCCCGTCGAACCCAACGAGGAGGCCGCCGAGAAGATCGCCCGCCTTGGGGTCGCTCGAATTCTTCTCACCAACCGCAACCATTCGCGGGCCGCCAATAGGGTACGCGGGCGGACCGGGGCGAGAACCGCCATTCACCCGGACGACGCTCCTCACGCTCTCGGCCAGGGCGCCGAACTGGACGACGAGTTGCGCCCGGACGACAAGATCGGCCCCTTGGTGGTGATCGGCGTTCCCGGCAAGTCGCCTGGCGAGGTCGCCTTTCATTGGCCTGAGAGACGGCTGCTCATCGTCGGAGATGCGGTGATCGGCAACCCGCCGGGCCGTTGCGGTCTGCTGCGCGAAGCGGTCATGGACGACCCTTCACGCTTGAGGGAGAGCGTACGCGATCTGCTTGAACTCGACTTCGAGGCACTCCTCGTAGGCGATGGCGAGCCCATCCTCCGGGATGCCAAGGCAAGGCTCGAGGATCTCGTCGAGAGCTTTCCGAGTTAAGCGACAAGGTAAGCGTCACCCATTGGGACTGCCTTTGGCGTCACCTCGCGGCCGTTGGCCCGAACCGCGGGAATCATGCGGCGGCTGTCGAGACCCGCGATATCGTTGGCGAAAACATCCCGCCCCGGCAAAGCATCGAGGCACGGCGGTTCACCGACCGGTGCGAGCCAAAGCCAACGACTTTTTCAACAGCTTCCAGTGTTAACCGTACACAGCCGAATCAAGCCGCACAGCTCGCTGGGCTACAGACCACCGCCAACGGCAGCTATATTGCGAGACACCAATGTGCCGGACCACGCTGTGCCCCAGCCACCACATGGCAACTGGCAACCACGCTAAACTCTTCCATAGAATATGGGCCACTCAAATCTGGCCGGTCATCTTTGAGGCGCGATTCCCCGCATCTTTTCGATGCCCAGCTTCATCTCGGACAGGATGAACTCGGCGCGTGCGGCCAGGCCGCCGGCGCGCCGATGGGGAAACAGCTTGCTCCATGCGCCCATCTTGAGGCTGAGTGCGCAGAGAACGCCACCGATGTAGGTGTGATACCCGCGGATCAGGTCCTCCACTTTCTTGAAGCGCTCGGCCGAGATTTCGTCCCACAGGTTCGCGGTTTCACGCTCGAAGATTTCGAAGTGGTCGGTGATCGTTGCCTTGAGCCTTTCGATGGTGGATTCCACCATATCGCAGGCCTTTATCACGTTGACGTTGTTCTTGAATTGGTAACTCGTGCGGATGTCGTCCAGGGACTCGACGAAGCCTTCAATGGTGGGGACGATGAGGTCGAGGCATTGCCGGTAGTAGGACAGCGACAAATAGATGTCGCCGTAATCCTCCAGGAACATGGGCAGGTCGTGCACCTCGATCCCCAACTTGTCGGCCATGGTCTGTAGTTTTTCGCGGGCCTCCTTGACGTCCGGGTGCTTGAACAATTCGAGGATATCCTCGAAGCCCTGGAGCGAGTCATCGACGCCACCGTAAATCTGGATGATCAGCGGGCGGGTGAAGCCGGCCATGTACTCGCTTAGCTCCTGACGCTTGCTCTCCGACAGCTTGAGAGCCTCGATGTCGTTGACCTCTATTTGGTTCTGGCGCAACAGAATCCGCAGGCTGTAGACGTCGTAGCTGTTGAGCCGCGCCAGCTTGTTGAGCATGACCAGATCGGGGTGTGGAGGCGTCTCCGGCCAATCGAACTGCAGGGGCAGGGCGCCGATGTCCAGTTGTCCGCTGCCCGTGTGCTTGCCCTCGAAAAACTCGACGACGCTCTCCAGGCTGGCGTTCTTGATCAGCCGCGCGAACTTCAGATTCGGTGCCGTGAGCGGAAGAATGCACAGCGGCAAGATGTGGAGCGAATCCCTGTCCACGTCCTGCAGTTGGTCTAATGCCACATCAGTCATGATGCCGATCGTTTGTCACAAATGGGCCCGTGTGCCGACCGGGGACAGGACACGGGTCCCCATCAGTTATTCCCTCAACACCCTGGGCCGACACTACCGAAACGCGGCCAAAGCCTTGACAGCACCGGACCACGATTTCGGGCGATGTTTTTCTTGGTTAGGTTCGCCTTCTTACACCATTCTTGAATCCTTTATGCCACCATACAACTTAATACTGTGTAAACGCATATTCTTGTGGTAGCCGCCTGAAGCCATCAGGTTCCGGAAGGTACGGAAAGGAATCGTTTTCCGTAAACCGGCGGTTTGAGGGTGATTCAGACCGATTTTCGAGCTCGGGGGATCAAGGTCTGAGGGGGTATACGAAAAAGAAGTGGTTTCCGTATCCTGTGAGCTCACACAGCCTTTTGGGTTATCAGCTTTTGGCGCTTGGAGTACTCCAGCCATGCGTCAGATTCGCTCTCGGGCTGACATAGCGAGTGGTAGCGTTACAAGAGGCAGGTCAATGGGCAAGGACCGATTGCCGGCACCATACCTTGAAACCCCCCAAGCCGGCATTTCATTAATGGAATATTTATTATACTATGTTAGTTATTTATTATACTATATTAGTTATTGTTGACAGTAACACCTACACTAGTGTGGAAGGTAAATATTCTCCGCTTTATTTTCTTTAATTTATTTCATGTTTTAGTAAACAACATTCGTTCTCGAGAAATGTACGCCGCCACAAACTACTACCTCGACGACGTCGAAATCGTCCTGTTCGCACCGTCTCCGGCAATACGCCGCACGCTGCGGGAGGCGCTCAACAACGTCGGCTTTCGGACAATCCAGGAATTCATCGACGTCGATCAGACGCGCGACGCCATCGTCACCTACGGTCCGGATTTGCTCATTTTGGACCTCGATCATGACAGGGAAGGCATCTGCTCGGTCATCAGCGACATCCGGCACGGCAAGATCGGTTCCAATCCCTTCCTGGTCATCATGCTGCTGACCTGGGCTCCGGAGGTCAATGCCGTCAACGTCGCGATGCAAACCGGCGTCGACGACATCATCATGATGCCTATCTCGGTGCGCCTGCTCGAGCAGCGGATCGACAATTTGATCAACAACCGCAAGCGCTTCGTGGCGACCGAGGACTATGTCGGTCCCGAGCGCCGCGCCTACTCGTCCTCGGAGGATGAGGAGGAAAGCAATGAGAACAACTTCAAGGTGCCCAACAGCCTGCGTTACAAGACCACGGGCGATAAATCCGCCGCCGCGCATAAGGACGTGATCGAGGATGCGAGCCAACTCATCACCCAGCATCGCCTTACCGAATTGACGACGCAGGTCAGTGCCCTTGCCGCCCAGGCCAAGAACCAGGCCAAGAGGCTAAACGGCGACAACAACCCGGCCAAGACCCTGATCAAGGTGACGAGGCTTCTGGATCAGATCAGCTCGCACGTCGACGCCCAGGGCAACGACAATCTCATCATTCTCGCCGACTCGATGCACCGGGTGGTCAACGTCATCGCCGAAACCGACGATCCCGCCCATACTCTGTGGGACATCCTCGTGCTTTCCGGTCATGCGATGTCGGCGATCCTGTGGGACCGCGCGGGGGCGTCTGAGTTGGTCATCACCGCCCTCGACCAGGCGATGGCGGCGATCGGCACCGAGGGCGGCTGACCGGCGCCGGACCCGGCAGCGGGGCAGACTCAGGCCTTAAAATCAAGTCCCATGGCGCGGTAGTGTTCGGGCTTGTCGATCCAGTCGCGCCGCACCTTGACATGGATGAACAGATGGACCCGGCGCCCGAACAGGCGCTCGAGTTCGGCCCGCGCCGCCGTGCCGATGGATTTGATCCGGGTCCCTCCTTTGCCCAGCACCATGGCCTTCTGGGTCCCGCGGCGGACATAAAAGGTCTGCTCGATGCGCACGGCGCCGTCGTCCCTCTCCTGCCAGTCCTCGGTCTCGACGGTCAGTGCATAGGGCAGCTCCTGATGGAGCTGCAAGAACGCCTGCTCGCGGGTGATCTCGGCGGCGAGCAGACGCAGGGGAATGTCGGAGAGCTGATCCTCGCCATAGAGCCACGGCCCCTCGGGCACGATCATGGCCAGATGTGCGCGCATATCCTCGACCCCATCGCCGGTGAACGCCGAGATCATGAAGGTGTCGCTGAAATTCCCCTCGGCGTTGAGCGCCGCCGCCAACTCCAGCAAGGCCGGGCGCTTCACCAGATCGATCTTGTTGAGGGCCAGGATCGCCTCGCGCCCATGTTTCTCGAGGCCCTTGATTATGGCCAGGCTGTCGCCGTCGATGGCGCCCTTCAACTTGCCGATGCAAAGGGCGGTATCGACGAGCAATACGATGAAATCCGCGTCCGCCAGCCCGCCCCAGGCGGCGGCGACCATGGCCCGCTCGAGGCGCCGCCTGGGGGTGAAAATCCCGGGGGTGTCGACGAAGACGAGTTGGGCCTCGCCGGCGATGACGATGCCGATGATACGGCTGCGCGTGGTCTGGACCTTCGGCGTGACGATGGAGACCTTCGACCCGACGAGTCGATTGAGCAGTGTCGACTTTCCGGCATTGGGCGCACCGCCAAGGGCGATGAACCCGCAGCGCTTGGGCGCTGGCGCCGCCGCCGGCGACGGCCCTCCCACACGCTCAGCCGTCATCGCCCTTGGCGAACGCCTGCAGCATTTCCCCTGCCGCGTCCTGCTCGGCGGCCCGCTTCGATCGCCCCGTGGCCTCGGCCGGCGGAAGCCCCTCGACGCTGACGCGGACCGTGAAGGTCGGGCTGTGAGGCGGTCCCTCGCGGGACAGGGTTTGGTAGACGGGCAGGCGCAATTTGCGCTCCTGGGCCCATTCCTGGAGCGTCGTCTTGGCGTCCCTCGGCGGCTTGTCCGTCGCCGCCATCAGGGGCGCCCAGTAACGGACGATGAACCGGCTGGCTGTCTCGAGGCCGGCATCGAGATAGAGCGCGGCGATGATCGCCTCGCAGGCGTCCGACAGCAGCCCCGAATTGGTCCGGCCGCCCGATTTCTCCTCGCCCGGCGCGAGCACGAGATGGCGCGCCAGATCGATTTTCATGGCCACTTCCGCCAGTGCCTCGCGGCGTACGAGCGCCGCGAAGCGTGGCGCAAGGGATCCCTCATGCTCGTCCGGAAACCGCTTGAGGAGAATATCGGCGATGATGAGACCCAAGACCCTGTCGCCCAGGAACTCCAGGCGTTCATAGCCGAAGCGGTTGGCGTTTCCGTCACCGGCGGCGCTCTTGTGGGTCAGCGCCTCGATCAGGAGATCCCGGCGGGCGAAGCGGTGGCCCAAGGCCTCCGACAGCGATTCGATATCCGCCTTCTGGCCCGCCACTAATTGATCTTCCGGAACATCCGGGAGTAGCGAATCGCCCCCGGCCATTTCCAGACTTCCCAAAATTGCGCCGAACCGTTGCTCGAAAAGAACAGGATTTCGGCGCGGCCGACCAAGTTCTCCGCCGGGATGAAACCGACATGCGCCAGCACCCGGCTGTCCAACGAATTGTCCCGGTTGTCCCCCATGGCGAAGTAATGCTTCGCCGGCACCGTATAGACGGGGGTGTTGTCGAGGCCGCCAAACTCGGTCATTTCGGCGACCGTATAAGACCGGCCGTTGGGAAGTGTCTCCAGATACTGCGCCATGGCGACGACATTTCCGTGTTGTTCCGGCGCCACGAAATCGGCGATTCGCCGGCGGCTGACCGGTTCGCCGTTGACGTAGACGACGCCATTCCTCACCTGGATTTTATCGCCGGGCAGGCCGATGATGCGCTTGATATAGTCGGTCTCGTCGTCGCGCGGCAGCTTGAAGACGGCGATGTCGCCACGCTCGGGCTCGGAAAAGAACACCCTGCCGCTAAAAAGCGGCAAGCTGAAGGGAAACGAATGGCGGCTGTAACCGTAGGAAAATTTGGACACGAATAGGTAATCGCCGACCCAGAGTGTCGGGATCATCGAGCCCGACGGGATATTGAAGGGTTCGTAAGCGAAGGTGCGCACGAGGACGGCAATGAGAACCGCGTAAACGATCGTCTCGACGGTTTCGCGAAAACCACTCTTCTTCTTTTCTTTCATTAAGAGTCCTTCACAACTTACTGAAATTAAACGAGTTATCTTGTCAAAATGAGGTAAGGCCGGACCATCAAGCCAGCGGCCATGCCGTTTGTCAAGCCGCGGATGGGACCCCGGCGCACCGTTACCCGTCCTTCGGTTCGGCGGAGATAATGACCACGGCCTCGGCCAAAAGCGATTCATCGGTCATGGTCAGGTCCACCTGCGCCACCATCCCTTCGGGCGTCAACTCGCGAAGCCGTTTCCTGGCGCCGCCGGTGAGCTTCAAGGTCGGCTTGCCCGACCCGAGGTTGACGACCCCCATGTCCCGCCAGTAGACGCCACGGCGTATCCCGGTGCCCAGCGCCTTGGAACAGGCTTCCTTGGCGGCGAACCTCTTGGCGTAGCTGGCGGCACGGCCGGCGCGGCGTTCCGACCTCTCACGCTCGATGTCGGTGAAGATGCGGCCGAGAAACCTCTCGCCGAACCGTTCGATCGTGCGTTCGATACGGCGGATATCGATGACGTCGTTTCCCAATCCAATGATCATCCAAGCCCGACCCGCCTCAAAGGCTTTACCTTCAACGCCCGGGACCGCGAAGCCGACTCAGGCACTGGCCTGGGGACGGGGCCGGGCGAGGGCCTCGGCGCGGGCCTCGTCCATCAAGGCCCGCATATGCTTGATCGCGCCGCCCAGGCCGCTGAATATGGCCTCGCCGACCAGGAAATGCCCGATATTCAACTCGACGATCGTCGCAATTGCCGCCACCGGCCCGACCGTATCATAACTCAGGCCATGGCCGGCGTGACATTCGAGCCCCAGACCCTCGGCCATCTTCGCCGCCCGTACCAGACGTTCGAGCTCACCGGCCACCTCCCCGCCCGAAGCCTCGCAGTAAGAGCCGGTATGGAGCTCCACCACCGGCGCGCCGAGGGCCTTGGCGGCCTCGATCTGGCCGGCCTCGGGGTCGATGAACAGGGAGACCCGGATGCCGGCCTCGCCGAGGGCCGAGACGTAAGATGCGAGGTAATCCCTGCCGGCGGCCACGTCGAGCCCGCCTTCGGTGGTCAGCTCCTGGCGTTTTTCCGGCACCAGACAGACGGCGTGGGGCTTGTGCCGCGACGCTATGGCGAGCATTTCAGGGGTCGCCGCCATCTCGAGGTTGAGGGGCAAATCGATCTTCTCGCTCAGGCTCTGGATATCATCGTCGGAGATGTGGCGCCGATCCTCGCGCAGATGGGCGGTGATCCCGTCGGCGCCGGCCTCGGCCGCCAGGTGCGCGGCGCGGAGGGGATCCGGATAGCGTACGCCTCGCGCGTTGCGGATGGTCGCGACGTGGTCGATGTTGACGCCAAGGCGCAGCTTCCCGGTCATGATCCCGCCTCCCGGGCCGCCGATGCCTGTCCTTTTCGCCGCCGCTCGCGGCGGCGTAAGCGGCGGTGATGATAGCCTTCGACCATGCGCCGCACCGGCCAGTAAAAGGCGATCCAGGCGACCAGGGCGGTCGGCAAGCTGCCCAAAAACATCGGCAGAAGTACGCGCCCGGGATTGTCGAATATGAAGGAGAGGCTTAGATCGGCGGACAGATCGACGTGGCCCGAGCCCAGCATCCAACTGCCGAGCCGGTAGCACCAGATCCAAATGAACGGGAACGTCCACGGGTTGCCGACCGCCGTGCCGATGGCGGAGGCCAGTATATTGCCGCCGACCGACCACGTCAGCAAAGCCGCCAAGGCGAAGTGAAAGCCGATGAATGGGGTGAAGGAGATGGCGGCGCCGCAGGCGAAACCGACGGCGACGCCATGAGGCGTGCCCGGCAGGCGGCGAACCCGGTGCATGAGATAATAGCTCGCGCGCCGCCAGCCGGCCCGGGGCCAGAAGAGCTCCCGGACGCGGTGTAACAAGCCTGGATCGTGGCGCCTTCTGAACAGCATCCTGGCGCGCCCCGGACCCCCTAGCCCCTGGCCCGGGCCACCGAGTTGATGGCCGGCGTCGCCCTGAGCGCGGCGATGATGTTCGACAGGTGCTTCACGTCCGCCACCTCGACATCGATCACCATGTCGAAGAAGTCGGTCGAGCGGTGGGTGATCTTGAGATTCTGGATGTTGCCCAGGTTCTTGGCGATCACCGTGGACAGGCTGCTCAACGCGCCCGGTTCGTTGATCACGACCACGTTGATGCGCCCGACATGATGTTCCACATTGTCGGTGTCCCAGGCGACGTCGAGCCAGCGCTCCGACATATCGGCGAAGCTTTCCAAGGTCGGGCAGTCGATGGTGTGAACGGTGACCCCCTTACCCTCGGTGACGATGCCGACGATCCGGTCGCCGGGCAAGGGATGACAGCAATTGGCGTAATGCAAAGCCATGCCCGGGATCAGGCCGCGCACGGAGATTGGCTGCGCCGCTTCCTTGGCCCGCTTCTTGGTGCGGGCGCGGGCCAGGCGGATGATGTTCATCGCCCTGCCCTCGGATTTGATGCCGGGGAACACCGTCTTGACCACGTCGCGCCCGGTGTGAAGGCCGGAGCCGACGGCGGCGATGAGGTCCCTGGTGCTGTCGTGCTTGAAGGTCTTGTACACGTCCTTCAGCGCCTTGTCGGTGTACTCGAACCCTTCCTGCCGGAAGGCCTTCTCGAGGATGGCGCGGCCGAGCGTGAGATATTCATCCAGCTGCTTGGAACGGATGAAGCGGCGGATGCGGGCCCGCGCCTTGCCGGTGACGACGAAGCGTTCCCAGGTCGGTGACGGCGTCTGGGCCTTGGAGGTGATGATCTCCACCTGGTCGCCGTTGGCTAGCTGGGTTCTCAGTGGCGCGATACGACCGTTGATCTTGGCGCCGACACAGGTATCGCCGATTTCCGAATGTACGGCGTAGGCGAAATCGACCGGGGTGGCGCCGCTGGGCAGGGAAATGAGATCGCCCTTGGGCGTGAAGCAGAACACCTGATCCTGGAACATCTCGAGCTTGGTATGCTCGAGGAACTCCTCGGGTCCCGAGGCGTGCTCGAGGATATCAAGCAGTTCGCGAAGCCAGCGATATTGCCGCCCGTCGGTGTGACCCGCGTCCTGTTTGTACTGCCAGTGCGCGGCGACGCCCCGCTCCGCCGTTTCGTGCATTTCGAAGGTACGAATCTGGATTTCGATACGCTGGCGCTGGGGCCCGATGACGCCGGTATGGAGCGAACGATAGCCGTTCTGCTTGGGCGTCGAAAGGTAGTCCCTGAAACGGCCGGGGACCACCGGGTATTCGCCGTGCAACACACCAAGGGCGCTGTAACATTCGGCGACGGTCTTGATGGCCACCCGGAACGCCATGATATCGGCGAGCTGTTCGAAGGTGACGCTCTTGCGCTGCATCTTCGTCCAGATCGAACACGGCGTCTTTTCGCGCCCCGAGACTTCCGCCTCGATGCCGGCCTCCTTCAGTGTCTGCTTGAGTTCCTCGATGATGCTGTTGACGAGGCCACCCTCCTGCTCGTGCAGGAAATCCAGCCGCGCCAGCACGGAAGCGCGGGCGTCGGGATTGAGCTCGGCGAAAGCACGGTCCTCGAGCTCATCCTTCATTTCATGCATGCCGAGCCGAGCCGCCAGCGGCGCATAGATCTCGATGGTCTCGAGCGCGATCACCCGCCGCTTTTCCCCATCCTGGATGAAACTGAGGGTACGCATGTTGTGCAGCCTGTCGGCAAGTTTCACCAACAGCACCCGGATATCCTCGGACATGGCGAGGAACAGTTTGCGGAAATTCTCGGCCTGGCGGGAGTGATCCGATTGCAGCTCGATGCGGGAAAGTTTCGTCACCCCGTCAACCAGGCGGGCGATCTCCTGACCGAACAGTTTCTCAATCTCATCGAGGGTCGCCAGCGTGTCCTCGACCGTGTCATGGAGCAGCGCGGTGATGATCGAAGCGGAATCCAGCTTCATGTTGGTGAGGATCCCGGCGACCTCGAGGGGGTGGAGGAAATAGGGATCGCCCGATGCCCGCTTCTGCTGGCCATGGGCCTTCATCGAGAAGACGTAGGCGCGATTGAGGGCATCCTCGTCCAGGGCCGGGTCATAGGCCTTGACGCGCTCCAGGAGTTCGAATTGACGGATCATGACAGGGGGTATTTAGCTAACGGCGGCAAAGGGCCCGCTACGGTCGAGCCGGATGACCGCGGTGCGGCGCAGCCCGCCCCTACCCGCGCCGCGCCGCATTCATTCCTCGCCTGGCTTGGCGGGACCGTCGGCCTCCCCGCCGGGGGTGTCACCGGCTTCTGCCTCAACCTCTTCTTTCGGACCCTCTTCCGGCTTGCCGGCCAATCTGTCCGCGGCCAGTTCCTGGGCGATGAAATCCTGCCCTTCGGCGATGCTCCCGTCCGGCGATGCCGCGGCCAATTCCTGCTCGGTCGAAAGCATGTCGAGCTCGTCCTCCTCCGGTTCGTCTTTCTCGACATGCCGTTGCAGGCCGTGAATCAGAGACTGTTGCAGACCGTCGATATCGATGGTCTCCTCGGCGATTTCACACAGCTCCACCACCGGCTTCTTGTCGTTGTCC
>JACZQV010000121.1 GCA_022545545.1 Pseudomonadota bacterium
TCGCCGAACTCATCGGCCAATGGCCCGCCTGGCGGTCGTGGCTGGACTAAAAACGCGGGGCTGGACGGAGGGGACGGAGGGGTCAAGTCTTGACAATTATCATTTATTTCCGTGGGGCAGCTTCCCGATGATGCCGTCAACGAGATCCTGCAGCACCGGGTCCTTCGCCAGTCGGCCTTTCAACCGGCTGGCGGCCACCGACACGCTGGAGTAATGGCTGACGCCGAATACGTCGGCGATCTCATTGAGGGTAAAGCCGCCGGGATTGCGGCAAAGCGCCATGGCCACCAGACGCGGCGCGTTTTCCGCGCCCCGGCCTCGCCGCGCGGTGCCGAGTGCCGCCGGGGCAACACCGAAGGCGTTGGCGGTGACTTCGTTGATGCGCTCTACGCCCGGCCTCTCCGTTAGGCGCCGGGCGCCGGGGACCTCTTTGTCGTGGCTCGCACGCCTCGCGTGCGTCGCCGCCCGCTCGCGGAATGCCGCGTCGCCGAGGACAGGGACGATCCGGGCCGTCCCGTAGAAGTCCTTCATTTTCGCGTCATCGGCTGCGGCGACATATTGCCGGTATCGGGATGCGCGCTGGTGCTTGCCGAAGAGGTCGAGGATCGTCTCCGTGCATAACCAGTCCGGCCCCGGCGTCTCGCCGACATAGGCTCGGTAGCTGGACCATCGGTAGCGGCCGAGCCGCGCCACCAAGCGCGCTTCCAATGGATTTCGGTGGACATAACGGCTCACTTGCATGAGCCAAGCGTCGGCGTCCAAGAGGATTGCCTTATACCGCCCCCGGAACAGCGGCCCGTCCCGGCCGGCGGCGCGGTTGTGACGCTGTGTGTAGACACTGTTCAGGTGCCGCATGGCGCGGCCGAGATTGCCGCGCGGGGTGTGGAGTATCAGATGGTAGTGATTGCCCATGAGACAAAAAACGTGGACCTCGACACCGAAAATCTCCGAAATCTCGCCCAGGAGCGCCAGGAAAGCGAGCCGGTCGCGCTCGGTCGTGAAGACGGTTTGGCGGTTGGCGCCCCGGTTCATGACGTGATACCAGGCGCCTTCGTACTCGATGCGGAGCGGGCGGGTCATGACGGCAGGCTAATGATAAAATGATAATTGTCAAGACTTGACCCCTTTGGGGGCGATGGCGATGGTCCGGCTGCGCCCCGCCGTCTTCGATGAGCCGAACCCCGGCATCACCGCCGAGAACGCGCCCGAGGCGCCGCCGGCCGCGAGCACGATCAGATCCTCGGGCCTTTCCATGGCGTAGCGCCAGCGTTCCTCGTCCCCGGCCTCGATCCCGCCGTCGAGCCGCCCGGCCCGCTTGAGCTCGGCGACCGAGCGGCGGGCGTTGCCATTGATGAAGTCGCGCACCCGCGCCTTGCTCCAGCCGCCGGCTTTCAGGGTCTCGATATGCTCGCCGGCGAAGATCACCATGCCCGGCGTCTGGCCGACCAGGGCGAGGTTGCCGCTAAACGTCAGCGCATCGGCGATGGCGGTCAAAAGCTGCTCCGCCGATCCGTGGAGGGACACCTGCATCGCCGTGCTCCAGGCCACCAGGGTGACGGTGCTAACCTCGGGAGAAAACCCGCGTTCGACGTGGAGCGGCTCCCACGGGCTGGTCTCTTCGTTCTCGGCGAAGCAGCAGGTGAACTTGCCCGAGGTGCCGATGGTCGCGCGGTCGGCGATGCCGGGGCGGTAGTTCAAGCAGTTCAACATCACCAGGCGCACCGCCCGGCCGATGGTGGCGTTGGCCCTGAAGCCCGGCCCCAGCAGATTGTCGCCGGCGTTGATGCCGAGCTCAGGCCCGATGGGGCCGTTGACGATGACGCCGACGGTGGGGCCGGAATGGGCGGCGCCGACATGGTGGAGGCCGAACTCGGGGTGCGCCAGGCACCTGACCGCGGCCGCCACCACCGGCATGTATTCCGGCCGGCACCCCGCCATCACCGCGTTGATCGCCACCTTCTCCGCCGGTACGCGGACGTTGCGCGACGGCATCTCGGCGACGATCTCGCCCGCTCCGAGCCCGGCGGCGTCGAGCATCGCCCGCGTCGCGCGCGCGCTCGCCGGGACCACGGGCAGGCCGTCGGTCCAGCCCTTGGCGTAGCAGATCTCGATCTGATCGGCGGCATCGAAAGGGATGCAGGCCTCGCCGTCGGTCTCGACGCCGGCGCCTGGCGCCTGATCGGTGTCCTTCGCAACCATGGATCCTGCCGTCCTAGCGTGGCTCGTCTTAACTGGTTTCCCGGCCGGCCATCAGCAGGCGGGCGACCTTATCCACCAGCGCCTCCGCGCGCATATCCAACTGCGCGTCCGTCAGGCTTCCCAGGGGATGGGGCATCTGGACGAAGCGATAATCGGGCACGCCCCACAGGCTCGCCATCTCCTTCGCCGTCGTCTCGAAGGCGTCGGTGATGATGGGAACGGCGGGGGTGCCCGCCTTCTCGAAAAGCATGCCGTCGAGCAAACTGCCCGACGAACAGGCCCCTCAATCACCGACCCCGCAGATGACGAAATCGCTCAGGCCCGTCAACTCGGCGATCTGGTCGTCCCTGATCGGCGCGCGCTGGGGCTTGTGCACCAGATGGGCGACGGTCATGCCGTGCGCCGCCTCGAGTCTCGCGGCCAGCTTCAAGAGCAGCTCCTCCGAGTTCCTCTTGGTGTTTTCCACCAGGCCGATCCGCAGGCCGTCGAGCGCCTCGGGCCTCGGCGCATAGGCGAAATCGCCGCCGTCGCCCGAAAGGGTCGGGTCCAGGATTTCCATTCATCTCACTCCTTAAAATCGTCAGGCGCCGAATTCTATCGGCGGCGCCGGACCTCGGCAAGGACCGTGGCCCCGGTCCAATGGTCTCGGGCGGCGCTTTGCGCTAAGATCGCCGGCCCGGCCGGTCCGATGGCCCCATTTGCGGATAAATTCCATTCACCATGATCGACAAGCGCGTTGCCAGTCTGAACGAGGCCCTCGCCGGTATCGGTGACGGCGCCACCATCCACATCAACGGCTTCGGCGAGTCCGGCTGCCCGACCGAGCTCGTGCACGCGCTGATCGACCAGGGCGCCAAGGGGCTTACGGTGGTGAGCAACAACGCCGGCGACGGCCCCATCGGCCTGGCCGCGCTGATCAGGGCGGGACGGGTCAGGAAGATGATCTGCTCCTTCCCGCGCACCCAGTACGGCGACGCCTTCAGGGAACTCTATGCCAAGGGCGAGATCGAGCTCGAGATCGTCGCCCAGGGGACGCTGTCGGAACGCATCCGGGCGGCGGGCGCCGGCATCGGCGCCTTCTATACCCCGACGACGGCGGGCACGCCGCTCGCCCGTGGCAAGGAGACGCGGAAGTTCGGCGGCCGGGACCAGGTGCTCGAAACCCCGCTCGGGGCCGATTTCGCCCTGGTCAAGGCGGAGCGCGCGGACCGCTGGGGCAACCTCGCCTACAACAAATCGGCGCGCAACTTCGGCCCCTCGATGTGCATGGCGGCGGAGACGACCATCGTCCAGGCGCGCGAAATCGTCGAGCTCGGCGCCATCGATCCCGAGCATGTGGTGACGCCGGGCATCTTCGTCGACCGCGTCGTCGAGGTGCCCAACCCCATCAGCGAGCACGAGGCGATCCAAAAAGAGGCCGTGGGATCATGAGCCCCCGCCTTAGCCGCCGCCAGATCGCCTGGCGCGTCGCCCAGGACATTCCCGACGGCGCCTACGTCAATCTCGGCATCGGCATGCCGGAGATGGTGTCCGACCATCTGCCCGAGGACCGCGAGATCATCTTCCACAGCGAGAACGGCATACTCGGCATGGGACCGGCGCCGGCGCCGGGCGAGGAGGATTATGACCTCATCAACGCCGGCAAGAAGCCGGTCACCATGCTGCCCGGCGGCGCCTATTTCCACCACACCGATTCCTTCGCCATGATCCGCGGCGGGCATATCGACATATGCGTGTTGGGCGCCTTCCAGGTCTCCGCCACCGGCGATCTCGCCAACTGGTCGACCGGCGCGCCCGGCGCCGTGCCGGCGGTGGGCGGGGCGATGGACCTCGCCGTCGGCGCCAAGCGGGTGCTGGTGATGTCCGATCACACCACGCGCGACGGCGCGCCCAAGCTGGTCGAGCGCTGCACCTACCCGCTCACCGGCGTCGGCGTGGTCAGCGCGGTCTACACCGATCTCGCGGTCATCGACGTGACCGGTGAAGGCCTCGTGGTCCGCGAGCTTATCGGCGATATGGAATTCGATGAACTCCGGGGCCTGACCGGTGCGCCGCTCAGGCTCGCCGACGACTGGCGGTGGTTGGCGGCGCCCGATCTTGGTTAGCACCCGCCGTCAATCTTCCATGACGTTGGGCATTCTTCCATGACGTTGGGCATTCTTCCGTGACGCTGGGCAGGCGGAGTTTTCGCGTATGAAGCATCCCTTCCGGTTCATTGCCATCGTCTGCCTCGCCCAGATCTTCGCGGTGACGGGGATGATGTATTTCCCGGCGCTGCTGACCGATTTCCAGGCCGAATGGAGCCTTTCCAACACCGAGGCGGGGTGGATCAACGGTATCTATTACGGCGGCTATGCCGTGACGGTGCCGTTCCTCGTCAGCCTCACCGACCGGGTCGATCCGCGCCGGGTCTACATCGCCGCCTCCCTCTTGGGCGCCGTCTCCATGTTCGGTTTCGGCCTATTCGCCGAAGGCACGTGGTCCGCCGGTTTCTTCCGGTTGCTCAGCGGCATCAGTCTGGCGGGCACCTACATGCCGGGCTTGAGGGCGCTGAGTGACCGCATGGCGGGCGCGCTGCAGAGCCGGGCGGTGACCTTCTATACCGCCGCGTCGGGCGTCGGCACGGCGGCGTCGGTGTTCGCCGTCGGCGAGTTGGCGGCGTGGCTGGATTGGCGTTGGGTGGCGATGTTGATGGGCCTCGGTCCGGTGATCGCGGTGGCGATCTTCGCGACCTGGGTACCGCGTGGCACGCCGGACCGGCCCCCGGCCCCGGACCGGCCGGCGATCTGGGATTTCCGCCCCGCCTTTCGCAACCGCCGGGCCGTCGGGTATACGCTCGCCTACGGCGTCCATGCCTGGGAACTGTTCGGCTTCCGCAACTGGGTGGTGGCCTTTCTGGTGTTCTCGGCCACCCTGCAGCCCGGCGGCGAGTTGCCCATCGCCCCGCACATCGTCGCCACCTTGGCCTTGCTGGTCGGCCTGCCGGCGAGCGTGCTCGGCAACGAGGGCTCGCTGCGCTGGGGCCGGCGCCGCGCGATCGCCATCTACATGATCTCGGCCGGTGTGCTGGGCTGCGTCATCGGTTTCACCGCCTCACTCCCGTTCCTGGTCGTGTCGGCGCTCTGCCTGATTTATGGTTTCGGCGTGATGACCGAGAGCGGCTCGATCACTTCCGGGCTGGTGGCGGCGGCGCGCGAGGGGCAACAGGGTATGACCATGGCGGTGCATTCGTTCTTCGGCTACTCCATGGGGTTCCTGGCGCCGCTGGCCTTCGGTGTCATCCTCGACGTCGCCGGCGGCGGATTGGCGGCCTGGGGTTTCGCCTTCGCGGCGATGGGGCTGGTGGCGATGACGGGGCCGGTGTTGTTGCGTCGTTTCGGCTCGGCGGAGGAAAATCCATGACCAAGTTTGGCGCCGGTCGGTCCCTTCGCAGGGTCGAGGATGCGCGGCTGCTGACCGGAGGCGGCCGGTTCACCGACGACATCAACCTCCCGCGCCAGCTTTACGGCGTGGTCGTGCGCTCGCCGCTCGCCCATGCCCTCATAAAGTCGATGGCGACGGACGCGGCCCGTGCCGCGCCCGGAGTCGCCGCCGTTCTCACCGGCGCCGAGCTCGAGGCCGAGGGCGCCAATTCGCTGCCCTGCGATGTCGAGCTCGAATGCCGCGACGGTAAGCTGAACAAGACGCCGCAACACACCATCATTTGCGCCGACAAGGTGCGTTTCGTCGGCGACAAGGTGGCGTTCGTGGTCGCCGAGACCTTGGCCCAGGCCAAGGACGCGGCGGAGTTGATCGAGGTCGAATACGAGCCCCTCGACGCCGTCACCGACACCCGGACCGCCGCCGATCCGGGCATGCCCCAACTCCATGACGATGTCCCGGACAACCTCGTCTTCGACTGGGAGCTCGGTGACGAGGCGGCCGTCGAGGCGGCGTTCGCGCACGCCGCGCACGTCACGCGGATCGAGCTCATCAACAACAGGGTGATCGTCAACTCCATCGAGCCGAGGGGCGCCGTCGCCGACTTCGACGCCGAGTGCGGCAGGCTGACGCTTTATACCGGCACCCAGGGCGGCTGGTCGCTGAAGCAGGTCCTGGCCGAGAACGTGCTCAAGGTGGCCCCCGATAAAGTCCGCGTCATCACGCCCGATGTCGGCGGCGGCTTCGGCATGAAGGCCTATATCTACCCGGAGTACGCCATGGCGGCGTGGATGTCGCGCCGGCTCGGCCGCCCGGTGAAGTGGACCGGCGAGCGCTCTGATTCCTTCGTCTCCGACACCATGGGCCGGGACCACGTCACCGATGCGGCGCTGGCCTTCGATCAGGACCGGCGGATCATCGGCATGCGGGTGGCGACGACGGCGAATATGGGCGCCTATCTCTCGTTTTTCGCCCCGATCATACCGACCGCCGCCGCCGTCAAGGTCCTGCCCGGCGTCTATGACGTCAAATGCCTGCATTACCGGGTCAAGGGGGTGCTCACCAACACGGCGCCGGTCGACGCCTATCGCGGCGCCGGCAGGCCGGAATCGATCTATGTGATCGAGCGCCTGATCGACCAGGCGGCGCGCGAGTTCGGCGAGGACCCGCCCGAATTGCGCCGCCGATGCATGATCCCGCCCGACGCCATGCCGTTCGCGACCGCGGCGGGTGAGGTCTATGACAGCGGCGAGTTCGCCCGCGTCATGGACGAGGCGATGGCCAAGGCCGATTGGCCGGGTTTCCCGGCGCGCCGGGCGGAAGCGCGGAGCCGGGGCAAGCGGCTCGGCCTCGGCATGTGCTTTTACATCGAATCGACCATGGGCGAGCCCGAGGAATGCGCCTCGGTCCGCTTCGGGGACGACGGCAGGGTCAGCATCCTGGTCGGTACCCAGACCAACGGCCAGGGCCACGAGACGGCCTATGTCCAGATGCTGAACGCCAGGCTCGGCGTGCCGCTCGATCGCATCCGGGTGATCCAGGGCGATACCGACCGGATCGCGACGGGCGGCGGCACCGGCGGGTCGCGCTCGCTCACCTCCCAAGGCTGGGCGATCAACGACGCCGCGGATGAGGTGATCGAGCGCGGCATTCGCTACGCTTCCCAGGCGCTCGAGGCGGCGCCGGCCGATATCGCCTTCGATCGGGGGCGCTTCACCATCGCCGGCACCGACCGTTCCATCTCCATCCTCGATCTGGCGGCGAAGGCCCGGACCATGGAGCCGCCCGAGGGTCTCGAAGGCGGGCTGGACGCGGCGGTCAAGATCGAGATCGAGGCCTGGACCTTTCCCAACGGCTGTCACATCGCCGAGGTCGAGATCGACGCCGACACCGGGCTCACCCGCATCGTGCGCTATACCGTGGTCGATGATTTCGGCGTCCTGCTCAACCCCATGCTGGTCGAGGGCCAGGTCCATGGCGGCGTCGTCCAGGGGATCGGCCAGGCGCTCTATGAACGCACGGTCTACGACGATGACGGACAGCTCGTCACCGGCTCATACGTCGACTACTGCCTGCCGAGGGCCGACACCAGCCCCCCGATCGACTTCTCGACCATCGAGGTGCCGTGCAAGAACAATCCCTTAGGCGTCAAGGGGTGTGGCGAAGCCGGCGCCGTCGGATCGCCAGGCGCCGTGATCAACGCCATCCTCGACGCGCTCGCCGATCTCGGCGTCACCCACATCGACATGCCGGCGACGCCGGACAAGATATGGGCGTTGCTGCGGGGGCGTTGAACACCGGGCCAGGCGGCGCCGGCAACGCCGCTAGCGCGACCCGGGCCTTGAAATCAGATGTAAATCGACGCCGTTTCGTCATCTTCGTATTCCTCCGTTAGCCGGCGGAATACACCTTATCAGCCTGTCCGGTTTTCCAGGACCAGCTCAATGATCTGCCCTGTAGGGCCTCCGCACGATATGGGGCATACTGCTTAACCGTCTAACCGAACCGCAAAAACCCTTCACCTCAGAGCCCAAAACCACCATTCCCCTTACAAATCCGTGACTCCACTACCCGCGACTTTCGCATCCAAAATCCGTGACCTACTCCCCACATATCCGTGACGTGCCCCCGTGGCGAGGCAGGGAAGCGCCCC
>JACZQV010000122.1 GCA_022545545.1 Pseudomonadota bacterium
CCGCTGGCGCAAGGGCGAAGGGGACCCGGAGCAGTAACCCCCGTCCGTGGGTCTGCTTCTGGCCGATGCCGTCGATAAACTATTTCGCGGGTCCGCCGGCGCCCGAGGACGCCTCTCCGGTTGGCGGCGCGACCGTGACGGGGTTGCTGAACATGGTGCCGTTGGGCACATGCACGATGGTCCCGTCATCGGCTTTCAGAATCGTGTAGCGGAAGTTGATGTCGATTACCGTGCCGCTATTTCCGCCGACCTTGATCTTGTCGCCGGGACCGAAGGGCTGATAGAGCAGGATCAGCAGGCCGGCGATCAGGTTGGAGACCGCGTCGCGCAGGGCGAAACCGAGCGCGAAGCCGGTCAGGCCCAAGCCGGCGACCAGCGCCGTCACATCGATCCCCATCGTGCCGAGGCCGGAGATCAGGCCGATGACGATCAGGACATAGCGCAACGTCTCGCCGGCCAACATGACCAGCGGACGCTTGCCGGCCTCGACCCGCGCCCCCATACGGCGCAGCAGCTTGCGGGCGACGGCGGCGGCGATAAAAAAGGCAACGAAGACGACCAGGCCGGCGACGATGTCGGGCAGCGCGCCGTAGAACGATTCGATGAACGGGGTCAGGATTTGGCTGGCTTGATCTAACTGCTCGTTCATGGGCTCAAACAAGAATTTGGGCGTGAAGCTCACGCCACGGGTTTAAGCTCTCGGCGTGAAAACGCACTTCGGCCGCGATCCCCCATTTAACGCCATTCCGAAGGCCAGTACCACGAATTTAGCCATCGGCCGGCTAAACGGAAGCCCCTCCCGATACAAATTTCGCAAGGCCGGGAATGGGTTAGCGGCCGGCCCGAACCGTCCCCAATACGCACCTCCGCCTTGCCCTCGATCGCGGTAGTCAGGGACCGAATGTTCGGACCCGGGGGCCAAACGGCCGTCGTTTCGCCTCATCGCCGGCGGCCTGGAATGTCCGTTCAGGGTCAATGGACTGAACCGCTCTCGCGGGTGTTCGTGGCGGCGGGTGGCGCGATCCGCGCGGTAACGGGATGGGTCTGTCCTCGGTTGAGGTTTGGGGGTGTTCAACCTTCACCTCAAGACAGGAGCAGACCTCGGACTCGGTCGGCATTCCAATATACGTCGGGCGTCCGTCGCGCATTCGTCCAAGTTACGGCTAGCCGGTTACATGCCAATCATATCCGCCTGTTCGATCAGGGTTCGGGCCTGGCGTATCTGCGGCATGAAGATTGGTTTGTCGTCGAGCATGGCGACCCCTCCGCCGGCGCGGGAGGCTTCATCGGCGGCTTCCAGTATGCGTCTCGCCTTCGCGACGTCTTCCCGTGAAGGTGAGAATACGGCATTGGCCAAACGCATGCTCCCGGCATCATTGCCCCATTTCCCTTCGCAGCCGAGAACCGCCGCCCGCGTTGCCGCGGCGGAAAAACCATCTGGATCGGAAGGGTCGAGAAACGGGCCATCGACGGGGCGTAGTCCCTGGGCACGTGCCGCCACGACCAAGCGCGATAGTGCGTAATGCCACATATCACCCCAGTGTCGCTCCCTTCGTCCGGTATCGTCGGGGTCCGTCAAGACATGATAATCTGGGTTCGGACCACCGACGACGGTCATACGGGCTTTGATGGAAGCCGCGTAGTCGTTTTCGCCCAAATGAAGCGAGTCGTTGCGCCGGCTTGCCGCCGCGATCTCGCGAATGTTCGCCATGCCCAGAGCCGTCTCGATCATAATCTGGAACCCCAGCTTCTTCTCTCGCCCCATGGCTTGCTCGATTTGCGTGACCAGCGTATCGACGGCGTAAATATCGGCGGCGGTGCCCGCCTTGGGGATGAGAACAAGATCGAGGCGTTCGCTCGGGGCTTCCAGAATATCCACGAGGTCCCGATACATGTAAGGCGTGTCGAGACCGTTGATGCGCATCGAAATCGATTTCCGGCCCCAGTCGATCTCGTTCAATGCCTCGATAATGTTTTTTCGAGCCTGCGGCTTTTCATCCGGTGGAACCGCGTCCTCGATTTCGAACATGACGACATCCGCCTCGGACGCCGCCGCGGCCTCGAAGGTCTCCGGTCGATTGGCCACAACAAACAATTGGCTGCGGTTCAGACGCGCCGGCGCTTGCTTGATTTGTAAAAAACTCATGATCGATCCTCCCCAATCCACCTGCATTCAATATGGTAAGGCAGGATTGGAGAACATCCCATATCGAGCGACATTTAGACCCCGCGCAATGTCCGCCGTTGGGCGTAAGGGAGGCATGATCCGCTAAAAAGCGGACGTCAAGCGCGTTGCTTCGGCGGGATTTCGACCCGAGACACACCCGGCCGGCTTGCGCGCGTGCGCCGGGCCGGGCGACGTGTTAGGCTTGGGAGATGGACGGGAACATCGCGATCATCGTCGGCGTCGGGGCGCTTGCCTTGCTCATCGCCGGCGTCCTCGCCGGCGTCGTGCTTTCGCGCCGCGAAGGGGTGCTCGGCCGCCTCAGCCAACTGGCCGAGGGACAGGCGGCGGCGCAGAACCAGATTTCCGAACGCCTGCAGGCCCAGGAACGGGCCTTGGCCAAGCTCTTGGGCGAGGGCATGACGGAAATCTCCAAGCGCACGGATTCGACCCTGGCCGATATCAAGGAGCGCCTCGCCGTGATCGACGCCGCCCAGAAGAACATCGGCGAGCTTTCGGCCCAGATGGTGAGCCTCCAGGACATCCTCGCCAACAAGCAGGCGCGCGGCGCCTTCGGCGAAATCCAGCTCCGCGACCTGGTGCAAAACGTCCTGCCGCCCTCGGCCTACGCGTTCGAGCAGACGCTTGGCAACGGCAAGCGCGTCGACTGTCTCTTGAAGCTGCCGAACCCGCCGGGCTCGATCGCCATCGACGCCAAGTTCCCGCTCGAGAGTTACCGCGCCCTCAGCGACGCAAAAGACGAAGCCGGGCGCAAGCAGGCCGCGCGCGCCTTCGGCGCCGACATCATGAAACACATTCGCGACATCGCCGAGAAGTACATCGTGCCGGGGGAGACCGCCGAATCGGCGCTCATGTTCCTGCCGTCGGAGGCCGTCTATGCGGAGCTATACGCCAACTTCCCCGATGTCGTCGAAAAGTCGTACCTCGCCCACGTGTGGATCGTCTCGCCCACCACCCTGTGGGCGACGCTCCATACCCTGCGCGCGGTACTGAAGGACGTACACATGCGCGAGCAAGCCCACGTCATTCAGAAGGAAGTCCTGACCATGCTCGGGGACGTCAACCGGCTGGACGACCGGGTGGGGAAGCTGCAAAACCATTTCGGTCTCGCGGTCGACGACATCCGGCAGATCCGCATCTCGACGGACAAGGTCACCAAGCGGGGCGAAAGGATCGAGGAGATCGAGGTCGGCGAGGGCGGTCCCGAGGCCGGCCCGGTGGAGGAACTAGAGACGCCCAAGCCGCGCGTCATCTCGGCCAGCGGCAAGTAGGCCCGCCGTCTTGGCGGCAGGGCAGCGGGTGCGGGTACTGGCCGCTCAGGCGAATTTGCGCGACCACTCGGCGACGATTTTGACCATCGCGTCGGTGACCCGCGTCAGCTCGTCATCGGAAATCACCAGGGCCGGCATGGTGTAGACGACGTTTCCGAACGGGCGCAGCCATACCCCTTCGCCGACGAAACGGTCGCGCAGCCAGTCGAGGCCGCGCATCTCGTCCAACTCGACGACGCCGATGGCGCCGAAGCACCGCACGTCCTTGACGCCGGCCAAGGCGCGGCAGGGCTCGAGCGCGCCCTGTAGGTGATCGGCGATGGCCAGCACCTGGTCCAAGCGCGGCTCGCGCTCGAACAGATCGAGCGAGGCGTTGGCGGCGGCGGCGGCCAAGGGGTTCGCCATGTAGCTCGGCCCGTGCATCAGTGCGCATTCGGGATCGTCCGACAGGAAGGCGTCGAACACGCGTTCCGTCGCCACCGTCGCGCCGAGGCCGATGGCGCCGCCGGTCAGCGCTTTGGACAGGCACATGATGTCGGGCGTGATCCCGGCCGCCTCGCAGGCGAACAGCGTGCCCGTGCGTCCGAACCCGGTCGCCACCTCATCGGCGATGAACAGCACATCATGGCGCGCGCAGATCTTATGGATGGCGGCGAGGGTGTCGGGTCGGTGGAACTTGAAGCCGCCCGCCGCCTGCACCAGGGGCTCGATGATGAGCCCGGCGATCTCGTCGCGGCGCCCTTTGATGAAATCGTCCAGCGCCGCGATCTCGGACTTGGTTCGCGGCACCTCGAGGAGGAAGTGTTCGGGGAGTGTGCCCTTGAACAGATGGTGCATGCCGTCCTCGGTGTCGCTGACCGCCATGGCGCCGGTGGTGTCGCCGTGATAGGCGTGGCGAAAGGCGATGAACTTCTTGCGTCCCGCGACGCCGCGATTGATCCAGAACTGGACCGCCATCTTGAGCGCCACCTCGACGGCGACCGAGCCCGAATCGGAGAAGAACACGCGCTCCAGCCCGTCCGGCAGGATGGCGGCGAGACGCCGGGCGAGAATGAGCGCCGGCTCATGGGCGAGGCCGCCGAACATGACATGGGGCATGATCTCCGCCTGGCGCTTGATCTCGCCGACGATATGGGGGTGGTTGTAACCGTGGCACGCCGTCCACCACGAAGCCAGCGCGTCGATCAACTCCCGCCCGTCGGAAAGACGGATACGCACGCCCTCGGTCGAGGCGACGGCAAGGGGCATGGCAGCGGTCTGCATCTGGGCATAGGGCAGCCAGATATGGCCAATTCCGTCGCCGAGCCAGTCGGGCGACCCGGCTTCGTCGTCGGGCGCGACCCGCCCGGCGCCGATCGCCTCGGCGCTGGCGGCCGACGCGCTTCGCCCCGTCACCCTTCGCCCCCCGCCTCGGCCGCCTTGGCCCTCAACCCCAGCCGTTCGAGCAGCTTCGCGTCGTCGTTCTCGGCCGGATTGGGGGTGGTGAGCAGCCTGTCGCCGTAAAAGATCGAATTGGCGCCGGCGAAGAGGCAGAGCGCCTGGATGCCCTCGTCCATCTCCATCCTTCCCGCCGCCAGGCGGACGACGGAGGCCGGCATCATGATCCGCGCCGCCCCGATGGTGCGGACGAACTCGAAGGGATCGATCGGCGGCGCATCGGCGAGCGGCGTCCCCGCTATCGGCACCAGCATGTTGATGGGCACGCTTTGGGGATGCTCCTCGAGGTTGGCAAGGGCGACCAGCAGCCCGGCCCGGTCCTCGCGCGCCTCGCCCATGCCGAGGATGCCGCCGGAGCAGACATTGATGCCGGCTTGGCGAACAATTGCCAGGGTCTCGATCCGGTCCTCAAAGGTCCGGGTGGTGATGATATTGGCGTAATAGTCCTTCGAGGTATCGAGGTTGTGGTTGTAATAGTCGAGGCCGGCGCCTTTGAGGCGCTTGGCCTGGGCCGGGGTCAGCATGCCGAGCGTGGCGCAGGTCTCCAGCCCCAGCGCCTTGATCCCTTCGATCATCTCGACGATGCGATCGAGGTCGCGGTCCTTGGGGCCGCGCCAGGCGGCGCCGATGCAAAAGCGCCCGGCGCCGATCGCCTTGGCGCGCTTCGCCGCCACCACGACCTCGTCGGTGTCCATGATCTTTGCCGCCCCGACCCCGGTCTGGTAACGGGCGCTTTGGGCGCAGTAGCGGCAATCCTCGGGGCAGCCGCCGGTCTTGACGTTCAACAGGGTGCTGAGTTGCACCTCGTTGGCGTCGAAATAGCGGCGATAAAGCCCATGGGCGCGGAACAGGAGATCGTTGAGCGAAAGCTCGAACAGTGAAAGCGCCTCGCCAATCGTCCAGTCATGGCGAATCTCCGCCTTGTCCACGGGCGCCGTCCCGGCGGCGGATCCGTTGTTCCGAAGGCGGCGGGTTGCGCCCATCATGTCACCCATCTGACCAGTGAAAGAAGGCCATGAAAGAAGGAAGGACGGCGCTCGCTCGAGGCCTGTCCGAAGCGCGCCAAGTCTAGTCGAAACCGCCGACCCGGCGCCACACAAAACAGGCGCCGCGGTGCGCCTTATACGATTAGCTTGACCCTTCACAAAGCGGCGCTTTGTCCCCACAATCGGGAACTCATCTCAACGCCCGACCGGGCCACGGCCATGGACACCCTGAAGCGCTTCGCCGACGAAAAACTGACCGCCCTCACCAACCGCAATCTTCGCCGCACGCTCCACCCCACGGGACGGCTGCCGCCGAGCCTGGCCGAGCGCGGCGGGCGCAAGCTGATCTCGTTCGCCTGCAACGATTACCTCGGGCTCAGCCAGCACGCGAGGGTCAAGGAAGCGGCGGTGCGGGCGATCGGGCGTTATGGCGCCGGCGCCGGCGCCTCGCGCCTGGTGACCGGCAACAACCCGCTTTACCAAGAGCTCGAGGCGACCCTTGCCAGGATCAAGGGGACCGAGGCGGCGCTGGTGTTCGGCAGCGGCTATCTCGCCAATATCGGCATCATCCCGACGCTGATCGGCGAGCCCGACCTGATCGTCGGCGATGAGTCGATGCATTCCTGCATGCACGCGGGCGCCAGGCTCAGCGGCGCCAAGACGGTCCTGTTCGACCACAATGACGTCGCCGATTGCCGCGCCCGGCTCAAGGCGCACCGGGCGGCACACCCGAAGTGCCTGGTGATGACCGAGGGCGTGTTCAGCATGGACGGCGACCGGGCGCCGGTAAAGGCGTTGGCGCGGTTGGCGGAGGAGTTCGACGCCTGGTTCATGACCGATGACGCCCATGCCCTTGGCGTCATCGGCGACGGCCGGGGCAGCGCCTTCGCCGATGAGGGCGAGGCCGGAAAAATCGACGTGCCCTTGCAGATGGGGACGCTTTCGAAGGCCGCGGGCGCCTATGGCGGTTATCTCTGCGCCTCCGCCCCGGTCATCGACCTCATCGCCAACCGGGCGCGCAGCCTGTTTTATTCCACCGCCCTGCCGCCGGCGGTGCTGGCGAGCGCGACCGAGGCGTTGAAGATGATCGAGGACGATCGGGACCTGGTCGCCAAGCCGCTCGCCAAGGCGAGGCTCTTTACCCAACGGATGGGCCTCGAAGCGGCCCAAAGCGCCATCGTGCCGATGATCGTCGGCGATCCGCAAAAGGCGCTTTATGCCGCCGGCGCGCTCGAGGACGAAGGCTTCCTGGTCATCGCCATCCGCCCGCCGACCGTGCCCGAGGGCACCTCGCGATTGCGCTTCACCTTCTCCGCCGCCCATGCCGATGGCGACATCGAACGCCTGGCCGAGGCGTTGCGGAGGATCGGTCCCAGGATCGGCATTCGCGGCTAAACGCGATGGCGAGCGGCGTTGACAAGGCGGGCCTCTTCATCACCGCTTCGGGCACCGGCACCGGCAAGACGCTGATCGCCTGCGCGCTTTGCCATCAGCTTCGCGCGCGTTCGCTGCGGGTGCAGGGCTTGAAGCCCGTGATCAGCGGCTTCGATCCGGCCGAGGCGGGAGAAAGCGACACCGGCCTGATCCTGCGAAGCCTAGGGCGCGAAATCAGCGCCGAAAGCATCGCCGGCATCTCGCCCTTCCGCTTTTCCGCCCCACTCGCGCCCAACATGGCGGCGAGGCGGGAAGGAAGGAAGATCGCCCTTGGTGGAATCGTCGATTTCTGCCGCCAACGCGCCGCCGACGATTTCGACGTGACCCTGATCGAAGGGGTGGGCGGGGTCATGGCGCCGCTCACCGACGAGGCGACGGTGATAGACTGGATGGCGGCGCTCGGGTTCCCGGCGCTGGTCGTGCTTGGGAGTTACCTCGGCGCCATCTCCCACGGGCTGACGGCCCTCGGGGCGTTGGCGGCGCGCGCCATTCCCATCGCCGGCGTCATCGTCAACGAATCCTCCGAAAGTCCGGTCGATCTGGCGGAAACCGTGGACAGCTTCCGACGTTTCCTGCCCGGTCACGGGATCATCGCGGTGCCGCGGCTTGACCCCGGGCCAAATCCCTGGCAGCGCGTGCCCGACCTCACCGGCTTATTGCCAACACATCTGGCGGCACCGATAAGCGAATAGGGCGCCCGGGGCCGGTTGATAGCTGTCTTTCGGGCACAAGAATTTAACCCCCAAGGGCCGTGCGGGTCTAGACGCCCCCTGGGTCTGGGCATTGGGATTTGCCTGAAGGGCACGCAGCCCGCCCGCCCGATCGGCCCGGGGGCGGTGTCTAGAACGGCCGGCGGGCCTTGAGCGCCGCGCTCAGGGCGCCATCGTCGAGATAGTCCAACCGGCCGCCCACCGGCACGCCCTGGGCGCGACGGATCGCCGTGA
>JACZQV010000024.1:0-21246 GCA_022545545.1 Pseudomonadota bacterium
AGCTCGGCATCGGCGAACGCCACGATGGGCGGCGGCGCGAGGCCCAAGAGTTCGCAGGCGAAGGCCAGGACCTCGTCCGCCGGCGCCGGGGTATCGTCGCAGACGTTATAGACCGCGCCCGCGTTGGGCCGGGACATGGAGGCCATGAGCACGGCGGCGATGTCGGCGACATGGATGCGCGAGAACACCTGGCCGGGTTTTCGGATACGTTTGGCCCCACCGCTGCGCGCCTGATCGAGGGCGCTGCGGCCGGGTCCGTAAATGCCGGCGAGGCGGAAGATGTGCACCGGCACTTCATCGCGCCGCCAGAGATCGAGCCAACCGGCCTCGGCGTCCATGCGCTTGCGTCCCCGCGCGCCGCTGGGCGAAAGCGCCGATGTTTCATCGACCCAGCCGCCGCCGCGATCGCCATAGACCGCCGTGGTCGAGAGATAGCCGAGCCAGCGAAGCGCCGGTGCCGCCGAAGCGAGGGCGGCGATGCCGCGGCCGTGATGGCGAAGCACCACATCGCCTTCGTCCGTCGGCGGTATGGAGACGAGGATATGGGTCGCGCCTTTAAGCGTTCGAGGCGCGTCTTCCATCGGCTTGGCGCCGTCGAAAACGAAGACCTCGATGCCACGGTCCCGGAGCGCCGCCGCATCGTCCCGGCCCCGGCAGGTGCCGGCGACGCGGCGCCCGCCCGCGTTGCCGCCATCGGCGCCAAGCGCATCGATAAGCGCCAGTGCCGTATAGCCGAGGCCGAAGCAGAACAGGCGATGGGAGGGGTGCTCGTCCATGGCCCCAACCATGGCACACTCCCCGATGGAGGCGCCAGCCCCCCGAACCCGGTATCCGCCGGCGCGACAGGCGGCCGAGGCGCGGTTCCCCTCCGAGACGGAGGCGGGAGGACAGGGCGAAGAAGTAGCGTCGGGCGTACCGGCCCGAACCCGCCAAGCATGGACCGGTGAAGATGGCGGTTGCGTTCCGGGCGCGGCTCGGACAAGCTCGGTCGGCGATGAAAACTCAAGGATTCGACGCATCGGCGACGGCCACGGGCCCCGGCCGTCCGGCGGCCAGGGCCGCCCCGGGCGGGTGGCTCTCCACCATCGTCCTATCGGCGGCGCTTTTCACCGCCGCCTTCGGGTTGGGCGGTGCGGTCATGGCCCGGGCCGAGACCGCCACCGGCGCCGCCCCGAATGATCCGATTTCGATCGAGCCATCGAGGGAATACGCCGCCTGCATGGATCTCGCGCGGTCCGATCCGCTAGAAGGGTTCGAGCGGGCGCGGCTGTGGTTCGAGCGCGGCGGCAAGGCGGCGGCCGTTCACTGCTCGGCGGTGGCGCTCATCGGCCAGCGGCAGTTCGCCCTCGCGGCCAAGACTCTCGAACATCTGGCCACGGACGGGCAGGGAACGCCCGTCGCGCTCAAGGGGGACTTGCTGGGCCAGGCGGGCCAGGCCTGGCTGATGGTGGGAAAGGACACCCGCGCCATCGCCGCCTTCTCGAAAGCCGTCGCCGCCGCGCCCAAGGACGTGGAGTTGCTGATCGACCGTGCCTTCGCCTATGCCGGTCTCGGGCGCTACGCGGAAGCGATCGGTGATCTGAGCCGGGCGCTCGGGATGGCGCCCGGGCGCGCCGACGCCTACCTCTACCGCGCCGGCGCCTACCGCCGGGTGAATGACCTTGCCCTCGCCGCCAAGGACGTGAGCCGGTCGCTGGCGCTAAGGCCCGGGAACCCCGACGCCTATCTCGAACGGGGCATCATCCGCCGCCTCTCGGGCGACGATATCGGCGCCGCCGGCGACTGGCGCCGCGTCATCGAGACGGCGCCCAAAAGCGCCGCCGCCAGGGACGCGCACCGCAACCTGGAACGGATCCGCGCCCCCGTGCAATAACCCGGCGCGCTAAGCGGTTTCAGAAATCGAGATCGGCGTAATGCTTCGGCGGACGGATGCCGGGGATGTGATCGCCGAGCAAGGGGCGGAACGAGGGCCGGGACTTGATGCGGGCGTACCAGTCCTTGGCCGCCGGATAGTCGTCCCACGGCACGTCGCCGATATAATCGACCGTGGAAAGATGGGCCCCGGCGGCGATGTCGGCGAGCGATATCCCCTCCCCCGCCAGCCATTGGCGGCGCTCCGACAGATAGGCGATATAATCGAGATGGGTGCCGATGTTGGCGAGCCCCGCCCGGATGGCGCGGGAATCGGGCTGGCCGAGACCGAGGAATTTCTTTTGCACCTTCTGGCCGACGAGATTCGCGGTCACCTCCCGGTCGAACTTTATATCGAACCAGTTGACCAGCCGGCGCACCTCGGCGCGCTGCCTGGCGTCGTCACCCAAGAGAGGGCGGTCGGGATAGACCTCTTCGAGATATTCGCAGATGGCGTTGCTGTCGGCGATGACGGCGCCGTCGGGCTCGACCAGCACCGGCACCTGGCCGGCCGGGTTGATGGCGAGGAAACCGGGACGGCGTTCCCACACCTTTTCGACCTTCATGTCGAAATCGAGGTTCTTCTCGCGCAGCGCGACCCGCACCTTGCGCGAGAAGGGCGACAGCCAGAGATGATAGAGCAGGCGCATCGGCGGGGACTCTAACCCAACGCCGCGGACGGGAAAAGGGGGCGGGTGCCAAACAGGACCGTTGCTAAGCCCGCTCGGCCCTCTCCATCTCGGCCGTGACCGGATGCTCGAGGATCGCCAGCAGCTCCTTGGGGACGATCTGCCAGAACCTGCCGACCTCGCGGCTCCAGTCGATGAGGAGCCGCTCGGCGAATCGCGATTGGGTGTGCCCGACATGCTCCGTAATGAGCGCCTTGAGGCGGTTCTCCCAGTACTCGGTCTCGACGCGCTGATAGACCAGGGTATCGCCGTTGACGCGGTCGGCGAAGGTCTCGTCGGCGTCATAGACGAAAGAGATGCCGCCGGTCATGCCGGCCCCGAAATTGTCGCCGACGGGGCCGAGGATGACGGCGACACCGCCGGTCATGTACTCGCAGCCGTTCGACCCACAGCCCTCGACCACCGCGTCGGCGCCGGAATTGCGCACGGCGAAGCGCTCGCCCGCCTGGCCGGCGGCGAACAGCTTGCCCGCCGTGGCGCCGTAAAGCACCGTGTTGCCGATGATGGTGTTCTCGTTGCTGACCAGCGGCGACGATGCCAGCGGGCGGACGATGATGACGCCACCCGACAGTCCCTTGCCGACATAGTCGTTGGCGTCGCCGAACACCTTCAACTCCACCCCTTGCACGGCGAAGGCGCCGAGCGACTGACCGGCGGTGCCGCGCAGACGCACGGTGATGTGGCCGGGCTCGAGCCCATCCATGCCGAAGCGGCGGGTGATCATCGATGAGAGCTTGGTGCCGATGGCGCGCTGGGTGTTGCGGACGTTATAGGCGAGCTGCATCTTCTCGCCGCCCTCGAGCGCCGGTTTGGCGTCCTCGATGATCTGGGCGTCGAGGGTCTCGGGCACCTCGTTGCGTCCCTCGATGGTGTAATAACGGGCGTGCTCGCCGGGGTCGGCCTGGGTGAGGAGCGGGTTGAGGTCGAGGTCGTCGAGATGCTCGGAGCCGCGGCTCACCTGAAACAGCAGGTCGGTCCGCCCGATGATCTCCGCCAGCGACCGGGCGCCGAGCGACGCCAGGATTTCGCGCACTTCCTCGGCGATGAAGCTGAACAGGTTCATCACCTTCTCGGGCGTCCCGGTGAACTTGGCGCGCAGCTTCGGATCCTGGGTGCAGACGCCGACCGGGCAGGTGTTCGTGTGGCACTGGCGCACCATGATGCAGCCCATGGCGACGAGCGCGGCGGTGCCGATGCCGAACTGCTCGGCCCCCAGCATGGCGGCGATGACGATGTCGCGCCCGGTCTTGATGCCGCCGTCGGTGCGCAGGATCACCCGGTGGCGCAGCCGGTTCAGCGTCAGCACCTGATTGACCTCGGACACACCCATCTCCCAGGGGAGGCCGGCATATTTGATCGAGCTTTGCGGGCTCGCCCCGGTGCCGCCGGAATGGCCCGACACCAGGATCACGTCGGCCTTGGCCTTGGCGACGCCGGCGGCGATGGTGCCGATTCCCGACTGGGCCACCAGTTTCACGCACACCTTGGCCTCCGGGTTGATCTGCTTGAGGTCATAGATCAGCTGCGCCAGATCCTCGATCGAATAGATGTCGTGGTGCGGCGGCGGTGAAATCAGGGTGATCCCGGGCGTCGAATGGCGCAGCCTGGCGATCATCTCCGAGACCTTGATGCCGGGAAGCTGACCGCCCTCGCCGGGCTTCGACCCCTGGGCCATCTTGATCTCGAGCTCCCGGCAATTGTTGAGATATTCGGCGTTGACGCCGAACCGCGCCGAGGCCACCTGCTTGATCGCCGAAGAGGCGTTGTCGCCGTTGGGCCGGAGCGTATAGCGGGCCGAGTCCTCGCCGCCCTCTCCCGAATCCGACTTGGCGCCGATGCGGTTCATGGCGATGGTCAGGGTCTCGTGGGCTTCGGGGCCCAGCGCGCCAAGCGAAATGCCCGGCGCCACCAGCCGCTTGCGGATCTCGGTGATCGATTCGACCTCCTCCAGGGCGACGGGCTCACAATCCTGTTTGAAATCGAGTAAATCGCGCAGGTTGATCGGCTGTGCGGCACCCACCCCTTCGGCGAACTGCTTGTACGCCGCATAGGAGTCCGTCTCGACCGCCCGCTGCAGGGTATGGATCAGATTGCCGTTGAGGCCATGGACCTCGCCGCTGTGCCGGTAAGTGTAAAAACCGCCGACCGGCAGGGTAATCACCTCCTCGCTGTAAGCGCGCGCATGAATATCCAGGACCTTGCGCTGAATGCCCGAAAGCCCGATGCCGGAGATGCGCGAGGTCATGCCGGGGAAGAACTCGGCGACCAATGAACGGGACAGGCCGACGGCCTCGAAATTGTTGCCGCCGCGATAGGAACTCAGCACCGAGATTCCCATCTTCGACATGACCTTCAGAATGCCCTCGTCGGCGGCCTGCTTGTAGCGCCGGACGCACTCGCCGTGGGTCAGGCCGTCGAACAATCCCCGGCGCTGGCGGTCGGCGATGCTTTCCTCGGCGAGATAGGCATTGACCGTGGTGGCGCCGACGCCGATGAGCACGGCGAAATAATGAACGTCGAGGCACTCGCCCGAGCGCACATTGAGCGAGGTGAAGGTGCGCAGCTGCTGGCGGACGAGATGGGTGTGCACCGCGCCGGTGGCGAGGATCATCGGCATCGGGGCGCGTTCGGCGCTGACACCCTTATCGCTCAGTATGACGTGAACGCTTCCCTCGCGGATCGCGTCCTCGGCCTCGCGCTGGATACGATAGAGCGCGTCCGGCAAGGCGTTCTCGGCGCCGTCCGCCGGGAAGGTGCAATCGATCTCGACCGCCTCGGAGCCCATGTAGGTCCGCATGGCCTCGAAGGCAGCGTTGGTCAGCACCGGCGATTCGAGTTGCAGGAGCCTGGTCTGTTCCGAGTTCTCTTCCAAGATGTTGCCGAGGTTCCCCAGCCGCGTTTTCAAACTCATCTGGTACTGCTCGCGCAGGGAATCGATGGGCGGGTTGGTCACCTGGCTGAAATTCTGGCGGAAGAAGTGATGGAGGCCGCGATAGCGGTCCGACAACACCGCCAGCGGCGTGTCATCCCCCATGGAGCCGGTCGGCTCCTTGCCGTCCTCGACCATGGGGTGGAGGATGAGCTCGAGCTCCTCCATGTTGTAGCCGACGATGCTTTGGCGCCGGCGCAGCTCGGTGCGCGAAAATTCGGGCCGCGCCGCGTGCTTGCGCTTGATCTGGTTGTCGAGCAGGGTCATGTTGCGCGCCCACTCGTGGTAGGGGTGGCTACGCGCCAGCATGTCCTTGAGCTCGCGGTCGTGGTAGAAGCGTCCGTCCTCGAGATCGACGCCGATCATCTCGCCCGGGCCCACCCGGCCCTTCTCGAGGACCTCCGCCTCTTTCACCGGCACCATGCCGGATTCCGATCCGACGATCAAAAGGCCGTCGGCGGTGCGGGTGAAGCGCATCGGCCGAAGCCCGTTCCGGTCCATGCCGGCGATCACCCAGCGGCCATCGGTGGCGGCCACCGCCGCGGGGCCGTCCCAAGGCTCCATGACGCAGTTACAGTAGCTGTAAAAGTCCTTGTAGCGCTGGGGCATGGTGGCCTTGTTCGACCACGAATCGGGGATCATCAGGCTCTTGACCATGGGCGCCGACCGCCCCGCCCGCACCATGACCTCGAACACCGCATCCAGCGCCGCCGAATCGGAGCTGCCGGATTGAATCACCGGCTTGATGTCGTCGCCGAACTCGCCGAAGACCGTGGCGGCCATGCGCGTTTCGTGGCTCCGCATCCAGTTGCTGTTGCCGCGCAGGGTATTGATCTCGCCGTTATGGGCCAGCATGCGGAAGGGTTGCGCCAGCGGCCAGTTGGGGAAGGTGTTGGTGGAGTAGCGCTGATGGAATATGGCGAAGGAGGAAACGAAACGCTCGTCCAGCAGGTCCGGATAGAAGGCGGTCAGCTGCTCGGCCAGGAACAGGCCCTTGTAGATCACCGACCGGCACGAGAGCGAACAGACGTAGAAATCGGTGATGTGCTCGTCCAACACCCACTTTTCGATGCGCCGGCGGATGATGAAGAGGTCGAGCTCGAACTGCTGCTCGGAAACACCCGGGTTCGACGCGATCATGATCTGCTCGATCTCCGGCCGGGTGGCGTTGGCTTTCTCGCCGATGACGGAAACGTCCACCGGCACCTGACGCCAGCCATAGATCGAGTAGCCGAACCTCAGGATCTCGGTCTCGACGACGCAGCGGCAATGTTCCTGGGCGGCGAAATCGGTCTTGGGCAGGAACATCATGCCCACCGCCAGCCGGCCGCTGCCGGGCTCGTGGCCGGTGCGGGCGATGTGTTCCCTGAAGAAGTCCTGGGGAATCTGGACATGGATGCCGGCGCCGTCGCCGGTCTTGCCGTCGGCGTCCACCGCGCCCCGGTGCCACACCGCCTTCAGGGCGTTGATGCCGGCGACGACGACCTCGCGGCGGGGCTTGCCGTCGATGGCCGCCACCAGTCCGACGCCACAAGAGTCGTGCTCTTGGGCGGGGTCGTACAGTCCGTCACGGTAAAGCCGCTCGGCCTCGGCGCGCCAGTGGTCGACGAACCGCTGTCCTTCGTTGTCGGGTTTGAGGGTCATCCGATCCGTTCTCCTTGCGCCCCGCGTCAAGACGCCGCGGCGAGGACAGGGGCGTCCCTCTCGGCCCTGGCCGTCAGGTATGAATGGATGGACTCGGCGGCGTCCCGGCCGTCGCGGATCGCCCACACCACGAGGGAGGCGCCGCGCACGATATCGCCGACGGCGAAGACGCCGTCCATCGTCGTCATCGTGGTCCGGTAGTCGATCTTGATCGTGCCCCAGCGGGTGACGCCGAGGTCCGGCGCGTCGAACATCACCGGCAGATCCTCGGGATCGAAACCCAGGGCCTTGATCACGAGGTCGGCCTCGACCACGAAGTTGGTTCCCTCGATGGGCTGAGGGGATTGGCGACCCGAAGAATCGGGGACGCCGAGATGGATGCGGATGGCGCGCACGCCGGAGACCCGGTCGTCGCCGAGCAAGGCCTCGGGCGCCGACAGCCAGAGGAACTCGACCCCTTCCTCCTCCGCATGGGAGACCTCGCGCATGGATCCCGGCATGTTGGCGCGGTCGCGGCGGTAGAGGCATTTGACCGACTTCGCGCCCTGGCGCACCGCGGTACGCACGCAGTCCATGGCGGTGTCGCCGGCGCCGATGACCACGACGTCCTTGCCGTTGCCGTTGAGCGCCCCGTTGTCGAACTCGGGCACCCGATCGCCCAGCCCCTTGCGGTTCGACGCCGTCAGATAGTCCATCGCCTGGAAGATATTGCGAAGGCCGACCCCCGGCATGGCGAGATCGCGGCCGGTGTAGACGCCGGTGGCGATCAGCACGGCGTCGTGCTTGACCCGCAGCTCCTCGAGGCTGGCGTCGCGGCCGACCTCGAAGTTGAGATGGAACTTGATGCCGCCTCGGGCCAGAAGCTTGGCGCGGCGTTCGACGATGTCCTTTTCGAGCTTGAAATTGGGGATGCCGTAGATCATCAGGCCGCCGACACGATCGTAGCGGTCATAGACATCGACCTCGTAACCCTTGCGGCGCAACTGCTCCGCCGCCGCCAGACCGCCCGGTCCGGCGCCGATGACGCCTACCGATTGGCCGCGCTCGCGGAGCGGCATGGGCGGCTTGACCCAGCCCATCTCCCAGGCCTGGTCGGTGATGTACTTCTCGACGGCGCCGATGGTCACGGTCCCGTGGCCGGCCTGTTCGAGCACGCAATTGCCCTCGCACAGGCGGTCCTGGGGGCAGATGCGGCCGCAGATCTCGGGAAAGTTGTTGGTCGCGGCCGAGGCCTCGTAGGCCTCCTCGAGCCGGCCCTCGGCCGAGAGCTTGAGCCAGTCGGGAATGTTGTTTTGCACCGGGCAGTGGATCTGACAGTACGGGATGCCGCATTGGGAGCAACGCGAGGCTTGCTCCCTGGCCTGCTCGGGCTCGTAATCGCCGAAGATCTCGTCGAAGTCGCCACGGCGCTCCCGTGCCTCCCGCTTGTCGGGCATCAGGTTGTCGATCTTGACAAATTTGAGCATCCGTGACGGCATTCTCACTCACTCGGCTCGGTTCCAAATTCCCGGCGTCCACGATACCGGCGCATTCCGCCCCGGACCGTCCCGCTCCTTGGAGGCCCGCCTCTTGCAAGCAGGGAGCGGGTCCTTAAAAACGGCGGCGGCCCGGTTCACGGCACCCGGTCGAATCGCTCCGGGCTTGAACCGCCCGGGCTGCCTTCGCCGCTGGTCAGTGGCGCGCGCTTATCCAGGGGAAGTGTCCCGCGCACCTATCTGCATCGGGCCACTATCGGGCCGCCCCTCCGGCTAGTGCTAAAATCCGGGAGCCCACCAGGGGTTCCCGAATCTCCCCGCCCACAACAGACCACCAAGGACTAACGCCTTGTTTCAAGGGTCCATCATCAAAAAGCCAGCTACTCTATAAGCTAAAATCCCCCAAAACGCGAGCGAAATCGAACATATATGTCATATATACTGACCTAAAATGGTTAAAAATCCGGGCCAGAACCCAGGTCCGGGGCGGAAATTGACCGAAAGGACCCTAAAATTAATTCCAATTTGGTACTAATTCTTCTGTTGGGTCCCACAAATCCAAGTGATATAAGCGGCTTGGCACAATATCTCGGGGCGGCATTGACCCTAATCCACATCATCGTCCTCGCCCTCATCCAGGGGATCACCGAATTCCTTCCCGTCAGCTCGTCCGGGCATCTCATTCTCGTATCCAAACTCACTCCCTGGCCCGACCAGACACTGGTGGTCGATATCGCGCTCCATGTCGGTACCTTGGCGGCGGTCATGGTCTACTTCCATCGTGAATGCCGGTTGATGGTCCTTGGCGTATTCAATTTGCTGCTGTTGCGCGGCGGGCCCGAGGCCAAGCTTGCTATTCACGTCGTCGTCGCCGCCCTGCCGATCATCCCGGCGGCCCTTTACCTCAAGGACTATGTGGCCGGTGATTTCCGTCAGGGCGTCGCCCTGATCGCCTGGACGACGCTCGGCTTCGGCATACTGCTTTACGCCGCCGATCGGCTGGGGCTCAGGATACGCCGGGTCGAGCACATGACCATCGGCTCGGCCTTGATCATCGGAGTGGCGCAAATCCTCGCCCTGGTTCCCGGCACCAGCCGCTCCGGCATCACCATGACGGCGGCGCGGTTCCTCGGCTTCGAGCGGGTCGAGGCGGCGCGGTTCTCCCTCATGCTGTCGATGCCCGTGATCATCGGCGCCGGCACATTGGCGGGGATCGACCTCTACCGGATGGGCAACGCGGAGATGAATACCGTCACCGTGTTGGCGATTGTGTTCTCTTTCGTCTCGGCGCTCATCGCCATCGCCGTGATGATGCGCTGGTTGGGGCGCGCCAGCTTCACGCCCTTCGTGATCTACCGGATCGGCCTCGGCGCCGGGCTTCTCTACTGGGTCTACGGTTAGAGCACTATCCGGCTAACCGCCGGGCGAGGCCTCGAACCGGCCGTGGCGGCGGAACCGGTCGAGATAGGTTGGAAGGATGATCTCACATGCCGTCGGGGCGATACCGAGATCCGCGAGGCCGGGCGCGTCCCCGGACACCACATTGTCGTAGCGCAGGAGCTTGGCCTGGTCACCGGTGAGCGGCGGCGCCATCCCGAAGGGAAGGGGCAAGGATTGCAAGACCGCCCCCATCGCGTCGGCGACGAAGAAGGGCAGCGGTAGGAGTATCCGCTTGCGTCCGATCTCGGCGAGCATCAGCGTCATCAGTTGGCGAAAGCTGTAAACCCTGGGGCCGCCGAGTTCATAGGTCGTTCCCGCCGTCCCCTCGTCCGTCAGCGCCTTGACGACGGCAGCGGCCACGTCGCCGACATAGACCGGCTGAAACCGCGTTTCGCCGCCGCCGAAAAGCGGCAGCGCCACCGAGACGCGGGCCATGGCCGCGAAGCGGTTGAAGAAATCGTCCTCGGGTCCGAAGATGATGCTGGGCCTCAAGATGGTGGCCGCCGGATAGGCCGCCGCGACGGCGGCCTCGCCGGCCGCCTTGGAACGGGCGTAAGCGGCACTCGAATGGCGGTTGGCGCCGATCGCCGAGACGTGGACCAGCCGCTTCGCGCCCGCGGCCTTGGCCGCCTTGGCGATCCGCTCCGCGCCCTGGGCATGGATGGCGCTGAAGCTTTGGCGCCTGGTCTCGTAGAGAACGCCCACCAGGTTGACCACCCAATCGGCTCCTTGCACCGCCGCCGCCACCGCCGGGCCGTCGCGCACATCCGCCCCGACCGGCGTGATCTGGCCGACATCGCCCATCGGCTTGAGGAACAGCGCGCTCTCGGGGTTGCGCACCGCGACCGTGACCCGCGCGCCTGTCGCCGCCAGCCGCTGCACCAAATGGCGGCCCAAAAAACCGGAACCGCCGAATACGGTCACCATGGATGGTGTCATCACGCTCTCCCTTCACCCGGGCACACCCTGTTTTTAGCGTGCGTTCCCGAAACTCGTTCCCTGTTGGGTGGGACGGCCACCTGGCGCCAGGCCCTCCCCTTTCAGGAGGTTATCGAACAGCCTATATTAGACATCGGGAGGGTATCGAGCAGCCTATATTAGGGCATGGACTCATAAAACGGCTAAGACATTGAAACTTAGCAATTTTTCACCAAACAGAGGTCGTTCCCAATTCTCCTTAACCCATTGATCTATAATCGTTTTCCGAAGTAATGAGGGCGTGACTTAGTTAGTCGAAGCTGGCGTCGACACGATTGGCCATCGGGCGCCGGCGGCGAATTTCCCTGACGGTCGCGACGCCCGGACTTTGATGCCCCGGGCCGGGTGGGAGAGGGGCGGCGATGCCCGCGCACCGAAAGCGTCTGTGGTTGACTTTCGATACCGCCGGCGTTATCCAGACCGGCCTGCAAACTTGCCCAGGTGGCGAAATTGGTAGACGCGCTAGTTTCAGGTACTAGTGGGCGAAAGCCCGTGGAAGTTCGAGTCTTCTCCTGGGCACCACTTCCGTTTCCTCTTTCCCTTCCAGGACACCCCTAGTTGGCCAACCATCTCCATCGCAGCGACCTGCCCGACGGCCTTGATCTCGGGAATCTCGTCGCCGTGGACTGCGAGACCATGGGACTCAACCCGCTGCGCGACCGGTTGTGCCTGGTGCAGATTTCGGCCGGCGAGGGGGACTGCCATCTCGTGCAGTTCCCGGCCGACACGGCCATCCCCTACGACTCGCCGAGGCTCAAGGCGCTGTTGACAGACCCGGATGTGACCAAGCTCTTCCATTTCGCGCGCTTCGACCTGGCCGCCATTCACCGCTATCTCGGCGTCGCGTGCGGCCCGGTCTATTGCACCAAGATTGCCTCGCGCCTGGCCCGTACCTTCACCGACCGCCATTCGCTCAAGGATCTGTGCCGGGGGCTGCTCGGCATAGAGATCTCCAAGCAACAGCAGACCTCCGATTGGGGCGCCGAAAGCCTCACCGACGAGCAGCTGAAATACGCGGCGGCCGACGTCCAGCATCTCCATGCCCTGAAACAGAAACTCGACGAGATTCTGGAGCGCGAAGGACGAGCCCACCTCGCCGAGGCCTGTTGCCGCTTCCTGCCGGTGCGGGCCGAACTCGACCTCTCGGGCTGGGCGTCGGACGATATTTTCGCCCACTGATCCAAAGCGCTTTTAGAGCCCTCACGAGGAATTGCGACGGCCCGCCTTTGCCCCCGGAGCCGCTTAGGCGTGGCGAAGGCCGGCTCCCCTCGACACGGCCGCCCCTAGCCCGCGATGCCGCGGGCGGTTGCGCGGAGGGAAGCGGGAAGGGTCGAGTTCATCGGATAACGCTTCGGCGTCATTACTGTAGGTTTGTTGTTTACTTGGTCTTTCATTGGCCTATTCTCTTGGGGCGAGCCTAATTTCGCGGGGCTTTGACCAGGGAGCGGGTTCATCTCAATGACGGTTCAGTCGATGGCCAAAACCGCATCCGACGATCACAGCGCGGCCCAGCGTGTCTTCAGGCTCGGGGCCCAGGGCATCATGGACCTCGCTGAATCCCTCGATGACCGTTTTTGCCAGGCGCTCGACAAGATTTCCGAGGTCGAGGGGCGGGTGATCGTCTCGGGCATGGGCAAGAGCGGCCACATCGCCAACAAGATCGCCGCCACCCTCGCCGCCACCGGGACACCGGCTTTTTTCGTCCATCCGGCGGAAGCCAGCCACGGCGATCTCGGCATGATCACCAAGCACGACTTGGTGCTGGTCATTTCCAATTCCGGAGAGACCCGTGAACTGTCGGACCTTTTCGCCCACACGCGCCGGTACGGCATCCCGCTGATCGCCATAACCGGGGGCGGAGAGAGTTTCCTCGCCAAGAACGCCGATGTGGCGCTGCTCCTGCCGCCGACGGAAGAGGCCTGTCCCATGGGGTTGTCGCCGACGACCTCGACGACCATGACCTTGGCGCTCGGCGACGCCATCGCCATCGCCTTGCTTGAAAGACGGGGATTCACCACCGACGATTACGAACTCCTGCATCCCGGCGGCCAGTTGGGACGGCTGCTGCTGAAAGTCAGCGACATAATGCATGGCGGCAAGGACATACCGTTGATCGACGCCGACGCATCCATGGCCGACGCGATCCTGGAGATGACGGAAAAGCGCCTCGGTTGCGTCGGCGTGACGGGGCCGGACGGCAGGCTTGCCGGCATCATCACCGACGGCGATTTGCGCCGGCAGATGGCGCCGCGGCTGCTGGAGAAGACCGCCGGGGAAGCCATGACCGCTTCGCCGGTCACGATCCGTCCAGAGGCGCTGGTGGTGGAAGCCGTCAGGATCATGAACGAACGCTCGATCACCAACCTGTTCGTCATCGGCGGCGATGAGGTGGCCGGCATCCTCCATATCCACGACTGCCTGCGCGCGGGCATCAGTTGATCATGGCCCCCCAGGCGGCAAAGACGGAGGACCCGGTCCCTTCACACCGGCCGACACCGGCGAAGGAGGGGGCCGCGAACACCGCCGGACCGTCCGGCCCGAAGCCTGAGCAAAAGCGCGGCTCCTATAGCCGCTTCGTCACTCTCATGAAAATCTGCCTTCCCGCCGGCGCGTTGGCGCTTGCCGGCCTGGTGGTGCTGTGGCCGCAGATGCAAGTCGGCGACAAGGGATTCCGGCCCGGCGTTGCCAGCGTAGGTCCGCAAGACGCCGATCGTCTGCGCATGGTCAACGCACGGTTCTCGGGCCTCAACAAAAAGACCTTGCCCTATACGGTGACGGCGCCTCTCGCCGTCCAGGACAACCCCCAGGCCGACGAAATCGAGCTCTCCAACCCGAAGACGGACATCACCTTGAAGGACGGTTCGTGGCTGGTGATCACCGCCGACAGGGGCCGCTACTTTCAGAGCCGGCAGATTCTCGACCTCTTCGGTATGGTGAACCTCTTTCACGATTCGGGCTACGAATTCCAAAGCACCCGCGCCCATATCGATCTGGTCGCCGGGACCGCCGAAGGGGATCGACCGGTCACCGGCCAGGGCCCCTTCGGCGAGTTGACCGCCGAGGGCTTCCGGATCTCCGATAAGGGAAAGACGATCCATTTCACCGGTACCGCCAAGCTCGTCATCTATCCCCGCGACAGGCGATCGGCGACCGATGAGCCGAAAGCCGGGAGACGGCCCGATGACTCCTGAGTCGCCAAAACCGTTCCGGCGGTCCCTTGGCGACCGGTTTCGCGGCGCCGCCGGACCCGTCGCCGCCGGCCTCGTGCTTGGCGCCTTTTTTGCGGCGGCGCCGGCGCTGGCGGCCGCGGACAAGGCGAAAGGCGCCGAGCCGGCATCGATCCCGATACAAAGCGATAAGCCGATCGAGATCTATGCCCATGAGGGCATCGAATGGGATCAGAACAGCGAAACCTATATCGCCCGCGGCAACGCGCGCGCGGTTCAGGGCGATGTCACCATCTACGGCAGTGTCCTGACGGCCAAGTACCGAAAGACCGCCGACGGCGGGTCGGAAATCTGGCGCCTGGACGCCGACGGGAAGGTCAGAATCGAATCGCCGAAGGGCACCGTCTACGGCGAAAAAGCGATCTACGATATGGACACCTCCATCCTCGTCGTCACCGGCAACAATCTGAAGCTGGTGACGCCGAAGGAAACCGTGACCGCGCGCGATAGTCTGGAATATTGGCAGCTCAAGGACATGTTCGTGGCCCGCGGCGACGCCCTTGCCGTGCTGGAAGACAGGAAGATCAAGGCCGACATCCTCACCGCCCATTTGCGCAAGGACGAAAACGAAGAGTCCAAGGTTTACCGTGTCGACGCCTTCGGCTCGGTGCTGATCACCACCCCGACGGATATCGCGCGGGGTGAAAAGGGGGTCTATTTCGTCGACACCGGTATCGCCACGCTCACCGGAGCGGTTAAGATTACCCGCGGCGACAACCAGTTGAACGGCGAGATCGCCGAGATCAACATGAACACCGGCGTCAGCCGGATATTGGCCGGGGCCGGAAAGGGCGGCGAATCCAAGCCCGTACGGGCCCTTATCGTTCCGGCCAAGAAATCGGCCAAAAAACCGGCGGCAAATTCGAAGAAACGTTCAGAAAAAATCAACAAATAAGGCCTTTATATTCAATCTTAAATGACGAATACCGCGCCATCTACACCACCCAGCGATCCGAGCGACAAGCCGTCGCCCCGGCTGGTGAATGACAACCCGGGCCTGGCCGCGAGCAACATCGGCAAGCGGTTCAAGAAGCGCCCGGTCCTGCGCGACGTCTCTATCTCGGTGCGGCGCGGCGAGGTCGTGGGTCTGTTGGGGCCGAACGGCGCGGGAAAGACGACGTGCTTTTACATCATCACGGGTCTGATGGCGGCTGACTACGGGACCATAACGCTGGACGGCCACGATATATCGGACCTGCCGATGTACCGGCGGGCCCGGCTCGGCATCGGTTATCTGCCGCAGGAAGCCTCGATCTTCCGGGGCCTTAGCGTGGCTAACAACATTCGTTCCATCCTCGAGGTGGCGGAACCGATTCGCGAGCTACGCGAAACCATGCTTGACGATCTGCTCGCCGAGTTTTCCATCTCGCATCTGCGCCGCACGCCGGCGCTGGCCCTTTCCGGCGGCGAGCGCCGCCGTGTCGAGATCGCCAGGGCGCTCGCCTCGAAACCCCAGTTCATGCTTTTGGACGAGCCGCTCGCCGGCATCGATCCCATCGCGTTGAACGACATTCGTGATCTCGTGCTTCACTTGAAGAACCGCGGAATCGGTGTGCTGATCACCGATCACAATGTGCGCGAGACCCTCGAAATCGTCGACCGCGCCTACATCATGCATGACGGGATGGTCCTGATGGAGGGGACGCCTTCCGATATCGTCGCCCACGAAGATGTCCGCCGGGTCTATCTCGGAGAGCGCTTCGTCCTCTGAGCGGTATCTGAAATGGCCTTGTCCCCGAAATTAAGCCAACGGCAGACCACCGCCCTCGTCATGACGCCCCAGTTGCAGCAGGCGATCAAGCTGCTGCAGATGTCCAACCAGGAGCTGACGGCTTACGTCGAGGAGGAGTTGGAGCAAAATCCCCTTCTCGAGATCGACGACGGCGGCAAGGAAGACGTTGGCCCCGAAGCCGGCGCCAACGGCGAGGCCGATACCGATCGGAGCGGGGATGAGACCGGCGGCGACGCCGAGGCCACGGGCGCAAAGGAACTTTCCGGCAGCGAAGAAAAAGTGACGGATCTCGACCAAGCGCCGCTGGAGACCGACTTCGAGGACGCCTGGACCGGCGAGCACCAGACCGATACCACCGGGGGCGAGGCGGAAGCCTTTGCCGCCTGGAGCGAACGCGGCGGCGGTTTCAACGACACCGAATACAACATCGAGCAGTTCCTGGCCAAGGAGACAAGCCTCAGGGATCATCTGGTGACCCAGCTCAACGTCGATATCGAAGATGCCATCGACCGGATGATCGGACTGCACCTCATCGACATGATCGACGAGGCCGGATATCTCGCCGGCGAGATCGGCGACATCGCCGAGCTTCTCAATTGCGAGCCCGGGCGTGTCGAAGCGACCCTCGGGAAGCTCCAGCAGTTCGACCCGCCGGGAATATTCGCGCGATCACTGGGTGAATGCCTCGCCCTGCAACTCCGCGAGCGCAACCGGCTCGACCCGGCGATGCAGTGCTTTCTCGACAACCTCGACCTGCTAGCCAAACGCGACATCGCGGCGCTCAGGAAGGTCTGCGCGGTGGGCGCCGAGGACCTCGCCGAGATGATCGAGGAAATCAAGGCCCTCGATCCCAAGCCCGGCCTGGCCTTCGACCACGACATCGTCCAGTCGATCACGCCCGAGGTCGTGGTCCGGCCCGACCCCGGCGGCGGCTGGCACGTCGAACTCAGGACCGAGACCCTGCCCAGGGTGCTGGTCAACCACCGGTACTTCGCCAAGATCAGGGGCCAGGCGCGCAGCAAGGAGGACAAGGAATTCATCGTCGAGCGGTTCCAGACCGCCAACTGGCTGGTCAAGTCCCTGGATCAGCGCGCCAACACCATCCTCAGGGTGGCATCGGAAATCGTCCGCCGCCAGGACGGGTTCCTCAAGCACGGCGTACAGCATCTGCGTCCCCTCATCCTGCGCCATATCGCCGATGCCATCGACATGCACGAAAGCACGGTCAGCCGCGTGACCACCAACAAATACATGTCGACGCCGCGCGGCATTTACGAATTGAAGTATTTCTTCACCTCGGCCATCGCCAGTTCCGAGGGCGGCATGGCCCATTCGGCCGAGGCCGTGCGATTCCGCATCAAGGAACTGATCGATAAGGAAGAGGCCGGCGCGGTGCTTTCCGACGACAAGATCGTCGACATCCTGAGAAGCAACGGCATCGACATCGCCCGGCGCACGGTGGCCAAGTACCGCGAGGCCCTGCGGATTCCCTCCTCGGTCCAGCGCCGCCGGGAGAAATCAGTGGTGCTCTGAAGTGTTATCCGATTAGCCTGGCGGGGTAAATTCCGGCCCACCAGGATCACCGGGAAACGGCCGTTAAAACCATATCTGGTAGCCGCCGGTAGGGCCGGTACAGAGGGATGATGGTGGCCGGTCGAAGCCGGGATCGGGCGATGGGAACCGTTCCGACATGGCCCTCGCGCCGGCCTCCCGGGCGCTATTGACTCCGATAACCGCCGGACCTATGTTGCGTCCCTTCTTCGAGCCCCGTGAAACCCCCGCGTTCGGAATTTGGGCGGGATTTGGATCTGGAATCCGGACATCAGGGCCTATGCAGCTCTCCGTGACAGGCAAACAACTTGACGTCGGAGACGCCTTGCGGACGCACGTCGAGGAGAGTCTGCAGGCATCGGTCGGCAAATATTTCGATAACGCGATAGAGGCTAACGTCGTGTTCTCGCGGGTCGCGCACCGGTACAGGACCGACATCTCGGTGCATGTCGGGCGGGGTATCCTGGTCCAGAGCCACGCCGAGGTCAACGAGCCCTACCCGGCCTTCGACGCCGCCCTGGAACGCCTCGGCAAGCGGCTCAGACGCCACAAGCGCCGCCTGCGCAACCACCACAAGGGTGCCAAGGAGAAATTCCTTCCCGCCCAGCAATACATCCTGGCCGGCGAGACGGAGGAGTCCCTGGCCGAGGAAAACGAGAAACAATGGCCCGTCATCATCGCCGAAATGGCCACCGAGATTCCGACGCTTACGGTGGAGGAAGCGGTGATGCGGCTGGATCTTGGTGAGTTGCCGGCGCTGATGTTTTCCAACAGCGCCCATCGTGGCCTCAACATGGTTTACCGGCGGTCCGACGGCAACATCGGCTGGATCGACCCCCAGGGCGAGCCGCCGGCGCCGAACGAATCGTGAGGAAATGTCAGTGGGAATCATCGATCTGATCACGCCGCAAAGCATCATCCCGAATTTACACGCAACCAGCAAGAAACAGGTGCTTCAGGCACTGTCCCACCGCGCCGCCGAAATCACGCAAGAGCACGAACGCACGATATTCGAGGTCCTGCTCGCCCGCGAGCGTCTCGGCACCACCGGCGTCGGCGCCGGTGTCGCCATTCCCCACGGCAAGCTTCCCGGGCTCGACCGTATTTTCGGCGTTTTCGCCCGCCTTGACTCACCGGTCGATTTCGAGGCGCTCGACGATCAGCCGGCGGATTTGCTGTTCTTGTTATTGGCGCCGGAATCGGCGGGCGCCGATCATCTCAAGGCGTTGGCCCGGGTCTCGCGTCTTTTGCGCGACAAGGAGACCTGCGATAAGCTGCGCGGCGCCGAGACCGCCGAGGTCCTCTATTTCCTCCTGACCGAAACCGCGGCGAGCCACGCCGCCTAAACCTTTCGCGCCGGCCCGCCTGCGCGGCCGGAGCCGTTTCGGCGTGGCGAAGGCCCGGCGATCTTCCGGCCTGATCCCGTCGCGCCCGCGAAGCGACACGCGCCGCGCCGATGGCGCCATCCAGGGCCGAGCCAAGCCGGTCGGTTGGACAAATTCGCAGGGGGATGAATGGGGCCGCGCCGGGCCCCCGAGGTCAGTGGAAGCGGGTCAGTGGACGCTTACCGGCTCCAACTCGTGCTGGCGGACGGTGGCAAACGCGACCTCGCGGTCGTCCATAACGGCGATCGCCGTCCCGTCCGCGGCGTGGATCGAATAAGCGTTCTCGCCGTCGATGATCACCCGCTTGATATAAGCGAGATCCTGGAGGCCGAGAACAGCCAGGTCCTGGTCGGACATGATCCGTAATTGTTCAGGCGCTTGCATCACTAGGGTCCTTTCACCCCTCTAGAGTACCTTTATTTCCTTAAAGTTTATTAAACCGCGGGGAACGCTATAACCCGCCCAAACCGGGGGATTCAGCCGTTTCGAGGATCGCAGAGCGGAATGCGGAACCCGTTCAGGTCCGTTTGCGGTGGGGCGCCACACTGATCTCCTGGCCGCCGTCTTCGACCTCGGCGCCGGCGCCGGAGCCCTGGATTTCGATGGTGCGGGAGCGGACCTCGATTTCGGGCCTCACCAGATCGATGTGCAAGAGACCGTTGTCGAGCGCGGCGACTTGGACCTCTATCCCCTGGGCCAGGACGAAGCGCCGCTGGAACTGGCGCGCGGCGATGCCCCTGTGGATGTAGACCCGGTCGGCGTCGTCGACCTGCTTGCCGGCGATGGCCAGCTCATCGTCTTCGACCGATACCGATAGCTCATCCTTGGAAAACCCCGCCACCGCGAGGGTGATACGCAAGGAATTGGCGCCGGTCTGCTCTACATTATAGGGTGGGTAGCCATCGGTTGAGGCCTTGGAGACGCGATCGAGGACGCGCTCGAAATGATCGAAACCGAGCAGCAGCGGACTGTTGAAAAGGGTCAGGCGAGACATGGCGCAACCTCCTCATCTTGAGCGAGACGCATGGGCGGGCCCGTCACCGGCGCCCTATGGACAGTCGACCGTGGCGGCCCTTGCGGCACCGCCATCCAATATTTGGGGTCCCGGCGGGCGGAATCAAGCGCCGGCGCAAGGCCCCGCCCCGCTGGCACGCAAGCGCCGGTCAGCCGAAGGGCGCGAGTATGTAAAGAGGGCGCCGGCGGCTCATCGCGGCGCCTTGGTCTTGGCCCGCAAAGTCAAAGGGCCTGGCCATCGTTGGCCAAGCCCTTGAATGATATGGTGGAGCCAGCCGGGATCGAACCGGCGACCTCTACAATGCCATTGTAGCGCTCTCCCAACTGAGCTATGGCCCCGAATGCTCGCTCACGAAATCCGTCCCTCAAGGGACTCTCGCCCTTCGGGACCGCCATCGGCCGCCGCCGGTGGCGGCAAGCCGCAAGCGCCTGAAAATTAAGAGTTGGCCTGTTCCCGGGCAAGCAAAATTTTTTGGGCCCTGGAAAAATTTTGGGCGCTGAAAGTATCCCCGCCAGTTCAAGGATGACCGCGCGCCCTCATCACGGATGACCCCGCGCCCTAAGCCTCCTCCTTGCCATCGACATTGTCGATGACCCCGGCCACATCGTCGTCGTCCTCGCCAAGCTCCGAGGGGTCCTCGATCAATTCCTCGGCCTTGCCGGTCTCGGCGCCCTCGACGTCCCCGATGCCCTCGAGTCCCTTGTCATCGGACTCCTTGTTCCCGACTCCGGTCGAGGCCCTCGACTCCTTGTTCGGCTCGGCGGCGGCGGCGATCACCACGGCTTGCTCCACCTGTTTGGCCGCCTCCGCGGGAACACGGGTACGCTTGGGCTTAACGTTGATTTTGCCGCTATAGGGCGATTCGCATTTGGGACAGGCGACCGAGGGACGCCTGAGGTCGTAAAAGCGTGCGCCGCAACTCGGGCAGGTGAGCTTGGTTCCCCACGCTAGCTTAGCCACCCCAATCCTCCGATTGACGTAACCCTACAAGGTACCTACGGGCCTTGTTGACACAACCTTATGAACCTTTCGTTAGTTGCCAATTGCCACGATCAGGCGCGTCTGTCAAAAGCAAAATTGCCTCGGCGGAAATTTCCTCGAAACTTTCCCGCCGGCCCAAGGACGCACCCGGATCCCTGGCCAGGAAAGCAACCGCCGCCAAGGGTCGCCGGCACGAGACACCGGGGCTGGCCCGGACTTCTCACCATGGACAGGTGCGGCACGGCGGCTATCGCACGACCGGCTAGGAAAAGCGCGCGGCGCGATGTCA
>JACZQV010000024.1:21256-27480 GCA_022545545.1 Pseudomonadota bacterium
CTTCTCACCATGGACAGGCGCGGCATCGCGCACGGCACGGGCCTTCGCCACGCCGAAGCGGCTCCGGCCGCGCAGGCGGGCCGCCCGCGGCGTCGAAGGCCTTGACCGTAGCCCAGGCTACGCTCCGCGGCCCTCTCCTGGTGGACCGGGAACCGCCCGACGCGATGACGCGCCTGTCCACGGTGAGAAATCCGGGCTAGGATATGATAGAGGGGACCACGGCGGTCCGGGCCCCCCGACGCCGTCTTGGGACCGACCGAGGAGAATTTCTGGAGCCAGCATGGCAACGCAGCTGATGTCCATCCGCTCGGGCGTGCTTGAGGGTGATGTCCGCGTACCGGGCGATAAGTCCATCTCCCATCGCGCCCTGATACTCGGCGCCGTCGCCGTCGGCGAGACCGCGATCGACGGCCTGCTCGAAAGCGACGATGTGATGTGCACGGCGGCGGCGCTTGGCGCGCTCGGCGCCAGGATCGAGCGTGGCGATGACGGCGTCTACAGGGTACAAGGCGTCGGCGTCGGCGGCCTGGCGGCGCCCGAGACCGTGCTCGATATGGGCAATTCCGGGACCGGCGCCCGGCTGCTGATCGGGCTCGTGGCTAGCCACCCCTTCACCTGCCATTTCACCGGCGATGCCTCGCTGCGGGCGCGGCCCATGGCCCGCGTCGCCACGCCGTTGCGACGAATGGGCGCCAGGTTCGTCGCCCCGCCCGAGATGCGGCTGCCCCTTGCGGTTATCGGAACGGAAATGCCGGTGCCCATTACCTACCGCCTGCCGGTGGCCTCGGCCCAGGTCAAATCGGCGATCCTGTTCGCCGGGCTCAACACGCCGGGCGTGACCACGGTGATGGAGCCGGCGCCGACGCGCGATCACAGTGAGATCATGCTCGGCCATTTCGGCGCCGAGGTGGGGGTCACGGAGACCAACGAGGGCGGCCGCGTGATCACCCTTGCCGGGCAACCCGAAATCTCCGGCCGCGAGATCAGCGTGCCGGGCGATCCCAGCTCCGCCGCCTTCCCCGCCGTCGCCGCCCTCCTGGTGCCGGGCTCGGAAATCGTGCTGCGCGGCATCGGCATCAACCCCCTGCGCGCGGGGATTTATGAGACGCTTCGGGAGATGGGCGCGGACATCAGTTACCGGAACCGGCGCCAGGTTGCCGGTGAACCCGTCGCCGATATCGCCGTTAGGGCCGGTGCGCTTCGCGGCGTCGACGTGCCGCCCGAGCGCGCCCCGGCCATGATCGACGAGTATCCCGTCCTGGCGGTCGCCGCCGCCTGCGCCGAGGGCACCACCCGGCTCAACGGTCTTGGCGAACTCCGGGTCAAGGAGAGCGATAGGCTTACCGCCATCGCCGAAGGGCTCGCGGCCTCGGGCGTCAAGGCCGAGGAAGGCGAGGACAGCCTGATCATCCATGGCGCCGGCGGGGCGCCGCCAGGCGGCGGGCGGATCGAGAGCCAACTGGATCACCGCATCGCCATGGCCTTTCTTATACTCGGCATGGTGGCGGACAAACCGGTCCATATCGACGACGCATCGGTGATCGACACCTCCTTTCCGGGGTTCGCCGAGTTGATGAACGGGCTCGGCGCCGAAATCCGCGAGGAACCCGAGGCCGCATGAGGGAACTCTGCCGCGCCGCTGCTGCCATCGGCGACTGCCCCAGGCGTCGCCGCCACCGCCATGATCATCACCATTGACGGACCGGCAGCGGCCGGCAAGGGCACGCTCGCGCGGCGCCTTGCCGACCATCTCGGCCTGGCCTATCTCGATTCCGGCAAGCTCTACCGCGCCGTGGGCCTCAAGCTGTTGCGCCAGGGACTCGATCCCGCCGACGCCGGAGCGGCGGCAAGGATCGCCCGGACGGTCGGCATCGGCGACCTCGATGAGGCGGGGCTCGATGACGAGGCGACGGCCCAGGCCGCCACCCTCGTCGCCGCATATCCCGAAGTGCGTCAAGAGCTGCTCCTCGTCCAGCGGGACTTCGCCGCCCATCCCCCGGAGAACCGCCCGGGCGCGGTCATCGACGGGCGCGACATCGGTACCGTGGTGTGCCCCGACGCGGACCACAAATTCTTCGTCACCGCGAGCCTGGAAATCCGCGCCGCCCGCCGCCTTAATGAGTTGCTAGAACGTGGCGTGGAGAGTATACATAGCCGCGTTTTGCGGGACATGAAGGCTCGCGATGACCGTGATTCCGGGCGCGAGACGTCTCCGTTGGTGCCGGCCGGCGATGCCCACTTGCTGGACACGACCGGACTGGACCCCGACGAAGCCTTTGCCGCGGCCCTAGCGTTGATCGAACAGTGATGGCGCACCCCCCGGTCCGGCCGGCGGAGCGGCGGGAGCGGGTTGAAGTGATCCGGGCTCATGCTCATTTGGAGGAATTGTGGTTATGAGGACTGGTTATGAGGACTAGGAGAATTTATGGCTAAACCCAGCGCCGAGACCGTCGAGGAGCCATTCTCGACCGGCGAGGACTTCGCCGAGATGCTTGAGGAATCCTTTCGCATCGCGGCGCCGGTGGAAGGCGCCGTGCTCAAAGGCAGCGTCATCGCCATCGAAAACGACATGGCGGTGATCGATGTCGGCCTGAAGTCGGTGGGCCGCGTGGCCCTCAGGGAATTCGCCTCCCAGGGCGAGGAGGCCAGCGTCCAGATCGGGGACGAAGTCGACGTCTACCTGGAACGCTACGAAAACCGTCACGGAGATGCCGTCCTTTCCCGCGAGAAGGCGCGCCGCGAGGAGGCCTGGACCCTGTTGGAGACGGCCTTCAAGGAGACCACGCGCGTCGAAGGCGTCATCTTCGGCCGCGTCAAGGGAGGATTCACCGTCGATCTCTCCGGCGCCGTGGCGTTCCTTCCCGGCAGCCAGGTCGATATCCGCCCGGTGCGCGACATCACCCCCCTCATGGGCACGCCGCAGCCGTTCCAGATCCTGAAGATGGACCGCAGCCGCGGCAACATCGTGGTTTCCCGCCGCGCCGTGCTCGAGGAATCCCGCGCCGAGGCTCGCGCCGAGTTGATCGCCAACCTCAAGGAAGGCCAGATTCTCGAAGGCGTGGTCAAGAATATCACCGATTACGGCGCCTTCATCGACCTCGGCGGCGTCGACGGACTTTTGCACATTACGGACATTTCCTGGCGGCGAATCAACCACCCCACGGAGGCGCTCAATATCGGCCAGACCGTCAATGTTCAGGTCATCCGCTTCAATGCGGAAACCCAGCGCATCAGCCTCGGCATGAAGCAGCTCGAGGCCGACCCGTGGGAGGGCGTCGAGGCCAAATACCCGATAGACGCCAGGTTCAAGGGGCGCATCACCAACATCACCGACTACGGGGCGTTCGTCGAGTTGGAGCCGGGCGTCGAGGCGCTGGTACATGTCTCGCAGATGAGTTGGACCAAGAAAAACGTCCACCCCGGCAAGATCGTCTCGACCAGCCAGGAGGTCGAGGTCACGGTGCTCGACGTCGATTCCCAGCGCCGCCGCATCAGCCTCGGCCTCAAGCAATGTATGGAGAATCCGTGGGAGACCTTCGCCGATAATCACCCGGTCGGGGAGGTCATCGAGGGCGACATCAAGAACGTCACCGAATTCGGCCTGTTCGTCGGGTTGCCAGGGAACATCGACGGCATGGTCCACATGTCCGACCTCGACTGGCACCGCCCCGGCGACGAGGCCATCGCGGATTACAAGAAGGGCGACATGGTCAAGGTCAAGGTCCTCGATGTCGATGTCGGGAAGGAGCGTGTCAGCCTCGGCGTCAAGCAACTGACCGAAGACCCGTTCGAAGGCCGCGCCTCGCAATTGAAAAAGGGCAAAATCGTCACCTGCACCGTGGCGGCGGTGCAGGACAAGGGCATCGAGGTGGATATCGAAGGGGTGCGCGGCTTCATCCGCAAGGGCGACCTCGCCCGCGACCGTAGCGAGCAGAGGCCCGACCGATTCGCCGTCGGTGAGAAGGTGGACGCCAAAATCACCTCCGTCGACCGGTCGGGACGACAGGTTTCGCTCTCGATCAAGGCGCGCGAGATCGAGGAAGAGAAACAGGCCATGGCCCAGTACGGCTCCTCCGACAGCGGCGCCAGCCTCGGCGATATCCTCGGCGCGGCGCTGAGCCGGGTCACCGGGAAAAAGTCCGCGGAGAAGAGCGAGGAAAAAGCGGACGAAAAACCGAAGACCGAGGCCCAAAAGAAGGCCAAAACGAAGGCCAAAGCGGACCCCGCCAAGAAGGCCGAGGCCAAAGAGAAGGCGGATGAGACGAGCGAAGCCGATGGGCAAGAGAAGGGCGACGCCGACAAGACGAAGGACGAGTAGGCGCCTTGGAGCCGGCGAGTTGACCGGGCGGCGCATCCGACCGGTTAGCCATGTCGCTTGATGCCGATGCGTTGATCGACCGCAGAAGGCTGAAGAGGCGCCTCGCCCTGTGGCGGACGCTGGCGGTCCTTGCCCTCGTGACCGTCGTCGTCGTCGGGTTGGACCGCTTCGCCGGCTTCCCGGGCGCCGCCGAGAAGCACGTCGCGCGCTTCACCCTCTCGGGCCTGATCACGGATGACCGCGAACGCAACGAGGCGCTGGCCAAGGTCGCCGCGAATTCGAACGTCGCCGCCCTGATCCTGTACATCGATAGCCCCGGCGGCACCGTCGTCGGCGGCGAGACCGTGTATCACAGCCTCCGCGGGGTCGCCGAGAAGAAGCCCGTGGTGGCGGTGATGGGAACGCTGGCGACCTCGGGCGGCTACATGGCGGCGCTGGCGGCCGATTACATCTTCGCCCGGGAGGGCTCCATCACCGGCTCGATCGGCGTCATGTTGCAGACCACCGATATCACCGGGCTGCTCGGCAAGCTCGGCATCTCGGCGGAAGCCATCAAGAGCGGAGAGTTGAAGGCCGTCCCTTCGCCCTTTGAGCCGCTTAGCGAACGGGGACGCGAAGTGACGCGGGGAGTGGTCATGGACATGTACGACATGTTCGTCGACCTGGTGGCGGAGCGGCGCAAGCTGCCGCGCGCCGAGGCGCTGGTGCTGGCCGATGGCCGCATTTACACCGGGCGCCAGGCGGTGGCGAATAAGCTGATCGACCAGATCGGCGGCGAAAACGAGGCGCGGGAATGGCTGGAAAAACAACGCGACATCCCGAAATCCCTGCCGCTCCGTGACGTCAAGGTCGAGCGGGAAGGGGACAAATGGTTCGATATCATCCGCCGCTTGATTGGAATAACATTGTTTTCTGAAAGACTTACCCTTGACGGACTGGTCTCTGTTTGGCACCCTGACGGTCGGTGAACCAAGCCTCTCGCGGCCAAAGCCCGTTTTGGGCGCCCCGGCCGCTTACAGGGGCCCAAACGGAGGAGGGCGGACGATGACAAAGTCGGAACTTATTATGCGTCTCGCCGAGAAGAATCCGCACCTTTACTACCGGGATGTGGAGCGGATCGTCAGCACGATTTTCGATGAGATCGCCGGGGCGCTGTCGCGCGGCGACAGGGTCGAGTTGCGTGGTTTCGGGGCGCTGTCGGTCAAGAAGAGGAACGCCCGGATCGGACGTAATCCGCGCACCGGCGAATCCGTGAATGTGGCGGAGAAGCACGTCCCGTTCTTCAAGACCGGCAAGCATCTGCGCCAGCGGCTGAACAGCTGACCGGATGGGGACATAGCGTCCCGTAGAACCTGCCGGGCCACATTCACAGGACTTGTCGCGGCTGTTCGTGACCGCCGGCGGTGGCGTCGGATTATTGTCGGTGCGATGGTTTGAAGCTCCTGTTCTGGATACTCGGCATCCCCTTGATTGGCGCCATCGTCGCCTTCGCGACGTCCAATCGCGCGCCGGTAACCCTGGATTTGTGGCCGTTTCCTTTCGCTATCGAGCCGCCGGCCTACGCCGCCGTCTTCGGCGCCACCTTCATCGGCTTCCTCGCGGGCGCCGTTTACGCTTGGATTTGGGCGGCCAAGAAGCGCCGGCGCGCCCGCGCCGATGGCCACAGGACGAAGTTCCTGGAACGGGAAAACGAGGACTTGCGCAAGCAACTCGCCGCCGCCGAGGTCCACCGTCCGGGCGCCGCCGGAGCGATGGAAGCGCGCCGCCTGGCCGCCGGGGAAATCGACTGAGCGCCAAGCGCGTTCCCGACGGTGACCTGTCACACGGCCCGTAACTGATATACAAGGTCGGGCGGCCCGTTCGGACCCAACGCCCGATAAGACTTAGTACTTACTTTCACAGGAGG
>JACZQV010000123.1 GCA_022545545.1 Pseudomonadota bacterium
GCCGCGGGGCCGGCCACCGCCCCCATCGTCGAGGTGGCGGCGCCAGGCAAGGCCCGGCGAGAGCGGCCGGGTGAAACGGCCGGCGGCGCCGGCGGAGGCGGGTATCGGGTGCAGCTCCATGCCCTTGGCTCGGACGCCGCGGTGCGCCGCGCGTGGCCGCGGCTTCAGAAGACCCATGGGGATCTGCTCGGCGGATTGAGCCTCAAGGTGGTGCGATCCGGTTCGGGACCGCGCCGGAAATCTTTCTACCGCTTGCAGGTGGGGACCCTGGCGAGCGCGGCGGCCGCCAAGAAGCTCTGCGACCGGCTGAAACGGCGGAAACTGGACTGCGTCATTGTCCGGCCCTGACCAGACGAAGCCAGGGGTGGGGGCGCCGCCGCCTTCAGAACTCCGACGGCCTGGCGATGCCGGGACCGGCAAGGGCGGCGACGCTGCCCACGGCCGATCGCCGGCACGTTCCTTGTTTGCCCGCAAGGGCGCGGCGTCGGCGGAAGGCTTCGCGCCATTTCCTTATGAGGCAAGGCAGATGGCGCCGGCGGCGATGGGGACGGCGTCACCGCCGGCGCCGGAACCGCCCGATCCCGGCGCCGCCGCGGCTGGCGGCGCGGCTATCCGGACGGCGGCCAAGAAAATTCTTATCGTCGAAGACGATGCCTTGAACATGAAGCTCTTCCACGACCTGCTCGCGGTTCGTGGTCACACGATCCTGCAGGCGACGGATGGCAGGGAGGCGCTGGAGCTTGCGCGTGCCAAGCGGCCCGACCTGATCCTCATGGACATGCAGTTGCCGGAGGTCTCCGGCCTCAGGGTCACCAAATGGATCAGGGACGATGCGGACCTCAGATCGATCCCGGTCATCGCCGTCACGGCTTTCGTGGCCGACGGGGATGAAGAGATAATCCGCAAAGGGGGTTGCCAGGACTACATATCCAAGCCTATTTCGGTGCCGGGCTTCGTTCGCACCGTAGAGAAGTTTCTCCGCTGACTTGCCCAGGAGGCGTGATCAATGCGTACCGTTCTACGGCGGCGTTACTACTGGAGCTATGGCTCCTTAAGCGGATATACCGCCTTTCCCGACGCCACGGGCGTTGGGTAAATCATGGCGGCAACTTCGTCGAAAAAAGTCGTCTACGCCGCGCTTGCCGGGAATTCACTGATCGCGGTGACGAAATTCACCGCCGCCGCGTTCACCGGCTCCTCGGCCATGTTCAGCGAGGCCATCCATTCGGTGGTCGATACCGGCAACCAGCTGCTGTTGCTTCACGGCATCAAACGGGCCGCCCGTCCGGCCGATACCGCCCATCCCTTCGGCTACGGCATGGAGCTTTATTTCTGGACCTTCGTGGTCGCCATCCTGATCTTCGGGCTTGGCGCCGGTCTGTCCTTTTACAACGGCGTCATTCAGGTCCTCGACCCCCATCCGATCACCGATGCCAATATCAATTACCTGGTGCTCGTCATCGCCATGGTGTTCGAGGCCGGCGCCTGGTGGATCGCCCTCAAGGAGTTCCGCAAAACCAAGGGGCCGCTTGGATATTTGGCGGCGGTGCGTGTGAGCAAGGACCCCACCGTTTTCACCGTCCTGTTCGAGGACAGCGCCGCCATGTTGGGGCTGGTCGCGGCCTTTGCCGGCATCGCCGTCGGCGAGGCGCTGGACATGCCGGTTTTCGATGGGGTGGCGTCGGTCGTCATCGGTCTCATCCTGGCGACGACGGCGGCGGCACTGGCGTTCGAATGCAAGGGCCTGTTGATCGGCGAAGGAGCGAGGGCCGCCGTCGTCGCCGGCATCAGGGAAATCGTCTCCCGGGACCCGCGCACCCTTCGCCTCAATGAACTCCTGACGATGCATTTCGGTCCCAACGACGTGCTCTTGAACCTGAGCCTCGATTTCCCCCGGGAGCTTACGGCCGATCAGGTGGAGGAGGCGGTGACCGATCTGGAACGGCGCATCAAATCGGAATTTTCGGAGATCACGCGCGTCTTCATCGAGGCCCAAGGCTGGACCGCCCACTTACGGAGCCAGACGACTTCCCAGGCCGGGGAACCGGACCGGGACGCGTGAGGTGCCGGGACGCGTGAGGTGAAGGCGATCGAGGGGGCCGGCAGGGCGGTGCGGGGCGCCTTGGGCTCGGCCGCCGTGCCAGGGTCGGTAAGACCCTCGAACTCACCCTGTCCCTGGGGTCGTATGAAATCTCCTTGCCCGCCTATGCCGGCTAAATTAAACTGACTTTTCAACTCGATGCCTGCCTTGCTCGATCTGGCGCGGCGGTGGCTGGCGTGGCGTTCGGCCGGCGCGGCGATCTCCGATCACGAACTCATCAGTGTGACCATCGCGCCCGCGGCTTGACCGCCGGCCGCCCATTTCGCGTTTCACGCCTCAAGGATAGCGGCAGCGGTCGCCGGTGATCTTGACGAAGCCGCGGTCGCCCTTGATGACGGAAAACTTGTGCTCGGTGGTGTCGATCACCACCGAATGATGCAGCGGCAAGAGGCCGGCGACCTCGGAAACCTCGCCGCCGATTCGGGCGAAGCGCGCCGTTACCGGCCGCGCCGGATCGAACCACGCCTCGGGCTTGCCCTCGGGATTTTTCTCCGAAACCCCTTCGGCCGTCACGGTGATGGTGTTTTCGGCGAAGGTCACGGAATCGTTGGCGCCTTCATAGATCGGCGTCTTGACGATGAAACGCTTGGTCACCGGCGCGTCCTCGCAGGAGCGAAGCTTTTCCGCGGCGCCGATGACGAAGGCAAGACGGTCCTCTCCGACCCCCGCGTCCAGCCTTTCCTTGAGCTTGGCGATCAGCGCCCTGGTGTTCTCCGGCGGCAATTCGCGGCGGAAGCGCTCGGTCAATTTCCGTTCGCGCGCCTTTACCTTCATCGCTTGCGCCCTGAGCCCGGCGTTCTCCCGTTTCAGGCCGACGACGGTCTTGGAAAGCTTGGCGACCTCGGCCTTCAGTTCGCGGACGTCCTTCTGCGCCAGGTTCGAGCCGATCTGATAGGCATAGAACCCGGCGGCGCCGACGATGGCGAGGCCCGCCGACCACTTGACCAACGTCTTCACCAGGCTCCGGCGCCGGCGTTCGCTCACCCTGTCCTTGTAAAGGCCGAAACTCATGGACCCCACCCGTTCTCGCAATCTATAGCCTAACCATCGCGCGGCAATTTTCAACCCGCACGCAAGGAAACGGGGTGGCCGGCGGTGTGGGCGCAGGGGTCGAATCGTCCCCGCAGCAGCGGCGGTTATTGTTCTGTCTCGGGGCCGGATTGAGCGCTAACATTGCCCGGTGCGCGCGCCAGGGCGCTATCGTCGAAGCCGTCTGGCGAAAACCGGGAGGTACCGCCATGAAAGCCCTAACTTACATCCTCTATCTGTTCAGCGCGTTGTTGATGCTGTCCGCCGTCCTCATCTTCCTTCCCTGGAGCACGTTGAATTCCTGGATGGCGTTGTTCGCGCCCGTCGCCTATCCCGACACGCCGCTGGTTCAGTACACGGTGAAGATCTTCTTTCTGATCATGTTCTGGATCGGCGTTCAGTTGGCCGTCGCCGTCGCCAGAAGGTACCCGGTGATGCTGTCGACCCTGGCCGGCCTGTTCCTGAGCGCCGCCGTCCTCTGCCTGGCGCTCGGCTGGATCTACGATGTGCCGTGGTTCTTCTATCTCGACGCCCTGTCGTCGGCCGCCTTGGGCATCCTGGTCGTGGTCTACCGCGCGCGGGCTACGGGCAATTGATAGGGCGCCGGCACGCATTTTGCGTCCCGGCAACGAAGAAATTGTGGATGTTTGCGGGCCGACCGGTTAGGTTAGGAGGTGGAGAAGCTAGTTCAGGTTTAAATAAGAATTAATCGCCCCCGGGCTATAACGGGGGGTCTTTTGGGTCTTTGGGGGGCTTTCGTGCATAGGCACGGCGTCATCATCGCCTTGGCAAGCGTGTTGTGGCTCGGCGCCGCGACCGGCGCGTCGTCGGCGTCGTCGCTGAGCTTGGCGGAAAAGACCGCCTTCAAGGTGCGTCACCTGCAGATCGAGCTCATGGTCGCGGCGCTCTCCTGCGGGCGGGCCGATTACCGCATGCGCTACGACACCTTCGCCCGGAAATATGTCAAGCAGCTCGTCGCCCATGGGCGCGTGCTCAGGCGTTACTTCGCCCGCCGCTATGGCGTCAATGCCGTGCCCCGCCTCGATCGCTACATCACCGCGGCCAGTAACGAGGCTTCGCTTCGTTCCATGACCACGCCGGATTTCTGCGCCGGCTCCGGCGATCTGTTCCATGCGGTGACGCGGTCCGGCTACGGCCGGCTCTCCAGTTTCGTCGCCCAGCCCGCTTTCGACAGGCTGAACGGGCGCCATCCGGTCGATCCCGAATCGGCCCAGAATCTCGGCCGCTAAGCGGGCCCCGCCCCGCCGGGCTCAAAGATAAGCGCGCCCCTTGCGGGACGCGCTCTTGTTCTATTGAAAACCGCCTCAACCCATCGAGCCATCGCCGCCCGGCGGGCTTTGGTTGCCGGGCCGCCCGGGGCTTGCTGGCCGGATAGTGCCCTAGAAGACGATCTCGACCCGCCGGTTCTGGGGCTCGCGCACGCCGTCGGGCGTCGGCACCAGGGGTTGGGTTTCGCCGCGGCCGAAGACGGCGATGTCCTTCGCCGCGACGCCGTTGCGCATCATTTCCCGCTTCACCGCCTTCGCCCGGCGCAGCGACAGCGCCATGTTATAGCGCTCCGGCCCGGAACGGTCGGCGTGGCCCGTCAGCGTGATGCGCGTGACCCCGGCCTTGCGGGAGTTCGCCGCCGCCTGACTGATGACGCGCCGCGCCTCGGGCGTGATGTCGGACTTGTCCCAATCGAAGAACACCAGGAAGGAGCGGGTGATCGGCGGCGCCGGCTTCGGCTTCGGCTTGGCCACCGGCGCCGGTTTCGGTTTGGGCGCCGGTTTCGGCTTAGGTCTGGCCACCGGCGCCGGCTTGGGCGCAGGCGAGGGCCGGGCGGCGGGACGGGGCTTCGCTTCGCCGAAGGTCCAGCGCAATCCGACCATGATGCTGTGGCTCCGGTAATCGGCGTCGAAATTGGTGCCGGTGCTGGTCGTGAAGTCGGGATCCTCGGTCGCGAAGTAGCGGTAATCGAGCGTCAGTTGCAAATTGTCGTTGATCGCGTAGGCGGCGCCGGCGATGCCCTGGTAGGCGAACACCGTGGCGTTGTCGTCGACGCTGCCGCCGCCGACCGGCGTTACGTCGTTCCAGTCGATGCCGGCGACCCCGGCGCCAACGCCGATATAGGGCGTCAAGCGGCCGCCCGTCTTGATGTCGTAGATCGCGTTGCCCATGAGGCTCCAGGCCGAAACGTCACCACCGGCGCCCGAGCCGCCGACGCTATCGGCGTCGTTCTCACGGTAAGCGACCTCGGCCTCGAACCGCAAGCCGGAGTCCAGGGCGTTGCCGATGGCGGCCTTGACGGCGAAGCCGGTGTCGAAATCGGCCTCGGTGCCGAGCCCGGTGCCACTGATGTCGGTTGCCTCGAGGAAATTGGCGCCGCCGGCGATGTCGAGGTAGACCTTGGAATCCGCCGCCGCGATGGCGGGCGCCATGGCCAACAAAGCCGCCGCGATCACACCGTTACCCAGTCTCATAGCCCATCCTCTCCTTACCATTGCCCCCCGGCGAGCCGCCGCCACGCGCAAGGACGGGGCAGGAGGCACAAGAACGGGCGCACACTTCCTTGGCGCATTCATCAAAGCGCCGATGAAGGGGGCACGCAAACCGGATCGCGGCATCCTAGAGCATTATCCGGCCAGATGGAATCGTTTGACCGGGATTATTTTGCGTCTTGGTCCAGTACTTACTTGCATAGGAGGATGAGGTCTTATTGTGCATAACCCTGATCGGCGGCCCTGCGGAGCCACGTAACCGCCTCTACGGGGCATTCTCGACGGTGATCAGCGGCAGATGATGCGAAATGCTAAATGCGTTGTTGAGCGATACTCGCCCGATTCCATCGAAATTTTACGGCTGATTTCTCGGTCGCTTCGCTTTCCAGTGTTGGTGTGACGCTTAAGCACGCGCTTCCGGAATGGCGTCAAATCGTATGCGACTATGCCGTCTCGGCCATTTCAATAAGCTGCCGCATCGTCTCGGCGGCGAGATTGCCGCCGGTGACGGTGGCGACGGTTGTGAGCGACGTGTCCACTTTACCTGCCAGGAAAGCTGCCGTGGCAACGACGCCTGCCGGCTCGCCCAGAATCTTGGCGCGATAGAGAAGGGTGCAAAACGCATTGGCTATATCCACTTCCCTGATCAGAACGATGTCGTCGAGATAGCGCTGGAGGTGGCGAAAAGGAAACGCACCGGGGCGGACGGCAGACAGTCCGTCGGCAATCGAGTCCCAATAATCGATCGCCGTCGGTTTACCCTCTTGAAGCGAGACATAGGCTGCGTTCGCCCGCTCCGGCTGGACGCCGATAACCTTGACGTCGGGCCGCCGTTGCTTGATCGCAGTCGCGATCCCGGCGGCGCCGCCGCCGGAAGAAACCGGAACGAGCACCTGTTGCACGTCGGGGAAATCCTCCATGATTTCCAGCCCGATCGAGCCGTGGCCCGCGGTAATCTGCGGCTCTTCCCATGTGTCGATAGCGGTCAGTCCGCCTTCACCGGCCAGACGTTCCACGGTCGGCTGGCGTTCAAGGGCGTCCGTCCCGCAAAAATGGACCTTGGCGCCATGGCCCTCGGTCACGGCCACTTTGTAAGGGCTGGTGTGATCCAGCATGACGACCGTTATGGGCACGCCCATCGTCCGCCCGGCATACGCGAAAGCTTGTGCAAAATTTCCCGAGGATGTCAGAACGACCCCCTTGGTTCGGGCCTGTTCCGGTAGTGCGTTCAGCATCGTAAAAGCCGCACGAACTTTGTAGGAGCCGGTGACTTGCAGGTGTTCGCATTTGAGAAAACAGCGTTCCTGACCAATTTCCACCGAATCACGCGCGAGCGGAATAATCGGCGTTCGCCGGACCGGGGCCGGCAGGGCAGCGCGCGCCGCTTCGATGTCCTTCAATCCGATATACTCCATATGAACCCCTGCTCTCGGCATCTGGATGACCCATTGGGTTCCAGAAGACTATACCGATCTTTCCCAGATGACCCTGGAGATTTGAGCGAGGATACCGAAATTTCCCGGATAACCCCACTAGTGTCCGGTGAATCGCCCAAGGCGATTCTCATCGACCCGGATCTGCTCTCGGGGCGCCGATGGCGCGGGCAAGGAAAGGTGGGGAAGGACGGCCGACCCGGCGCCGCCGGAATCGGCTATAAGGTGCGATGCGAAATGCCAAGCGCGGCCAAGCGATGTCGATGATCCGGTTCCTTGCCCTCGGGGTTTTCCTTGCCGCCGCCGGCCAGGCGGTCGCGGCGGAGCTTCGCGTGCGGGTGACGGAATTGCGCATCGACGACGGCGGCGTGCACTTCGCGCTTTACGCCACGCCCGAATCCTTTCCCAAGAAGGACGATCGTCATGCCGGCGCCGAGGTCAAGGCCAAGGACGGCGGGGCGATTTGGGTGTTTCGCGGCCTGGCGCCGGGACGTTACGCCGTCGCCGTCTATCACGACGAGAACGGCAACGGCGAATTCGATCAGGGGTTTTTCGGCATTCCACTGGAGGGTTACGCCTTCTCCAACGGCGCCACCGCCTTTTTCAGCGCGCCCGGGTTCGACGAGGCGGCGGTGACGGTGGGCGAAGGCATCACCGAGATCGTCATCGAGATGGCTTACTGACCGCCCGCGCGAGGCAATCGAAGGCCGCGAGTGCGGGACCAAGCCCGATCTCCGGAACCTGCCCAAGGCGGGCCGATAGGCGGGCGGATAGGCGGGTCTAAGCCTCGTCGCGGAAGTTGATCTCGATGGTGACGCCGTCGGGGTCGGTGAGGAAAAGCTGGTGCAGGGGCTGGCCGGGGACGTCGCGTTCGCGAAACGCGATACCGCGCTCGTCCAAGCGGGCCCTGCGATCCTCGAGGCCGCAGGCGCCGCGCCTATTCCGCCGCTTCGCGGATAGGTTCGGCCGTCGGCGGCGGCTGCCAGAGGCAGTCGTGACCGATTTCATCGACCGTGTGCA
>JACZQV010000124.1 GCA_022545545.1 Pseudomonadota bacterium
GCGGATCATGCTGGTGGGCGAGGCGCCGGGCGCCGATGAGGACCGCCTCGGCCTGCCCTTCGTCGGTGTCAGCGGCCGCTTGCTCGACGCCATGCTGGCGGCGATCGGCCTCGATCGGACGACCGCCTACATCACCAACATCCTGTTCTGGCGCCCGCCCGGCAACCGCAATCCGACGGCGGCGGAGGTCGCCGCCTGTCTCCCCTTCATCGAACGGCTGATCGAGCTGGTGGACCCGGAGGTCCTGGTCATGGTCGGGGGCACCGCCGCCAAGACCCTGCTGGGCCAATCGGACGGCATCATGAAGCTCCGCGGCCGGTGGTTCAATTACGAGAGCGCGCGGATGACCCGACCGATCCCGGCGACCGGCATCTTCCACCCGGCTTACCTGTTGCGTTCGCCGGCCCAGAAACGGACCGCCTGGACCGATCTGCTGGCGATCAAGCGCAAGCTCGAGGCCAGCCCGGAATAGGGTCCCCGTGGTCAGGCGGCGGCGTGAGGCGTGGCCATCGATGGGCTCGTGCGGGGCCCAGGGCGCTATCCGGCCAGATGGAAGCGATCCCGGGCCTGATTAAAACGCGTCTTCCCAGGTCTTGCTCAGGCGCATGGCCGCGTTGATCAGGCCGACCATGGAATAGGTCTGGGGGAAGTTGCCCCATAGCTCGCCGGTATCAGGGTCGAGGTCTTCGGAAAGCAGGCCCAAACGGTTGCGGCACGCCAGCATCTTCTCGAACAAGTCACGGGCTTCCTCGGCCCTGCCAAGCGCCGCCAGGGCGTCGATATACCAGAATGTGCAGATGTTGAATGAGGTTTGCGGTACCCCCAAATCGTCGGCGGTGGCGTAGCGGAAGATGTGATCGCCGTGCCTCAGGGTCTTTTCGACCGCCGCTACGGTGCCGGCGAAACGCGGGTCATCCGCCGCCAGGAAGCCGATCTCGTTCAACAGCAGCAGGCTGGCGTCGATGTCGGCGCCGCCGAAACTCTCGACGAAACTGTTCTGCTTCTCGTCCCAGGCCTCTTTCTGGATCACCCCGGAAATGTGATCGGCGTGTTGGCGCCAGTATTCGGCGCGCCCATCGTTGCCCAGCCTCGCCGCGACCTTGGCCAAGCGGTCGCAACCGGCCCAGCACATGACGGCCGAGAATGTGTGGACCTTGGCCTTGGTCCTGAGCTCCCACATCCCGGCGTCGGGCCTGTCGAACAGCTTGACCGCCTGTTCGCCGACCTTCTCCAGCTTTTGGAAGAGGCGCGTGTCGCCCGGCTGCACCAGCCGTTGGTCGAAGAAGAACTGGGTGCTGGCGAGTATCACGCTGCCATAGACGTCGTTCTGGATGTGCTCGTAGGCCTGGTTGCCTTTGCGCACCGGCCCCATGGCGCGATAACCGGCAAGCGAGGCGACCTCCATCTCGGTTAGGCGCTTCTCCAGCGCGATACCGTAGACCGGCTGGAGGTGTCCGTCCTCGGACATGGCGACGATGTTGGTGATGTAGCGGAGGTAATCCTCCATGGTCTTGGTGGCGCCGAGACGGTTGAGGGCATGGACCACGAAATAGGCGTCCCTCAGCCAGCAGTAGCGGTAATCCCAATTGCGTTGCGACCCCGCCGCCTCGGGGATGGAGGTGGTGATCGCCGCGATGATGGCGCCTGTTTCCTCGAAATTGCAGAGCTTGAGCGTGATGGCGGCGCGGATCACCGCGTCCTGCCATTCGAAGGGCAGCGACAGGTAGCGCACCCATTCGATCCAGAATTCCGAGGTCATCTCGAAGAATTCCCGGGCGGTCTCGTCGATCGGCCGGGTGAGGCTCTCGTCGGGCCCGAGGATCAGGGTGAAGGGCTCCTCGACCACGAAAGGAACCTCGTCGAGAATATAGGTGACCGGCGCGTCGGTGGTCAGCCGGAGCGTCACCGCCGGGGTGATGTAGCGGATATGGTTGGAGCCGTTCGTCCTTTCCGGCCGTGACGCGCCGTAGTCGCATACCGGGCGCAGGCGCACCGTCAGGCGCGGACTGCCGCTAAGCGGTCTGACGCGCCGCACCATCTGAAGGGGGCGGTAGATGCGGCCATATTGCTTGAATCGCGGCGCGAAGTCGGTGATCTCGACCGCCGAACCGTTGGAATCATACAAGGTGGTGACGACGATGGCGGTGTTGTGTAGATAGTGCTGCTCGCTGCTCTCGAAGTCTTCGAGGACGATGTCGAAGAAGCCGAATTTCTCGTCGTCGCCATTGCCGTTGAGCAGGCTGCAGAACACGGGATCGCCATCGAACCTCGGCATGCACGACCAGACGACGCGCCCGCGCCGGTCCACCAGGGCGCCGAAGCCGCAATTGCCGATGACCGCCAGATCGAGAGTGCTCATGATCTCCGCTTCCGGTCAGGCGGGCGCCGAGGCCTGCATGGCCGTCGGCGCGGCGAACAGCCAGGCCAGGAGTTCGTCCACCGTCGCGACGCACCAGCGCGCCGTCGTCGCCGCCTCGCAGCCGACCCGTATCGAGTGGCCGCCGAGACGGTTGACGGCGGCGAAGCCGTCCTCGTCGGTCGCATCGTCGCCGATGAAGACCGGGTTGCGTCCGGCGAAGGGGAACTCCCTCATGAACGCTTCGATCACGCTGCCTTTATCGGCGCCTGCCGGTTTGATCTCCACCACCATCTTGCCGTTCTGTATATGAAGATCACCGCCGGCGGCGGCGAGAAGCCCTTCGGCCAACCGGAGGACGGCGATTTCCTCTTCCGGCGCGCCGCGGAAATGAATGGCGGCGGTGAAGCCCTTGTCCTCGACCAGGACGCCGGGCGTGCGCCGGGCGAATTCGTGCATGCCGTCCACTATCTCCTTGATCCCATCGTCCGGCTTCGACGGCCGGAAGACCTTGCCTTCGCCGTTTCGCCGCTCGAGCCCATGAAGCCCGGCCGAGGGCAGGTTGAGCGGGGCGAACAAGCGGTCGAGGTCGCTAAGCGGCCGCCCGCTGATGAGCGCCAGCGCGCCGCCGGCGGCCTCGCCCAACTGTGCGAGGGTGGGCAATACCGAGGGGTCGATGGCGATGTCGTCGGGCGTGGCGGCGATGTCGATCAGGGTGCCGTCGACATCGAGGAAAAACGCCCAGTCGGACCCGGGAGCGGGAAGATGGTTCTGTGCGGTCATGACGCTAGTACTTGCCCCCGAACAAGGAAAATGGCGGCCGGGGGCCTTCGCCACGCCGAAGCGGCTTCGGCCGCGCAGGCGGGCCGGCGGCACCGCCCGCGGGGCCGGGATGGCGCGAAACCTTGTACCGGGCGCAAGCCATCATTCGCGATCTCTAACTCGGAACAGGTTACATTCGCGATCTCTGACTCGGAACAAGGTTAACGGATAAGGGTCAAGGGTTAAGAAACGCTTTCGCCCCGGCGCGAATCTCAACGGCGCGAATATAGATAGTGGCAATAGGGAAGGAAAGCTCCTAATGCCGGTTGTCCTGAGTTTCTTTGTCCCGCCTCATGCGGAGCCTCATGATTCGAGCTATAATCGTTGGGCCGAGGCAAGTACTTACTTTCATAGAAGGGTGATACATATGATCGTCTTTTCGCGGCCGCCGGGGTGGAGGCGTCGCGCCGGCGACCCTGGCTCCGCCGGAGGCTTCGCCGAGGCGAGTATCCGGACATCCACCCTCCGCAGCGGCAGCGCCGCTGCTGCGGAGGACGGGTCGTCAAGCGGCGGTGACGCCCGCTGGTGGCCGCGAAAAGCGACCCTCCGGGCGGCCTTGCGGGCCCTTACGCTCACCTCGCGCGGCCCTTGTGATGGACCGGCATCACGGCGGCCCACGCTCCGGGCCTGAAAAACCCGCAAGGCCGTCGGATGTGTCACCCTTCTATGAAAGTAAGTACTCAAGCCCGGGTTCGAACGCTTCGCGAGAGAGTGACCGAGGGGGGAGGTAGGCGCCAATGACCGGATCCGCGAGGGCCGCGCAAGCGGCGGTGCCGTCGGTCGACCGGGTCATCCGCCTGGCGGCGTTACGCCCGCTCATCGAGGTCCACGGCCGGGCCGTGGTGACCACCGCCGCGCGCGCCGCCCTCGCCGAGTTGCGCCAGGCGCTTGCCGATGAGGGCGAGGCCGCCCTCGATGAGGCCGGTGACGATGCCGTGGTGGCCAGGATCGCCGATCATGTGGCGGCGATGGTGGCGCCGACGCTGGCGCCTGTTTTCAATCTCACCGGCACGGTGCTGCACACCAATCTCGGCCGGGCGCCCTTGCCGATCGAGGCGATCGAGGCCGTGGCGGCCGTCGCCAAGGGTGCGTCGAACCTGGAATTCGATCTCAAGACCGGCCGGCGCGGCGACCGCGATGACCATCTCGAAAGCTGGCTTTGCCGGTTGACCGGGGCCGAGGCCGCGACGGTGGTCAACAACAACGCCGCCGCCGTGTTGCTGACCCTCAACAGCCTCGCCCTTCGCAAGGAAGTGCCGCTGTCGCGCGGCGAGCTGATCGAGATCGGCGGCGCCTTCCGGATGCCGGACATCATGAAGCGGGCGGGCTGCAAGCTCATCGAGGTCGGCACCACCAACCGCACCCACCTCGCGGATTATGCCGGGGCCATCTGCGCACGCACCGCCCTGGTGATGAAGGTGCATACCAGCAACTATGCCGTCGAAGGGTTCACCGCCGCCGTCGAGGTGCCCGAACTCGCACGTCTCGCCGACGAAAAGGGTCTGGCGCTCGTCGTCGATCTCGGCAGCGGCATGCTGGTTCCGCTCGAGCGTTACGGCCTGCCCCACGAGCCGACGGCGGGCGAGATCCTGGCCCAGGGCGCCGACATCGTCACCTTCTCCGGCGACAAGCTGCTCGGCGGGCCGCAGGCCGGGATCATCGCCGGGCGGGCCGATCTCATCGCCAGGATCAGGCGCAATCCGATGAAGCGGGCGATGCGCGTCGACAAGATGACCATCGCCGCGTTGGCTGCCGTCCTGCGTCTTTATGCCGACCCGGAGCGGCTGGCGGAACGCCTGCCGGCGCTTCGCCTCCTGGCCCGGCCGGTCGAGGACATCGAGGCGGTGGCTTCGCGCCTGCGACCCGTCCTCGCCGGGCCGCTGGCGGAAATCGCGGCGGTCGAGATCGTCTCCTGTCAGAGCCAGATCGGCAGCGGCGCGCTGCCCGTCGACCGGCTGCCATCGGTCGCGCTTTCGATCCGTCCGGCGGCGGCGAAGCGGGGCGCCGGCGCTGTGCTTCGCCGTCTGACCCAAGCGTTCCGGGCGCTGCCCGTGCCGGTCATCGGCCGGGTCCAGGACGGCGCGTTGATCCTCGATCTCAGGTGTCTCGAGGACGAAGCGACGTTCGTCGATCAGATCGGGCTGCTGGCGCCGGGGGAGGCGGGTAAAGCGTGATCATCGCCACCGCGGGGCACGTCGATCACGGCAAGACCGCCTTGATCAAGGCGCTGACCGGCGTCGACACCGACAGGCTGCCGGAGGAGAAGGCCCGCGGCCTGTCGATCGACCTCGGTTTCGCCTATGTGAATCTCGAGGGCGGCCGGGTGCTCGGATTCATCGACGTTCCCGGTCACGAACGCTTCATCCGCAACATGTTGGCCGGCGTCACCGGCATAGATTTCGCCCTTCTCGTCATCGCCGCCGACGATGGGGTGATGCCGCAAACCGAGGAGCATCTCGCCATCCTCGATCTTCTCGGCGTCACCAACGGCGCCGCGGTGGTGACCAAGACGGACTGCGTCGACAGCCAGCGGGTGGCCGAGGTCGCCGGCCAGGCCCGCGATCTGCTAGCGGGCACGGGCCTTGCCGGCCGGGCGGTGCTCACCCTATCGGCGGTGACCGGCGAGGGGGTAGCGGAGTTACGCGCCCACCTCGAGGACGCCGCCAAGACTTTGGCGCCGAGGCTCGCGGGCGGTAACTTCCGTCTCGCCGTGGACCGCCGTTTCACCGTCGCGGGCGCCGGCCTCGTGGTCACCGGGACGGTGTTCTCGGGTAAGGTGAAGCGCGGCGATATGCTTGTCCTCTCGCCCCAGGGGATCGATGTGCGCGTCCGCGCCATCCATGCCGAACGGCAGGAATCGGAAACGGCGTCGGCGGGGCAGCGCGCGGCGCTCAACATCACCGGCCCCGATCTCAAGAAGATCACGCTCGGCCGCGGCGACTGGGTGCTCGCCGCCGCCGCCCACGGGCCGAGCCGGCGTATCGATGCCCGGGTCAGGGTCCTCGCCTCCGAGAACCGGGCGCTCAGGCACTTCACGCCGGTGCATGTGCATCTCGGCGCCGCGCACCTGACGGGCCGGATCGCGGTCCTCGAAGGGCGGGCGATCGCGCCGGGCGCGTCGGGTCTGGTGCAGCTGGTCCTCGACCAACCGCTCGGCGCCGCCAGGGGCGACGGCTTGATCCTGCGCGATCAGTCGGCGCGGCGGACCATCGCCGGCGGCTTCGTCGTCGATCCCTTTGCTCCGGCACGGGGGCGGGCGCGGACTTCCAGGCTTAGGTTTCTCGCCGCCATGGAGCTGGGCGATGCGGCGGAGGCCTTGGGCGATCTGCTGGCGCAACTGCCGGGCGGGCTGGCGCTCGACCGTTTCGCCCGGGCCTGGAACCTGACGCCCGAGGAGGCCGCCGATCTCTGGCCCGGCGTCGAGATGATCCGCGTCGGCGACGCCCGGGCGCCGATCGGACTCGCGCCCGAACACTGGGAGGCCCATAGGGTCTCGGTGGTGGATGCGCTCAAGCTTAGGCACGCCAGGGCGCCGCATAGTCCTGGCGCCGGTGAGCACGAACTCCGCCGCGCGCTGCCCCAGAGGATCGATCGGCCCCAGAGGATCGATCAACAAGTGTTCGACGCCGTCATCGATGATCTTCTGCGCAACGGCGCGGTGCTGCGTGACCGCGGGCTTTTGCGTCTGCCCGGCCATCGCGCGGAATTGACCCCCGGCGAGGCGGCGTTGTGGCAAAAGGTTCGTCCCCTGCTGGAGGACGCGGATTTGCGCCCGCCGATGGTGGCGGACCTGGCCGCGGCGCTCGAGCTCGACGCCCAAGTCGTCAAGTCATTCCTCCTGCGCGCCCAGAAGCTCGGTCTCGTGCTGCGCATGTCGGAGAACCATTTCTTCCCGCTGCCGACGATCATTCGCCTGGCCGAGATGGCCGAGACGCTTGCCGCCGAGACCCCGGACGGGCTGTTCACCGCCGCGGTGTATCGCGATCATTCCGGGATTGGGCGCAACCTCACCATCCGCCTGTTGGAGTTCTTCGACCGCTCGGGTTTCACCCGGCGGGTGCGGGATGACCGCCGGGTCCTCAAGCCGGCCGCCGAGGTCTTCGGAGCCCCCCCGGCCTAGATGTGATGTCCCGGGAGGTCGTTCATTCGATCCAATCCTGAGAAGCTGATGTTTGGGGCTAGTTTGGTGGAATTTCGTTATACTGGTCACTGCGACCGAATATGAACGGGGGTTGGGAAGTCATGTCGGAAGACTTTAAGCTAAAAAACGTGTTCCTGGTGGCGGGGATAATCGGGGCTGTTGTCCTCTTGGCATCGATCGTGGGTGTTATCGTTAATATTCCATGACCGCGGTCTATATCGTCCTTGGAATTCTCGTCGGTGTCCTCCTGACGGTGGTATTCCCGTGGGCGCTGTTGCGGAAGTTGGATCGCGAGGACGAGGGAAGAGAAGAAGAGTGACGGCCCGCTTCCTCCACCCGGAGCCGGTGGGCATCGTGGGCTATGGCTGGCCGGGTTGGCGCGCGGCAAAGGCCCAGCCGATCGGAGAACGCGCTAGGTAACGAATTCCGCCTTGTCTCCCGGCGCCGGCGTGCCCTGGATGCTGCCCCGCGCCAGCACCGCGTCGCGGCCGCCATGCTTCTTGACCAGCGCCGCCTGGTCGCGATAGGCCTGTTCGTCGACCGCGTCGGGATCGACCATCGCACGCAAGCTGCCCTCGTACTCATCGACCCTCGAGCGGTATGCCGGGTTCGTGGCCAAGTTGTCGATCTCTTCCGGATCGCTCTCGAGGTCGAACAACTCCGGTTCGTAGCCGACATAGTGGATGTATTTGTAGGCGCCCCGGCGAATCATGAAGGTGGCGCGATCGGCGGCGGCGGCGAAGTACTCGCTGAAAGCGATGCGTT
>JACZQV010000188.1 GCA_022545545.1 Pseudomonadota bacterium
CATCGTCGGCGGCGAACAAAATGCAGCTTCGGCCGAGAATAAAAACTCGGGCCGCATCGGCGGCGGTCGTGGCGCCGCGGGTTCCGGTGATGAAGGCGGCGGTTTCGGCGCCGGCAATCTGAGCCTGCTCGCCATTATCTTGTTGCTCCTCTTCCACTGGTTGTCGGAGCGTATGAAGAGCGCCGCTATTCGGCGCCAAAAGGCCGCCGACCGCCGGTCGGCGGATCGGACGCCCGATTCGATGAAGGGTGCTTTCGCCGGCGGCTTGGACCGGCCTCAGGCATGGAGACCGCGTCCGACGGCGGGCAATCGTCAGGCCGCGTTGGCAAGGAGGATGTCCTTCGGCCGCGCCGGCTGATCGGAAGCGGCGCCAGATTTGCCTATTCCGGCGGCTACCCCCGTCAACCTTCACCGACGGGGCATCAGGTTTCGGACCACATCCGCAGCAAATTGACGTAGGTCTTGTTGGCCAGGGCGAACTCCAACGCGTCCGGGTCGAGGCCGCTCATTTTCTCGCGAATCCGATAGAGGTCATAGAGTATCTCCCGTTTCTGGGCATTGCGGACGTAGCTCTGCACCCAGGTCACCGCGGCCAGCCGCTCGCCACGGCTCACCGGCGCCACCCGGTGTAGAGAGTTCGACGAGTAGATCACCGCCGAACCGGCGGGGAGTTTCACCTCCTGTTCGCCGAAGGGCGTGTGAATGACCAGCTCGCCGCCGTCATATTCGTCCGGCGAGCTGATCGCCACCGTGACCGAAACATCGCTGCGCGCCGAGACCGGCCTGCCCATCAGGGGGTCGTCGACGTGAAGGCCGTAATCCATGCCTTCGAGATAGCGGCTGATCAACGGCGGATGGGTGTAGAACGGTCTCGCCGCCTGACGGAAGGTCATGTTGCGTTGCAGCGCCTTGATGACGGTCACCTGGATTTCGTTCGCCTTCTCGCTGCCTGTCTTGAGCTCGAGGTTGTGCTTGACCCGCTTGGCGTCACGGCCGGCCGTCCGCCGGCCGTCGTCGAAACCGATCTCATTGATGGCGGCGCGGATCTTCTTGAGCGTCGGCCAGTCCAGGATGTCGGGGATGCACATCAACATTGCTCTAAGGTCTCGCTCGGTTGCGGGTGCGGACCGTCATGCTTCCATGACAGGGGGCTAGGTTTCGGACCACATCCTGAGAAGGTTGGTGTATGTCTTGCCGGCCAAGGCGGTCTCCTCTCCTTCCGGATCCGCTTTCGCCAGCATCTCGCGAACCTGATAGAGGTCGTAGAGAATCTCCCGCATCTCCGGGTCGCGGACGTAGCTCTGGACCCAGGTCACCGCGGCCAGCCGTTCGCCACGGCTGACCGGCGCCACCCGATGCACCGCACTCGATGGGTAGACCACCGCCGCGCCGGCGGGGAGTTTCACCTCCTGTTCGCCGAACGGGCTGTGAATGATGAGCTCGCCGCCGTCATAATCCTCGGGCGAGTTCAGCGCCACCGTGACCGAGAGGTCGGTGCGCGCCTTTTGCGCCGCCCGGCCCATCAGGGCGTCATCGACATGGGGGCCGTAGTCCATGCCTTCCCGGTAACAGCTGATCAATGGCGGGCGGATGGAGCGCGGGATCGCCAGCCGATGGAAGGTGGGGTTACGCCTGAGCGCGCGAACGATGGTCGCCTTGATCCGCTTTGCCGGCTCGCTCTCTCTCTCGAGCTGCAAATTGTGTTTGACCCGCTTGGCATAGCGCCCGGCCGTCCGGCGGCCGTCCTCGAATTCGCTTTCCTCGATCTCCGCGCGGATCTTCTTGAGCGTCGGCCAATCCAGGATGTCAGAGATGCACATCAACATCGCGCAACCTTTTTCAAATGCCGTCAGCGCCTTTGAGTGTGATCCGCGCTCACCCGGCCCTACCGAGGCAGGGACATGATCCGTGCCCGGAACGGCGGGGGTAGGTCCGCGCGCGAGGCGGGAGGGCCGAACAAATGGCCTGCTTCATGGCCGATGCAACGCGTCACTGGTCGTATCGGTTGCGACTTTAATTGAGAAGTCCGGCCGGGGCAACGCCGCCGCGGCGGGATCGATCCCGTGCCGCCCGGCGGCGCCAACGCCCGCCGAATCACCATGATCGAGACGTTCCAGGCCGGATGCCGCCGATCACCCGCCATCTTGGGAGTTGCCTCCGGTTGGTTCCGGCCTCAAGCGGCCTTTTCGAAGACCGCCGGGAGCGACACGCCGAAGGGCGACCGCCAGCGGGGCACGAGGTGTCTTGGGGATGAGCATGGCGCGGCGGCTCTCGGCATTGCGGGGCGCTGTTGATGCTGAGGTAGCTAGAGGTAAGGTATTGGGCTTCTATGGCC
>JACZQV010000125.1 GCA_022545545.1 Pseudomonadota bacterium
GCACACCGGTTTTCCGGAGATGATGGACGGGCGGGTCAAGACCCTGCACCCCCATATCCACGGCGCCATCCTCGCCCGGCGCGACGACGCGGGCGACCGAGAGGCCATGGACGCCCTTGGCATCGGCGCCATCGACCTGGTGGCGGTCAACCTCTATCCGTTCGCGCAAACGGTGGCCAAGGGGGCCGATGCGGCGGCAGTGATCGAGCATATCGACATCGGCGGCCCCACCCTCATCCGCGCCGCCGCCAAGAACTTCGCCGCCGTCACCGTCATCACCGATCCCGCCGATTACGCCGCCGTCATCGCCGAGATGGAGGCCAATGACGGCGCGACGACGCTCGGGCTTCGCCACAGACTGGCCGCCGCCGCCTTCGCCCGCACCGCCACTTATGACACCGCCATCGACGGCTGGTTCGCCCGGCAATCGGACGCCGCCTTCCCCAACCGCATCGCGTTCGGCGGCGAATTGAAGGAGATCCTGCGCTACGGCGAGAACCCCCATCAGCAGGCGGCGCTCTATCTCGACCCGGCCGATCCGTCTCCCGGCCCGGCGAGGGCGGAGCAGTCGCAGGGCAAGGCGCTCAGCTTCAACAACCTCGCCGACGCCGACGCCGCCTTCGCATTGGTCGCCGAGCTCGCCCGCCCGGCGATCGCCATCATCAAGCACGCCAACCCCTGCGGCGCGGCGCTCGGCGGCGATCTCCACGAGGCCTATGTCCGCGCCCTGGCGTCGGATCCCGAAAGCGCCTTCGGCGGCATCGTCGCCGCCAACCAGCCGATCGACGCCAAGACGGCGGAGGAGATCGCCAAGATCTTCGTCGAGGTGGTGATCGCCCCGGCGCTCGACGACGACGCGCGTCGGGTGTTGGCGGCGAAAAAGAACGTCCGGGTGCTGACGACGGGCGCCATCGCCGATGCGGCGCAAGCGGGCATGACGGTCAGATCCGTCGCCGGCGGCTATCTCCTGCAATCACGGGATACGGGCGCAGTCCAGGCCGGCGACCTTAAGACCGTCACGCGGAAAAAACCGGGCGATGACGAGATGCGCGATCTTCTGTTCGCCTTCACCGTCGCCAAGCACGTCAAGTCCAACGCCATCGTCTTCGCCAAGGGCGGCGCCACCGTCGGCATCGGCGCCGGTCAGATGAGCCGCATCGATTCGACGCGCATGGCGGTGATCAAGGCGGCGGCGGGCGAAGGGATGAGCCGCGCCAAGGGCGCGGTGGCGGCGTCCGACGCCTTCTACCCGTTCCCCGACGCCCTTCTCGCCGCCGCCGAAGCCGGCGTCAGCGCCGTGATCCAGCCCGGCGGCTCGATCCGCGATGACGAGGTGATCAAGGCCGCCGACGACGCCGGCATCGCCATGGTGTTCACCGGCATGCGCCATTTCCGGCATTAGGGCGCGCCTCGCCCACTCCCAAATCTAGCGCCCTTCCGGCTCCCTCGCCGGTTCCTTGAGCGGGATGAGCAACACGAAGCCGGTGATGAGGAAGATCAGCACCGTCGCCATGCCGGCGCGCTGGCTGTCGAACGCGGTGGTCGCCCAGGCCAGCAGCAGCGGGCCTAAGAACGCCGTCGCCTTGCCGGAAAGGGCGTAAAGCCCGAACATCTCGGCCTCCATGCCCCTCGGCGCCAGCCTCGCCATGAGCGAGCGCGAAGCCGCCTGGGCGGGCCCGAAGAAGACGCCGAGCATCACGCCCAGCGTCCAGAACAGCGCCTTGTCCTCGACCAGCACGATCGCGGCGCTGATCAAGGTGATGGCGCAAAGCGCGATCAGTATGGTGCGCTTGGCGCCGATCCAGTCGTCGATCCAGGCGAAAAGGGCGGCGCCCACGCCGGCCGAGGCGTTGAGCGCGATGCCGAAATAGATGACTTCGGTCATGTCCATGCCGTAGACCCCCGCCGCATAGATGCCGCCGAAGGCGAACAGCGTGTTCAGCCCGTCGATATAGATCATCCGGGCGACGAGGAAGCGGACGATCTCCTTGTATCGGCGGACGTTGCGCAAGGTCGCGCCGAGGGTCTTCAACCCTGAGCGCACGGCCTCGGCCTTGCCGACGCCCGTCTTCGGCCGGTCGGGGGTGTACAGGAAAAGGGGCACGGCGAAGAGGACATACCAAAGCGCCGCCAGCGGCGCCGCGGCGCGGACATGTTCCGCCGTCGCCTTGTCGAGCCCGAACAGGGGCGTCTCGGTGTCGACGAAGCCGAACAGGGCGATCACCAGGCACACCAGCCCGCCGGCATAGCCAAGGCCCCAGCCCCAGCCCGAGAGCCGACCCAGACGCCGTTCCGCCACCAGGTCCGGCAGCATGGCGTTGTAGAATACGATCGAGAACTCGAAGGCGAGGTTGGCCAGCGCCAGGAAGACGAGCGCCCACAAGACGTCCGCCGGCTCCGGCTTCGCGTACCACAGCATAGAGATGAAAAAGGCCGCCAGCACCGTGAAGAACAAAAGCCACGGCTTGCGCCGGCCGCCCTGGTCGGCGATGGCGCCAAGCACGGGGCTGATCAGCGCGATGGCGAAGGCGGAGAGGGTAAGCGAAAGGCCCCATTGGGCGGTGCCCTCGACCGGCGTGCGCGCCACGGCCTGGGTGAAATAGGCGGCGAAAACGAAGGTCAGGATGACCGCCGGGAAGGCCGAGTTCGCCCAGTCGTACAGGCACCAGGCGACCAGCGCCGAACGCCCAGGCCGAGGCCCCGGAGCCCGGCCGGGGCGTTGGCCTTCAACCGCTGCCGACATGATGTCTGTCCGCCGCCTCGTCCTTTTCAAGGGTGCCGCCCCGGGCGGGCGGCTAATGACCGCGCCCCGGGGCAGTGTAACCCGCGAAGCGGGAATTCCTAGCCGGATATCAGGGAGCGGAGCTGACGCGTCGCCACCGCCAGCATGGCGATGTCCGGGGCGCCGGCGGTCTTGAGATCGCCGAGCAGTTGTTCGGTGCGCTCGACCAGCCCGGTCCTCGTTCCGATCCAGGCGGCGACGGCCGTGTCCGCCTTCTCGCTGCCGCCCGTTTCGATGACCTTGCTGGCAAGCTCCGACTGCAGGGCGAAGAGATCGTCGACGATGGCGCCTATCGCGTCCTTCTGCCAGCGGGTCTCGGTGCTCACTTCTTCGGCCGCCGCGCGCAGCCAATCGAAGCCGAATCTCATTCCGAGATCGAAATAGATGCGCCCGACATCGCCGACCGTAGCCTTGACCTCGCCGGCGATGCTGACGATGTCGCAGGCGGATACCAGGATGTCCAGGCTCGCCACGCGCCCGGCAAGGTCCTCGGGCACGCCACGCCCGACCAAGCCGTTCGTATGCTCGCCGAGTTGGGCACGGTCATCCGGCGAAACCACGTCCTTGAGGCACTGGCCGAGATCCTTGACGCCGGGTCCATAGGCGCCGATCGTCGCCTGGATGTCGAGGGGGTGGCCGCCGTTTCGCAGGAACCAAAGGGTGCACCGCTCCACCAGCCGGCCGGCTTCGAGCGCCATTTCGGTCTGGACCTCGGCGCCGATCACATTGTCCAGTGCTTCGATCGCCGCCCATATCTCGCGCAGGTCGAACACATCGCGGGTGATGGCATAGGCGCGGGCGATCTCGCTTGCCGGCAGGCCGGTCCTTTCCTTCATCTCGTTGACGAAGGTGCCGCCGACCCTATTCACCATGCTGTTGGTCACATGGGTGGCGATGATCTCACGGCGCAGCCGGTGCCTGGCGATGGCATCGGCGTATTTTTCCCGCAACGGCTCGGGGAAATACCGCTTGAGGTCCTCGATCAACAGATCCTCGTCGGGAAGGTCCGATTCCAGCAGTTCGTGATACGTCGAGATCTTGGCATAGGCGAGCAACACCGCGATCTCGGGCCGGGTGAGCCCGCATTTCGCGGCCGCCAGTTCGCCCAACCCTTCGTCATCCGGTAGTTTCTCCAGCGCCCGGTCGAGCTCGCCCGCGCGCTCGAGGCCCCGCATCAGGCGGGTCTGGGCGACGAGAAGATCGACGCCGCGGGCCTCGGCCAAAGTCAGCGCCAGCGATTGCAGGTAATTGTCCCGCAGCACCAGTGCGGCTACCTCTTCCGTCATCGTCGCCAGCAGCGCGTTGCGCTTCTCCATCGTCAACTCGCCAGCCTCGACCACGGAACGCAGCAGGATCTTGATGTTGACCTCGTGGTCCGAGCAATCGACGCCGGCGGAATTGTCGACGGCGTCGGTGTTGAGCCGGCCGCCGGCACGGGCAAATTCGATCCGTCCCGCCTGGGTAATGCCGAGATTGGCGCCCTCGCCCATGACCTTGCAGCGGAGTTCCCTGGCCTCGACCCTAAGGGCGTCGTTCGCCCTGTCGCCGGCATCGGCGTGGGTCTCGAAGCTCGCCTTGACGAAGGTGCCGATGCCGCCGAACCACGCCAAATCCACCTCGGCCTTGAGGATGGCCCTGATCAGTTCGTTCGGCGTCACCTTGGACTTGGAAACGCCGAGGAGCTCCTTGATCTCGGGCGTCAAGGCGATCGACTTGGCCTTGCGTTCGAAGACACCGCCGCCGGCGGAGATGAGCTTGGGGTCGTAATCGCTCCATGCCGAGCGGGGCTTTTCGAACAGGCGCTTGCGTTCGCGGAAACTGGCGGCGGGGTCGGGGGCGGGGTCGATGAAGATGTGCAGGTGATTGAACGCCGCCACCAACTTGATGTGCCCGGACAGCAGCATGCCGTTGCCGAACACGTCGCCCGCCATGTCGCCGACGCCGATCACGGTGAAGTCCTGGTCCTGGATGTCGACGCCGATCTCGCGGAAGTGGCGCTTGACCGATTCCCAGGCGCCCTTGGCGGTGATCCCCATCTTCTTGTGGTCATAGCCCGCCGAACCGCCCGACGCGAAGGCGTCGTCCAGCCACAAACCGAACTCGGCCGCGACCTCGTTGGCGATATCCGAGAACGTCGCCGTGCCCTTGTCGGCGGCGACCACGAGGTAAGGGTCGTCGCCGTCATGGCGCACCACGTCCTTGGGCGCCACCACCTCGGCGCCGGCGAAATTGTCGGTGATATCGAGCATGCCGCGCACCAGGGTCTTGTAACAGTCGATGCCCTCCGCCATCAGCGCCTCCCGGCCGCCTTCGGCGGGGGGCCTCTTGACCACGAACCCGCCCTTGGCGCCGACCGGCACGATGACCGCGTTCTTGACCATTTGCGCCTTCATGAGACCGAGGATCTCGGTACGGAAGTCCTCGCGGCGGTCGGACCAGCGAATGCCGCCGCGCGCCACCTTGCCGCCGCGCAGATGCACCCCCTCGGTGCGCGGCGAGTAGACGAAGATTTCCGCCATCGGCCGGGGCCGGGGGAGCTCGTCGATCTCACCGCTCGCGAGCTTGAAGGAAAGATAGGGCTTGGGCCCGCCACCTTCCGCCTGCTGGTAGAAATTGGTGCGAAGGGTGGCCTCCATCAGATTGAGGAAACGCCTGAGGATGCGGTCCTCGTCCAGGCTGGCGACATCTTCCAACGCCTCCTCGAACCTCATCTTCAACGCCGCCGCGCGGAGTTCGACGTCGCCGCGGTGGGTTGGATCGAAACGGACGGTGAAATAGTCGAGCAACATCCGCGCGAAGCTCGGATTGTTGGCGAAAGTCTCTTCCATATAGGCCTGGCTGAAGGGAATCGCCGCCTGACGCAAATACTTGCAGTAGGCGCGCAACACCACCACCTGGCGCCAACCGAGACCGGCGCCGAGAACCAGCCGGTTGAAGCCGTCATCCTCGGTCACGCCGGTCCAAACGCGCGCGAAGGCGTCCTCGAAGTTCTGCTTGACGCCGCCGGTGTCGATATCGATGGCGCCCTTGGCGACCAGTCCGAAATCGTGTATCCAGACCGCCGCGCCGTCGGCGCCGCCGTCGCCGGGATGATGGGGCTGGACCTTGTAGGGAATCTCGTCCACCACCCTAAGCCCCATATTCTCGAGCATCGGCAGGATGTCCGAAAGCGCCACCGGATGTTCACGGTGATAGGTCTTGAAGCGCACCGTGTCTTCCGGCGCCCCGGCGGGGCGGTAGAGGTGCATGCCGAGCCCGCCGGTCGTCCGCGTCTCCTCGACGATGTCGATGTCGATGACCGCGTCGGCGGCGCTGAAACCCTCGCGGTAAGCGGCGGGGAAGGCGTCGGCATAGCGCCGGAAATGGGCGAGCCCCCAATCGGCGCCCTTACTGTCGGCAAGGGCATCGCGCAGGTCATCGCTCCAGGTGCGCGCCGCCCGGACCAGGCGCGCCTCGATATCGGGCAGTTGGTAGTCGGGGATCTTTCCCGGAACGGTCCTGATGATGAAGTGCACGCGGGCGAGCGGCGCGTCGCCGATCTGGGTGTAGAACGCCGATAATCCGCCGGCGAATTCCTCCACCAGAATGTCCCCGATCCGTTCGCGCAGCTCGGTGGTGTAGCGGTCGCGCGGCACATAGACGAGACAGGACAGGAAACGCTCGTAGGGATCGCGGCGAACGAACAGGGCGATCCGTTGGCGCTCCTGCAGCTGCAGGATGCCGAGGGAGATGTCGTAAAGGTCCTCCTCGGTAACCTGGAACAGCTCATCCCTGGGGTAGGTCTCGAGGATGTTGAGAAGCGCCTTGCCATCGTGGCCGGCCGGGTCGAAGCCGGCGCGCGCTATCGTGCGGTCGAGCTTCTGCCTGAGTAGCGGGATGCGGCGCGGGCTGACGTTATAGGCGTGGGAGGTGAACAGTCCGACGAAGCGGTGTTCGCCGACGACCCTGCCCTTGCCGTCGAAGGATTTGATGCCGATGGTGTCCATATGGACCGATCGGTGCACCGGCGATTTGCGGTTGGCCTTGGAGATCAGGAGCAGCGTCGGCTGGCGGATAAGTTGGCGCACGTCGGGCGGCAGGGTGGACGCGGCGCCCGCCGGATGGAAGATGGTGAACCCCCGGTCCCTAAGGATCCCCAGACTCGTGTCCTCGATGATGGTGCCCATCACCAACTCGTCGCGGCCGGTGAATTCGTAAGCGCGATAGCCGAGGAAGGTGAAGTGGTCATCGACCATCCAGCGCAGGAAATCCCTGGCCTCGTCGGCTTCCTCCTTGGCGACGCCGGGCGGCACCTTCTCCAGCTCCTCGAGGATGGCGCCGACCTTGTCCTGCATCGCCTTCCAGTCCTCGACCGCGGCCCTGACGTAGCCGAGCACATTTTCGACGCTCTCGCGGGTTTCCTCCATCTCCCGGGCGGAGAAACGCCCGTCGATCTCGACGTGCATGTAGGATTCGTTGCACCCCGCTCCCGGATCGCGGTCATCAATGATGAGATCGGAGAGTTCGCCCTTGCCGTCGCGCATAACGTGGATGACGGGATGGGAAATCAGGTGGATGGTCAACCCGCGTTCGTTGAGCGCCGCCGTCACCGAATCGACGAGGAAAGGCATATCGTCGTTGACGATCTCGATCACGGTGTGCCGGGACTCCCAGCCATGCTCCTCCAGCCGCGGGGCGTAGATCCGCACCTTCGCCTTGCCGGCCTCGCGCCTGGCGGCAAAGCGCCACAGCGAAAGGGCGGCGCCGAACAGGTTCTCCGGGGTATCCTCGGCCAGGTCGTCGGCAGAGACGTGGGCGTAGTAAGCGCGGATGAAGCGCTCGGCCAGTGCCGCGCCGTCGCCCTCGAGTTGGGTCGCGACGAGCGCCGCGACTTCCTCGATCATATCGGCCTTGAGAGTTGCGGGCCTTTCCACCAGTCACCGTCCTTCGTTGGCCGGCGCGCCTCCGGCGCTTGAAGGCCTGCCCATGCCAAAGCGCCCCGGAGTGGATCGCCGTTGCGGATACAAAACATCACCTAACCGAGATTTAGGTTAATTTTTGTTAAATCACACCCCGCCCGCGCCGTTTTTCGGGGCGGGAAGGGCGCCCGCGGCCGTGGCCGGACGAACAAGGGCCCGGCCTATATGGCCGGACCCTCTTAAGAATCTGGAGCGGGCGAAGGGATTTGAACCCTCGACCCCAACCTTGGCAAGGTTGATGCAGAGTGTTTTACGGTCATTTCGCGTTGTTACCCGCTGTTGATTTTCCTTGCAAACAAAGCGGT
>JACZQV010000126.1 GCA_022545545.1 Pseudomonadota bacterium
ACCCGCCCCTTCGGATCACGAGCAGTCCGCCTCAGGTGCGATCCCGCGTGAGGGCAGGCGTCGACGGCGACGGGCGGTGGAGCCCGAGCCTGGAAGTCGGAGCGCAACCGCCGAGGTCCGAAGACTGTCGGCGACGGTTCCGAGCGCGGCCGTCAATGTCGTCTCGACGTAAGGGAAATCCCGCTTGCAGCAGTAGTCGCGCGTTATCTCCCGAGCCCGCCGCAACCGGAAGATCGAAACCGTCGGGAACAGGTGATGCTCGACGTGGTGATTAGTGCCACCGAGTAGCAGGTTGAGGACCAGCGAGGCACCGAAATTGCGGGTGGCCAGGAGTTGTCTGGCAAAGAATCGCTGGCGGCTCTCCGAATATGGAACGTTGTAGCCCTGATAATACTTGGTCAAACCGCTCCGCCCGATGCCGAATTCAAACCTTCCTTTGCTGACGTGGTCCACCGTCGCGGCTTCTTCAGCTATTCGTAGAGGATTGGTCAGGGGCAGGACTTGCACCGCCAGGCCTATCCTTATCCTGCTGGTGCGCGTCGCAATGGAGCTGGCGATTACCAGGGGTGAGGCCAGCACCGAGCGGTCCGGGCTGAAATGGTGCTCAGCAAGCCAAATAGAGTCGTAGCCCTGGGCCTCGGCGAGCGTCATCTGCTCGAGCTCGTTGCGGAACACCTCGCTCTGGGAGCGGTCTTCCGGCCACTGCATCAGGCTGAAAGGGGCGAACTTCATGCGCTCCTCCGTTCGGGATTCAGATGCAACCCTCGTGCTCGCGTCCCTGCACCAGCACGTAGGGTCGACCCTCCCCGATCGGCGACATGCCCCGGACGTACCGGCAGGTGGCGCTGGCGTAGTGGGCGGAGATGGCGGTCTTGCCAAGCGAGGTGGCTTTGAATTGGAAACCGGGCTTGATGTAAAAGTTGGTCGGGTCGTCGATGGAGCTCCCCGAGCGGTCCTGGGTGGCGGCGGCGATGGTGAGGTTGAAGCCCGACGAATGCAGGACCGAGACCGAACCGCCGATGCCGCTGTCGAAGCCTGCTTGCTTGCCGAATTCCCAATAGGCGATGCCGGCGGAGATCTTGAGCCCGGCGTCCTTGTAATTGGCCGAATACCGGCCCGCGATATCCCAGATGTCGCCCTGGCCATGAGCGACCGCTACACTGAAGCCGGCGAATTTAGGCGTGTCGTAGCGGATCTGGTCTTTCCGGGACAAGCCGTCTAACTGGTTGTAAACGGCACTGGTTTTTGGCCCGGTCGCCGCGCCGGACGTGCCCGCGACCCTGAACTTAAAGCCGCCGCCGAGATCGTTGGCGCCCGAATACTGGACCACCCCGGTGCCGGAAAGATCGATCTGGACGATGTTGTTGGAAGCCGTGTCGGTCTTGCCCAACGTCAGCTTGCCGGCGCTCTTGCTCTTGATCCAGACATTCATTTGGCGGTTGTCGAAAGTCGTGCCAGTGGTGTTATCTTCGCAACCACTCGTGACCCCCGACTTACAATCATTCAGGGTTATCGACGTCCCGGAGCTGTTGTTGGACTGGCCGATGTCCTGCTCGATCTTCAGGCCGGCGCTCCACTGGCTGTCGATCTTGGCCTTGCCGACGAGCCGCCAACGGGTCGAGGAGTTCTCGTTGTCGGAATGGAAGAAGCTGTTGAGCTCGCCGTCGTCGGCGATAAAGCTGACGCGGTTGACCTGACCCGAAAGCGAGAGGGTCACCTGTTTCTTGCCGCTCCGGAGCATTTTCGCTGGCACCACCGGCGGCGCCGCCTGCTGGGATTCGATCTGATCGAGCCTATTCTGCAGGTCTCTCAACTGCTGTTTGAGGTTGTCCATCTCGGCGGCGAAGGCTGGTGCGCTCGCCATAGACAGGAATGCCACGCCGACGCCGCAGCAAACGGCCGCGCGCACCAGCGTCCCAGTCCGATTCAAAAACGCGAAATATCTAGTCGGCAGCATCATCTTCGCCTCCAATTGCTAAGTCTGCCCTCTGAACACGACCTCGCCCGCTCCGATCGTCGCGGGCCGTTTTATCTCTAAGAGGTCGAAGTGGAGGCTAAATCATAGAATCAGGGCTGTCAACCGTCTCTGACGCGGGTTCCGAACATTCACAAAAAGGTGATGGCGCCTCGCGGATGTGGCGGGCCGGGGCCGCGGCTTAAGATTTTTTTATCGAAATCACGCGACAATAACACCGGGCGCCGGCGCGTTTTCCCCTTGATCGCGGTGGCAGACAGGGCCGGGCCGTGACACTGATCGCCGGAGTGCCTGACCATGGCGCGCTTTTGGATCGTTGGCGGCGAATACCAATCGACCGACTTCGCCGAGATGGCGGAGGGTCACGAGGAGAAGCACATCGGGCCGTTCGAGAGCTACGGCGCGGCCAGGAAGGAATGGGCGCGTCTTTCCTGGTCCGGCGTCGATAACGCCCATTGGCGCTATTTCATCAGGAAGGACGACGGGGAAGGTTCGCCCTCCTGATCCGTTCGCGCCTGGGCGCGCGCTTCCGCCTTGAAAATAAAGTATGATCCCCCGGCGCCGCTTATCCTTTCGCCGGACCGATCATGACGCCGGGTGAGCCCCGTGACGCCTTCACGATCCCACACGGTAAATTCCCGGGCGCTGGCCTTGGCCAAGGCCTATCCGTTCGCCATACCGGAGCACTCCTACCTTTTGCTCATTATTTGCAATTGCCGCATATATCGCCATTGAACTGGCATTGCACTGGCATTGCACTGGCATTGCACTGGCATTGTACGCCATTGTACGCCATTGTACGCCATTGTACGCCATTGCCGCATTGCTCAATACCCCATTGCCTTATTGCTCAAACGTTTGGTATGGGCCAGTCCCCCCGTCCCTTACTTAGTTTTTTATTTTTTTTTATTATTTTTTTTAAAGTAAGTATATGGGTTAAAACGCGAGACAGTCCTTCGGCCCAGTTCCTCGAGAAGTCGATGATATTCCGCCCCATCATCTGGGGCATTACCTTTAAACTGTTCGTTGTCCTTCGATCCGGTAATCCTTCCCCTTCCCTTGGTGGGGCCAAGTCGTCAGACCCAGATGGTGGAAAGCCGCGGCGTAGGCACGCCACTCGTCGGTGACGATCGTCCGTGGCTTCTTCGACAGCTTCCGCGGCGACTTCGGCGCTGCCCGCTTATCCCGCTTGGATTGAACACGGTTTTCCGTCCGCCGGCGCCTTCATCGACGCCTGCCGGGGCAGGGGGCCGGAGCACCCGGTGCGGTAGGTATTCGGGTGTCTGTCCCCGCGCGGCCGGTCTCCGACCCGCCCGCCGCTCATTCGGGTTCCGGTTGCCGGAAAAGGGGTATCCGGGTAGTCTCTTTGGCTTGGCGTCACCACTGGCGTCCCAGAACCATAGGTTTCAGAGGAGGCACCCGGATGAACGACAAGCTCAGCGAAAAATACATCGACCTTTACGACCATTACGTCCACAGCCCGGAACCGAGGCGCGAGTTCCTGAAGAAGCTGGCCAAGGCCGCCGGCGGGACCGTGGCGGCGGCGGCTTTGCTGCCCTGGCTCGAGGGCACGGGGGCGGAAGCCGCCATGGTGGCCCCGGGGGACGGCCGGCTCACCACGGGAACGGAGAGCTTCGCCGGCACCGGCCAGGGCATGAAGGCCTACGTCGTCCGGCCCCAGGGATCGGGCAAGCTTCCGGCGGTGGTGGTCATCCACGAAAACCGGGGCCTCACGCCCCACATCCGGGACGTCGCCCGCCGCATGGCGCTCGAAGGGTTCCTGGCGGTGGCGCCGGATATGATGGCGCCGATCGGCGGCACCCCGACCGATCCCGACAAGGCGCGTGACAAGATCTACGATGTGTCGAAGGCCGATGTGATCAAGAACCTGGTGGGCACCGCCGCCTTCGCCAAGAACCACAAACACTCCACCGGCAAGGTCGGCGCCGTCGGCTTCTGCTGGGGCGGACAGCGCGTCAACCTGCTCGCCATCAACTACGCGGATCTCTCGGCCGCGGTCGCCTATTACGGCCGCCAGCCGAAGAAGGGCGTCGAGAAAATCAACGCCGCGCTGCTTCTCCACTACGCCGAAAACGACCGCGGCGTGAACCGCGGCATCGACCGCTACGTCAAGGCGCTGAAGGACGCCGGCAAGACCTTCGAGTTGCACAAATATCCGGGCACCCGGCACGCCTTCAACAACGATGCCCGCCCGGCGCGCTACGACGAGGCCGCCGCCAAGCTCGCCTGGAAGCGGACCGTCGCGCACTTCAAGAAACACCTCGGCGGCTAGGTACCGGCGCGCCGATCGCCAACGCGCCCGCCGCGCCCGGACAGGGGGGGCGGGCGCTACTTCGTGCCGTCGATGGTGAGCGAGCGCAACAAATAATCGCCGCCGCGATTGATCAGGTGAAAGCCGTCGAACGGATCGCGCCAGTTCCTGTCGGTGCGGGCGAAGATCTCGGCGCCGTCGAGGCGGACGACCATATGGCCGTCATCGGTGCGCGTCCACTCGATGACGTGGTCCTTGCCGTCGATGAGCGCGATGTCGGCGCGCGAGGCGTCGATCACCGACGATCCCCATTGGTTGACGCCAAGAAGCGCCAGACCCTTGCCCGGCGTGTAGGCGAGGCGGTACCCGGCGTTCCGGTTCGCCCCGCGATAGACGCCGATCTCCAGGCCGCCCTGACCGGCCATGTCATCTCCCAGCCGCCCGGTGACGACGGCGCGGATGGCGAAGGCGTTGGTGATCGGCCGGGGCAGGAAGATTTCCGCCGGATCCAGCACTTTCTGGGGCTCTGGCGGCGGCGCCTGCTGGCGCCTTTGCCGGGATTCACCGGAGCGGTCCCGCAAGATTTCGCCGAACAGGGCGATCGCCACGTCCTCGCCGCTCAATTCCCGCCTTCGCCGCGGTTCCTGCGCGGGCTTGGTCGCCGCGACCGTTCGCGGGCGCACTTCGGTGGCGAGGCCGCCGCCCCAGGCGACGGTGAACTTGCCCGCCGCCGCCGTCCAGGCCGGGTTGTTGGTGTAATCGCCGTCGCCGAAGTCATCACTGATGAGGCGGACGCGCCAGGGATAGTCGTAGCGCCTGGCGAGGCCCCTGAGATCGCTCAGGAAACGCGGGTCCGCCGCGCGATTGCGGTCGGCCTCGTCGGTCAAGGCGCGGAGCTCGTCCACCAGTTTCTGCACCTGTTCGTTGACGGCGCTCCGATGAGGGCCGTAGCGCGGCTCCTCGGCATCGGCGGGGGATGCGATCCAGAAACAGGCCAACAGCATGATCGCACTCGGTCGCATTGCGTTCGCCATGGAAGCCTCCTCCAAATTCCGGCGGGATTGGGCGCTTGAACCCTCTCTAACATAGATAAGATGAGGGCTTAAGTCTGCCGTGCCAACCCCTTCATCGGCGCCACGCCGGGCGGTTGGGGTATTCGTATTGCTTCAAGGAGTGTGGATACATGGCGATGCCCTATCCCGGCGCCGCCGGCGGCATGTAACGGCCGTCGCGGATGACGCCAGGCTCGGCGATGAGGACCGGGCGAAGGTATTCGGCGCCAACGCCAGGATTGCCTACAGGCTCTGACCCCGCGGGGGATATTCACTCGGGCCCGAGGATCGCCGGCGCCGATCCCTCCAATCCGGCTCGGCCATCATCAGGGACGGGAGGTGCCGGCGGGATCACCCTCAACGCTTGCGCACGAACAGGAAATCGCCGCCGTCATGGCCGGCGCGCTCGAGCGCGCTCTCCTCCCGCGTCACCGCTTCGCGGTGGGTGCTGACGCGGGAAGCGAATTCCGCGTGGGTGGGGACGGTCGAGACCGCGGCGGGGCAGATGCCCGAGGATGTCGATGCCGGCAAGCGTCTCTTCGCCCTTCGCCATGGGCCGTGCCCCCCAAGCGGGTCCGTTCATGAACGCTTATGACATTACTTCACTTTTCCTCCATGACGATAAGGCTCGTGGCTTCGCCCGCCATGAGACGCTTGGCATGGAAGCGGATAAGCCCGTCATCGGGGTATTTCTCGGCCAGGCCGGAAAACGCGGCGCGTGCTTCCGTGCTGCCGCTTCCCAGCAGGTCGAACGCCCGCGAATATTCGGCGGTCTTCGGAGAATCGACGACCTCTTCCGGGATCGGTTCGAATACCTCGACGCTTTCGGACTTGCCCTTCAACACGAGACTGCCGACCGGCCGAAAGTCCCGTTCGCCGCACTGCTCGACCGTCGCGCCGCTGATGCAAATCAGCGTTCCCAGATGCTTGTTGGCGCCTTCCAGCCGGGCCGCGATGTTGATGGTATCGCCGTGCGCCGTGTAGTCGAAGCGCGCCTCGCCGCCGAAATTGCCGACCACCGCCATACCGGTATGCACGCCGATGCGGGTGGCGCCGAAGTCGATCCCCTGGGCGGCTTGCTCGGCGACGAAGGCCTGCGCGCACTGGTCGAGGGCAAGGGCGCAAGCGACGGCGCGGGCGGCGTGGTCCGGCTGGTCGGCCGGGGCGTTGAAAAGGGACATCAAGGCGTCGCCGATGATCTTGTCGATGGTTCCCCCATGTTTCAGGATGACTTGGCTCATGCGGTCGAGATAGGTGTTGAGAATGGGCACGAGGACGGTCGGATCGGTGCTTTCGGTGAGGGTGGTGAAGCCGGTGATATCGGTGAAGATGACCGTCAATTCCCGTCTTTCACCGCCGAGCTTGAGGCGTGACGGATCGGCGACAAGCTGCTCCACGACCGCCGGCGCGAGATAATAGGAGAACATCTTGCGGAGGTAGCGCTTGTCCTTGTCCGATACGCTGAAGCGGTAGCCGAGCAGGACGCTGAAAGTCAGCCCCCCGGCGGCCAACGGGTCGAGCAGCGGCAAGACCAAGCCGCCCTTGAAGGCGAATGTCGCCGCCCCCGCCCAGATCAGCGCCAGCGCCGCCAGGGCCAATCCCGCCGGCGCCGGCGCCAGCCACATGGTCAGCGCCGCAATGACCAGTGCCAGAACCAGGGTGATGAGGGCGTATACAGTGCGGTCCGGTTCTCTCACCGCTTCTTTGCGCAACAGGTTGTTGACGGCGGTGGCATGGACGAAAACACCGGGGATGGTATCGCGGACCAGCCCCTCCAGCAAAAGCCCCTCCATCAACGGCAGTTCGCAGCGCTCGGCCGCGCCTGTGCCCTCGGGCCTGGTGATGTAACGCGCCGAGGTCAGCTTGCGGTCCTCGACGTCCAGAACGACGCCGATCAGGACCACCTTGCCGGCGAAATGTTTCTTGAAGTACGCCTTCCGGTCCTTCCTTGCGCAGGCATGGATATCGGCGAAGGAATAGGCGGGGACGGTTGCGCCGAAATTGACCGTCATTTGGTTGGCCTTCGAGCCCGGAATGGCATAACCGCCGAGCACCATGGCGCCATCGGCGGCGAGGCGCGGGTCCTCGCCAAGGGCGCGGGACGCAAGCTCGAGCGCCATGGAGGGTTCGGCGCGGGTCTCCCCGCCGCGGGACTGCGTTTTGAAGGTCAGGGGAATGCGGCGGATCACACCGTCGTCATCGGCGAAGGCGTTGACCGCGCGGATGTTCCTGGCGCCGCCGACGGCGAAACCATAGCCGGCGAAAGGCTTGATCGGCTTCAACTGGTGCTGGACCTTGCCCAACACCACCCGGTTCTCGCGGCTCGCCCGGTTGAGCGCGATGAGAAGATTTCGGTCGAAGCCCGGAATGAAGGACTCGACCGAGGTCGGGAAAATGACGTCGAAGCCGACCACCCGGGCGCCGGCGTCGAGCGTAGCGGTCAGGACTTGGGCCAGCTCTTTCGTCCACATGACCTTGGGCGAGTCGCGGAACGGCGCCCGCCGGTAGGTCTCTTCATCGATGGCGATGACGACGGTGGGCGATGTCGCCGGGGCATGGCGGGCGCCGAAGGCTTGATGGCGCAACCAGAAAAGGCTATCGAGCGCCATGCCCTCCAGCCGGTCGAACACCGGCAGGGCCACCAGCCCGCTGGCGATGACGGCCGCCGCCGCCGCGACCACGGCGTCGCGCGCCTTCATTCTCCAGTACTCACTTTCATAG
>JACZQV010000025.1 GCA_022545545.1 Pseudomonadota bacterium
GACGACGGCGATCCTTGTGGGCGGCATGGTGATCTGGGGCCTCGAGCCGGGACCCATGGTGTTCATCGACCACCCCGATTTCGTCTGGGGCTTTATCGCCAGCCTGTACGCCGCCAACCTGTTTTCGCTGTTGATCAACATCGCCTTCATCCCGGCCTTCATCTGGGTGCTGAAGATGCCCTTCACCATCCTCGCGCCCATCATCTTCGTGCTCTGCATCGTCGGCGGTTTCGTGCCGACGCTGGACATGCACGACGTCTGGCTGATGCTGATCTTCGGCATCGTCGGCTATTTCATGCGCAAGCTCGACTACCCGATGGCGCCGACGGTCCTCGCCATCGTGCTGGGGCCGCTGGCGGAACCGGCGCTTAGGCAGTCGCTGTTGATTTCCGGCGGCTCGTTCTCGATCTTCTTCACCCGCCCCTACGCCGGCACCATCATGATGATCGCCATCGCGTTCTTCGTCCTACCGTTGATCAAGATGGCGCTGGACAAATACCGCCGCCCGACGGACGCCTGAAGAACGCCGGGGGCCGGCTGAAATCCGCCTGAAAGCGCCGGAATCGGCCCCTCCGGCCCGCCGCCCCGATGGCCCCGGCGAACCGCCGGAGCCCTAAGGGGCGCGCCGGCGCGCCGGCCGGGCCCCCAGAAAGCCGCGCTCACGCCCAAAGATCGCCCAATCCATCAGTGCTTCGCGGTATCGCTGTTCTCGAGACTGGCCGCGTGCCCCAAAACGACATCGAGCGCATCCCGCATATTCCGTGCGTCGGTCTTGCCCACCTGAAATGACAATTCAGAGCCGCCCTCTACCCGAAAGCTGAGAACTACATGTTGCCCACCCGGAAGCGCCCCGATCTCCCACCGCATCGTTTGGAATATGTGTTTCATCTTCGGGTCGGTCCGTAGAATCTTTTGGGCGTTCCCCATCGCTTGCGAAGCCAGCAATATGAGTTGGGGGAGTTGGTCCGTGGGCACGGCGATCGCGACCTTTTCATCTTTATCCGTAGAAAATTCAAACAGCGCATGGTTGCCGTCATCGGTGACTATTGAGCCCTCGATCTTGCCGATAGGGATTGCGGCGTGGTCTGTCATGGCGTGCCTCCCATAAGCGTTAACCCATGGTAGCGAGTCGCCAGTGTTCAGTAAAAGTATATAATCGCCAAAAAAAGGGCGCTCGAGGCCAAGCGAAGCCTTGCTTTTTGGGAGGTATATGGTATATTGTATACCATATACCGAAGCCCCGGATTCGACCGCCCGGACCCGGCATGTGCCGGCACCCGAGCGCATGGGCGCGCGAACTTGCAACAAGGCAGAGCCAAGGGTGATCGTGACATGGCCCCGGCGCGACCCGTGATCCAGCCGATCGACGCGAATTTCAGCCTCAAGGCCAAGGTCTACGACGCCCTGAAGAGCGCCATCACGTCGATGAACATCTATGACGCCGAGGAGCTCCGCCTCGATGAGCGCCGGCTGTCCGATGAGCTCGGCGTCTCCAGGACGCCGATCCGCGAGGCCATCGCCCGGCTCGAGCAGGAAGGGCTGGTGCGCACGGTGCCGCGGCGCGGCGCCTTCGTGGTGCGCAAGACCAAGGACGAGATCCTCGAGATGATCACCGTCTGGGCGGCGCTCGAGAGCATGGCGGCGCGCCTGATTACGCTCAATGCCGCCGATAAGGAGATCGCCAGCCTGCGCAAGATGTTCGCCACCTTCGAGAACAACCAGGTGCAGGCCAACATCGACGAATATTCCGAGGCCAACATCCGTTTCCACCAGGCGCTCCTCAACCTCGCGCGGTGCGATCTGATGAAGAAGCTGACCGAGAACACCTTCATCCACATCCGCTCGATCCGCATGCGCACCATCGCCGAGGACGACCGCGCGAGCCGCTCCATCATCGATCACATGAACATCATCGAGGCGCTGGAAGACAGGGACACCGAACTGGCCGAGCGCCTGGCGCGCGAACACACCCTCGATCTCGCGGCCCATGTCGCCAACAACGTCCACTATCTGGATTGAACACCCCCTCAGCCGATACCTACCACCCGATTGGAGAATGAACATGGCGGAAGCGGCCAAGAAAGCGGCCAAGCAAGCGGACGTGACGGCGCCCGAGACCATCTCAGGCGGCCACCTGGTCGCCAAGGCGCTGAAGAACGAAGGCGTCGACGTCATCTTCACCCTTTGCGGCGGCCACATCATCGACATCTATGACGGCTGCCTGGACGAGGGCATCAAGATCATCGACGTGCGCCACGAACAGGTGGCGGCCCACGCCGCCGACGGTTATTCACGCCAGAGCGGCAAGACCGGCTGCGCCGTCGTCACCGCCGGCCCCGGCACCACCGACGCCATCACCGGCATCGCCAACGCCTTTCGCGCCGAAAGTCCGATGCTGTTGATCGGCGGCCAGGGCGCGCTCGGCCAGCACAAGATGGGCTCGCTCCAGGACCTGCCCCATGTCGACATCCTCCAGCCGATCACCAAGTTCGCCGCCACCGTGCCGTCGACGGCGCGCATCGCCGACATGGTGTCGATGGCGTTCCGCGAATGTCATAACGGCGCGCCGGGCCCATCCTTCCTCGAGATTCCCCGCGACGTGCTCGACGCCAAGATCGATCTCAGCGACGCCCGCATCCCCGAGGCCGGGCATTACCGCGCCTCGACCAAATTGGCGGCCGATCCCGCCGATATCGAGAAGCTGGCCGACATCCTGGTGGCTTCCGAGCGCCCCTGCGTGCTGTTCGGCACCCAGGTTTGGACCTCGCGCGCCACCGAGGCCGCCAAGGAGTTCGCCCGCGCCTTCAACATCCCGGCCTATCTCAACGGCTCGGGCCGCGGCACGTTCCCGCCCGGCGATCCCCATCACTTCCACCGCACCCGGCGCGCCGCCTTCGATAAGGCCGACGTCATCGTCATCGCCGGCACGCCGTTCGATTTCCGCATGGGCTATGGATCGCGGCTTCGCGCCGACGCCACGGTGGTGCAGATCGACCTCGATTACCGCACCGTCGGCAAGAACCGCGACATCTCGCTCGGCCTCGTCGGCGATATCGGCACCGTGCTCTCGGCGGTGACGGCGGCGGCGACGGGGCGGGTGGACAACGGCGCCGGCAAACGCCGGGCCTGGATGAAGGAGCTGAGGGCGGCGGAGGAAGCGGCCTACGAGAAGCTCCTCCCCGAATTAAAGTCCGACGCCGTGCCGATCAATCCCTACCGCGTCGCCTATGAGATCAACGAGTTCCTGACCGAGGACACGATCTATATCGGCGACGGCGGCGACGTCGTCACCATCTCGGCCCAGGCCGTCCAGCCGCGCTCGCCCGGCCATTGGATGGATCCGGGGCCGCTCGGCACCCTCGGCGTCGGCGTCCCCTTCGCCATGGCGTCGAAGTTCGTCCATCCCGAGAAGGAGGTTCTCTGCTATTTCGGCGACGGCGCGTTCTCGCTTACCGGCTGGGATTTCGAGACCTGCGTGCGCTTCGACCTGCCGTTCCTGGGCATCGTCGGCAACAATTCGTCGATGAACCAGATCCGCTGCGGCCAGATCATGAAATACGGCGAGCAGCGGGGCAATGTCGGCAACATGCTGGGCGACGTCCCCTACGACAAGTTCGCCGAGATGCTCGGCGGGCACGGCGAGGAGGTGCGCGAGCCCGGCCAGATCCGCCCGGCGCTCGAGCGCGCGCGCGAAGCCGTGGCCTCGGGCAAGCCGGCGCTGGTCAACATCTGGGTCGATATCGACATCTGGGCGCCCGGGACCAAGCGGCAGACCATGTACAAGTAGCCCCGACCGGGGCGCCGACGGTGCGCCCGCGATCAATAGGCCCGCGATCAATAGGCCCGCGATCAATAGGACAGTCTCGGTTTGGCTTAGCAGTCGTCAGGAAGAAAATGGGAAAAGCCCTCGAAGGTATCCGCGTTCTCGACATGACCCACGTCCAGTTGGGGCCCTCGTGCACCCAGATTCTGGCGTGGCTCGGCGCCGACGTCATCAAGGTCGAGCTGCCGGGCCGCGGCGACATCACCCGCCAGCAGCTCCGTGACCTGCCCGACGTCGACAGCCTGTATTTCACCATGCTCAATTGCAACAAGCGCTCGATCACCATCAACACCAAGACCGACAAGGGCAAGGAGATCTTCTCCAGGCTCATCGAGGTCTGCGACCTGCTGGTGGAGAACTTCGGTCCCGGGGCGCTTGACCGCCAGGGTTTCACCTGGGAGGCGATTCGGAAGATCAATCCACGCATCATCTACGCCTCGGGCAAGGGCTTCGGGCCGGGCCCCTTCGTCGAGTGCAAGGCTTACGAGACCGTCGCCCAGGCCATGGGCGGATCGATGAGCACGACCGGCTGGGAGGACGGCCCACCGACCGGCACCGGCGCCCAGATCGGCGACAGTGGAACGGGGATTCACTTGGTCGCCGGCATCCTGGCGGCGCTGCTGCAGCGGGAAAAGACCGGGCGCGGCCAACGGGTCGAGGTCGCCATGCAGGACGCGGTCCTCAATCTGTGCCGGGTCAAGATGCGCGACCAGCAGCGCCTGGCCCACGGGCCTCTGCGCGAATATCCCAACAAGACCTTCGGCGACGCGGTGCCGCGCTCGGCCAACGCGTCGGGCGGCGGTCAGCCGGGTTCGGCCCTGAAATGCAAGCCCGGCGGTCCCAACGACTATGCCTACGTGATCATTCAGCCCCAGGGCTGGGCGTCGTTAATGAAGGTCATCGGGCGCGACGACCTCATCGACCACCCCGACTACGCGACGCCGGAAGCCAGGGTGTCCCGCCTCCAGGAAGTGTTCCGGATGGTCGAGGAATGGACGCAAAATTACACCAAGTACGAGGTCATGCGGGCGCTCAACGCCGGCGGCGTCCCCTGCGGCCCGATCCTCGACATGAAGGAGTTGATCGAGGACCAATCCCTCGCCGAGAGGGGCATCGTGGTCGAGGTCGCCCATCCCGAAAGGGGCACGTTCAAGACCGTCGGCTGTCCCATCAAGCTTTCCGATTCGCCGGTCGAGGTGACGACCCCGCCGCTCCTCGGCGAACATACCGAGGAGATCCTCAAGGACATCGTCGGCTTCGCCGATAGCGAGATAGAAGAAGCGCGTGAGACCGGCGCGATCTGAGGCCTCCACCCTCGGCGGCGGCGGCCTGGCTTGGCGCCGGCAGGCGCCGCCGCCGCGGAGGACGGGTCGGGCGTGGCCGGGTAGCGCTCTTCTAAGGCTGTAACGCAAACGTGATTGCGGCCCGGATAAGGCCCGGCGGTTTTATTGTAGGATGTAGAGAGCATCTGTAACGCGACGGCAAACGACGTCGAAACCGGAGTCGATAATGAATAACGATCAATCAATAAAGAATCACGATCAAGAAGCGGTCAGGGCGGTATTGGACCAGGTCAAGGCCGACGGGCGCACGGCGTTGAGCGCGCCCGAAGCCAAGAAGGTCTGCGACGCCTACGCCATCCCCGTGCCCAAGGAGGGGCTTGCGACCTCGAATGATGAGGCGGTGAAGCTCGCCGCGGAGATCGGCTATCCCGCGGTCCTGAAGATCGTCTCCCCGGACATCCTGCACAAGACCGAGGCCGGCGGGGTGCTGACCGGTCTCGAGGACGCCGAGGCCGTGGCCAAGGGTTACGACACCATCATCGCCAACGCCAAGGACTTTCAAGCGGGCGCCGACATCGCCGGGGTCCAGGTGCAGCAGATGCTGCCCCAAGCCCAGGAGGTTATCGTCGGCGCCGTCACCGATCAAAGCTTCGGCAAGGTCGTCGCCTTCGGGCTTGGCGGCGTGCTGGTGGAGGTGCTCAAGGACGTCACCTTCCGCCTCGCGCCGACGGACCGCATCAACGCGCTGTCGATGATCGAAGGCATCAGGGCGGCGGAAATCCTGCACGGCGTCAGGGGCGCCAAGCCGGTCGACCGCGAGGCGTTGGCGGCGATCATCATCAGCGTTTCGAAACTGGTCGACGACTTCCCGGAAATCAGCGAGATCGACCTCAACCCGGTGTTCGCCCGCGCGGACGGGGCAACCGCGGTCGATGTCCGCATGATCGTCGATTTCTCAAAGCCGGAAGCGCCCTTCCGCCCCTCCCAGGAGGAAATCCTCGCCGCCATGAAGCGCATCATGGAGCCCGATGCGGTGGCCGTGATCGGCGCCTCGGCGGAGGAGGGCAAGATCGGCAATTCGGTGATGAAGAACCTGATCAACGGCGGCTATCAGGGCGAGATCTATCCCATCAACCCGCGCGCCGACGAGATCCTCGGGCGCAAATGCTACAAGAGCGTCAAGGACATCGAGGGCGAGGTCGATATCGCCGTCTTCGCCATCCCCGCCAAGTTCGTTCTCCAGGCGCTCGAGGAGGTCGGCGAGAAGAACATCGCCGGCGCCATCATGATCCCGTCGGGCTTCGCCGAAACCGGCGAGGTCGAGCTGCAAAAGGAGATGGTGGCGATCGCGCGCAAGCACAATGTCCGGGTGATGGGGCCGAACATCTACGGCTTCTACTACACGCCGAAGAAGCTCTGCGCCACCTTCTGTACACCTTACGACGTCGTCGGCAAGGTCGCCCTGTCGTCGCAAAGCGGTGGCGTCGGCATGTCGATCATCGGCTTTTCGCGCTCGACCAAGATGGGGGTCTCGGCGATCGTCGGCCTGGGCAACAAGTCCGACCTCGACGAGGACGACCTCCTCACCTTCTTCGAGCAGGACGACAACACCGACGTTATCGCCATGCATGTCGAGGACCTCAAGGACGGGCGCAGCTTCGCCGAGGTGGCGGAGCGCGTTTCGAAGAAGAAGCCGATCGTCGTGCTCAAGGCCGGGCGCACCGCCATGGGCGCGCGCGCGGCCGCCTCCCATACCGCGGCCTTGGCCGGCGACGATCAGATCTACGACGACATCCTGCGCCAATCGGGCGTCATCCGCGCCATGTCGCTGAACGACATGCTGCAGTTCGCCCGCGGCCTGCCGAAACTCCCCACCCCTCGGGGCGAGAACGTGCTGATCATCACCGGCGCCGGCGGCTCCGGCGTGCTGCTGTCCGATGCCTGCGTCGATAACGGCCTCGAACTGATGGAAATGCCCGACGATCTCGATAAGGCGTTCCGCGAGTTCATCCCGCCCTTCGGGGCGGCGGGCAACCCGGTCGACATCACCGGCGGCGAACCGCCAAGCACCTATCGCAACACCATCAAGCTGGGGCTCGAGGACGACCGCATCGACGCCTTGATTCTTGGCTACTGGCACACCATCATCACGCCGCCCATGGTGTTCGCCGAACTGCTGGGCGAGGTGGTGGAGGAGTGCCGGGCAAATGGTATCCGCAAGCCCGTCGTGGCGTCGCTCGTCGGCGATGTCGCTGTCGAGGAGGCGTCCGAATACCTCTATGAGCGGGGCATCGTGGCCTATCCCTATACCACCGAGCTTCCCGTCGTGGTGCTCGGCGCCAAGTACCGCTGGGCGCGCGGTGCGGGCCTGCTTTAACGGCGCTGGGGGGGCGCATCCATCCTCCTATGAAAGTAAGTACTGGAGCCGGGAAAGCTGCGCTTACGCGGGTCTACCATTGGCGAGGATGATCCGGTAAAATGGCGCCCGTGCCCGAGACCCGGATAGGTGAATAATATAAGGTACCGGGAAAGGATCCGTGGGGCCGCCAGGAGAGAACGAAGCGATGTCAGAGGTCATGCAAGCGGGGGAGAGACGCCGCCACCCCGGCGCCGGGCGCAAGCGCGGAAGGCCCGAGCCCAAGGGCCGTCAGCTCGACGCCCAAGCGTTGGCCGAGGTCAGGGCGCTGCTTGGTGATCGTCCGCGCCGGCGCGACCTTCTGATCGAGCATCTCCATCTCATCCAGGACGCCTATCACCACCTCTCGGCCGCCCATCTCGCCGCCCTTGCCGATGAGATGCGCCTCGCCATGACCGAGGTCTACGAGGTCGCGACCTTTTACGCCCATTTCGACGTCGTCAAGGAAGGGGAAGAGCCGCCGCCGGCCGTCACCGTCAGGGTCTGCGACAGCCTGACCTGCGAATTGATGGGTGGGGGTGAACTGCTGGCCGCGCTTAAGGAAAATTGCGGCGCCGGCGTGCGCGTCGTAAGGGCGCCCTGCATGGGGCGCTGTGACAGGGCGCCGGTGGCCGAGGCCGGTCATTACCACGTCGAGAACGCCACGGTTGATGCCGTGCGCCAAGCCATCGACGAGAAGAATCTGGCGCCCGATATACCGGGCTACGTGGATTTCGACGCCTACGGATCGCAAGGCGGCTATTCCCTGTTGCGGGACTGCCTCGAAGGGCGCCGGGAAGTGGAAAGCGTGATCGCGGCGCTCGATGATGCGGGCCTGCGCGGGCTTGGCGGCGCCGGCTTCCCCATCGGGCGCAAGATGACGTTCGTGCGCGCCGAGCCCAAGCCGCGGATGGTCGCCATCAACGCCGATGAGGGCGAGCCCGGGACCTTCAAGGACCGCCATTACATGGAGAAAGACCCCCACCGGTTCCTCGAAGGCGCGCTCATCGCCGCGTGGGTGGTGGAATCGCAATCGGTCTACATCTATCTCCGCGACGAATACCCCGGCGTGCGCGAGGTTCTGCTGAAAGAGATCGCGCATCTCGAACAGGCGGGACTGGCGCCCGAAGACGGCATCCATTTACGCCGTGGCGCCGGCGCCTATATCTGCGGCGAGGAATCGGCGATGCTCGAGAGCCTCGAGGGCAAACGCGGCCTGCCCCGCCACCGCCCGCCCTACGCCGCCCAGGTCGGGCTGTTCGGCCGTCCGACCCTGATCAACAATGTCGAGACCGTTCACTGGATTCGCGACATCGTCGAGAAGGGGGCCGATTGGTTCGCCAGCCAGGGCCGCAACGGCCACAAGGGGGTGCGGAGCTACTCGGTCTCGGGCCGGGTCAAGGAGCCGGGCGTCAAGGTTGCCCCGGCGGGGATCACGGCGCGTGAGCTGATCGAGGAATATTGTTCCGGCATGGCCGACGGCCATCGCTTCAAGGGGTATCTCCCGGGCGGCGCGTCGGGGGGCATATTGCCGGCCTCGATGGCCGACATCCCGCTCGATTTCGGGGCGCTCGAGAGCCACGGCTGTTTCATCGGCTCCCACGCCGTCATCATCCTGTCCGATCAGGACGACATGAAGGCGGTGGCGCTCAACCTCATGCGCTTCTTCGAGGACGAAAGCTGCGGCCAGTGCACGCCGTGCCGGGTCGGCACCGAAAAGGCGGTGAAGCTGATGGAGCAGCCCGCATGGGACGAGCCGTTGCTCAAGGAACTCGGCCGGGCGATGGCCGACGCCTCGATCTGCGGCCTCGGCCAGGCGGCGGCCAATCCGCTCAACTCGGTGCTGACCCATTTCCGCGAGGATTTGGAGCTCTCGGAGGCCTGATATGGTGGGCGCGATAAAATTCACCCTCGACGGCCGGAAGGTCGAGGCCCGGGACGGAGAGACCATCTGGCAGGTCGCCAAGCGCCAGGGGATCGAGATACCCCATCTCTGCTATGCGCCCGATCCGGGCTATCGCGCCGACGGCAACTGCCGCGCCTGCATGGTCGAGATCGAGGGCGAGCGCGTGCTCGCCGCGTCTTGCATCCGCACCCCGACAGCGGACATGAAGGTCCTGAGCGGATCGGAGCGGGCAAGCGCCGCGAGGCGCATGGTGATGGAGCTGTTGCTCGCCGATCAGCCGAAGCGCGATCGCGCCCACGACCCGGATTCGATGCTTTGGAACTGGGCCGGACGCATGGAGGTGACGGAGAGCCGCTTTGCGCCGCGCACGGCGCCTCCGGCCGATCTCAGCCATACCGCCATGGCGGTGCATCTCGATGCCTGCATCCACTGTAATCTCTGCGTCCGCGCCTGCCGCGAGGTCCAGGTCAACGACGTGATCGGCATGGCCGGGCGCGGTGCCGCATCGAAGATCGTTTTCGATTTCGACGATCCCATGGGGCAGAGCACCTGTGTCGCCTGCGGCGAATGCATCCAGGCCTGCCCCACCGGCGCCCTGATGCCGGCATCGGTGATGGACGAAGCGGGCATCGGAGACGCCAAGGCCGACAGGCAAGTCGACAGCGTCTGCCCCTATTGCGGCGTCGGCTGTCAGATCACCTACAACATCCGCGACGAGAAGATCCTCTATGTCGACGGACGCGACGGCCCTTCGAACCAGAACCGCCTTTGCGTCAAGGGCCGCTTCGGCTTCGACTATATCACCCATCCGGACCGCCTGATGAAGCCGCTGATCCGCCTCGACGACGCGCCCAAGACCGTCGATCCTGATATCGACCCCGCCCACCCCTTCACCCATTTCCGCGAGGCGAGCTGGGAGGAAGCCTTGAAGCGCGCCGCCGAGGGCTTCAAGACCATCCGCGATCGCGACGGCGCCAAGGCGCTTGCCGGTTTCGGCTCGGCCAAGGGCTCGAACGAGGAGGCGTACTTGTTCCAGAAGCTGGTGCGCACGGGCTTCGGCGGCAACAACGTCGATCACTGCACCCGGCTCTGCCATGCCTCTTCGGTGGCGGCGTTGATGGAGACCATCGGCTCGGCCGCGGTCACGGCGCCCTTCACCGAGGCGGCGAACGCCGAAGTCATCATCGTCATCGGCGCCAATCCCGCCGAGAACCATCCGGTGGCGGCGACCTACTTCAAGAACGCCGCCAAACTCGGCGCGGCGCTGATCGTCATGGACCCGCGCGGCCAGGCCTTGAAGCGCCACGCCACCCACATGATGCAGTTCAAGTCGGGCGCCGATGTCTCCTTGCTGAATGCGATGATGCACGTGATCGTCGAGGAGAAGCTCTACAGCCAGAACTACGTCTCCGCCCATACCGAGGGCTTCGAGCGTCTGAGCGAGCATCTCAAGGATTATGCGCCGGAGAAGATGGAAGAGGTTTGCGGCATCGAGGCGGAGCTGATCCGCACCGTCGCCAGGCTCTACGCCACCGCCAAGTCGGCGATCATCTTCTGGGGCATGGGCATTTCCCAGCACGTCCACGGCACCGACAACGCAAGGTGCCTGATATCCCTCGCCCTGATGTGCGGCCAGGTCGGCCGTCCCGGCACCGGACTGCATCCGTTGCGCGGTCAGAACAACGTCCAAGGGGCGTCCGACGTCGGCCTCATCCCGATGGTGTTCCCGGACTACAAGCCGGTCGGCGACGACGAGATCCGGGCCCGCTTCGAGGACCTCTGGCAAACCAAGCTCGATCCCGAGCCCGGCCTGACGGTGGTCGAGATCATGGACGCGGTGCATGCCGATGTGATCAAGGGCATGTACATCATGGGCGAAAACCCGGCCATGTCCGACCCCGACGGCCATCACGCCCGCGAAGCGCTGGCCAAGCTCGAGCATCTCGTGGTCCAGGACATCTTCCTGACCGAGACGGCGTCCTACGCCGACGTCGTCCTGCCGGCCTCGGCCTGGCCCGAGAAGGACGGCACGGTGACCAACACCAACCGCCAGGTGCAGATGGGACGCAAGGCGCTCGATCCGCCCGGCGACGCCCGCCAGGACTGGTGGATCATCCAGGAGATCGCCCGCGGCATCGGCCTCGATTGGAACTACACCCACCCCCGCGACGTCTATGGGGAGATGGGAAAGGCGATGGAGTCGCTCGACAACATCTCCTGGGGCCGGCTCGAGCGCGAGGGCGCCGTCACCTACCCCTGCGAGGCGCCCGATAAGCCCGGCCAGGACGTTGTCTTCTCCGACGGCTTCCCGACGGCGAACGGTCGCGGCAAGTTCGTCCCCGCCGCGATCGTCCCCCCCGACGAGACGCCGGATGCGGACTACCCGATGATCCTGACGACGGGCACGCAATTGGAGCACTGGCACACCGGGGCGATGTCCCGGCGGGCGACGATGCTCGATGAACTGGAGCCCGAGGCGGTCGCCAGCTTATCGCCCGCCGACCTTCGGAGCTTAGGCGCCAGCGGCGGCGACACCATACGCGTCGCTACTCGCCGGGGGGCGATCGAGATCACCGCGCGGATGGATTCGGCCATACCCGACGGTGTGATCTTCATCCCGTTCTGCTTCGTCGAGGCGGCGGCGAACCTGCTGACCAACCCGGCGCTCGATCCCTTCGGCAAGATCCCGGAATTCAAGTTCTGCGCCGCGCGCGTGGAGAGGATCGGCCGCGCCGAGGCCGCCGAATAAGGTTGGGAAGATGGGAGATTTCCTGCTCAAGCCTGACCCCGACGATCCCCGTCTCTCCAAGGCGGTCAAGGGCATCGACCATGACGGCAAGCCGATCGAGACCTCGGTGGTGGTCGAGCGCTCCCTCACGCTTTTCCTCAACAGCCAGGAAATCGTCACCATGATGACCATCGGCGATTATCCCGAATACCTGGCGCTGGGCTTTCTGTTGAACCAGAACATGCTGCTCGCGGACGACGAGATCACCGGCATCGATCACGACGACGAGCTCGAGATCGTCGTCGTGCGCACCAAGCGCGAGACCGACTACGAGGAAAAGCTGAAGAAGAAGGTCAGGACCTCGGGCTGCGCCCAGGGCACGGTGTTCGGCGATTTGATGGAGAAATTCGACGACATCGAGCTGTCGAAGGACGCCAGGCTCAGGACCTCGTGGCTCTATGGCTTGACCCGGAAGATCAACACCTCGCCCAGCCTCTATCTCAAGGCCGGGGCGATTCACGGCGCGGTGCTGTGCCGGGAGGATAAGCCGCTGATCTACATGGAGGACGTCGGCCGGCACAACGCCGTGGACAAGATCGCCGGTTACATGTTCCTCGAGGGGATCACGCCCGAGGACAAGATCTTCTACACCACCGGGCGGCTGACCAGCGAGATGATCATCAAGACGGTGCAGATGCGGGTGCCGATCCTGATTTCGCGTTCCGGCTTTACCTCCTGGGGGGTCGATCTTGCCCGCGAGGCCAATTTGACGCTGATCGGCCGGGCCAGGGGCAAGCGCTTCGTCGCCCTGGCGGGGGCGGAGAGGATCGTCTACGACGCCGATCCGAAGGACGTCGGCGAGGAATCCGCCCGCCATCAGCGCAAGGCCGCCCGCGCCGACGCGGATCTCTAGCCGCGGGCTGATATGGCATTCGTTTCGGCGCCAGGACCGGCCCGTTCGATTGCCTCGCCTCACGCGGGCGCTAAACGGCAAGGGCTGACATGACCGGGGATCGGGGAGAAGGCGTCGTCGGGGTTTTATTGGCGGGCGGCCTCGCGCGGCGCATGGGCGGGGGCGACAAGTGCCTTCGCCTCCTCGGCCCACGCACGATCCTCGATTACGCCGTCGAACGGGCGCGGGGGCAGACGGCGACGCTGGTGCTCAACGCCAATGGCGATCCGACACGTTTTGGCGCCTATGCCCTGCCGGTGGCGGCCGATGTCATCGAAGGCGCCGCCGGGCCGCTGGCCGGCGTCCTTACCGGCATGGAATGGGCGCGCGCCAACCGGCCGGATTGTCCCTGGATCGCGACATTCGCCACCGACACGCCGTTCTTCCCCCTGGATTTCGTGTCCCGTTCGCTCGAACGGATCGAAGAGCATGGCGCCGACATGGCCCGGGCGGCCTCGGGCGGGCGGGCACATCCGGTTTTCGGCCTGTGGCCGGTGCGCCTTCGGGACGATCTCGACGCGGCGATGCGCGCCGAAGGCGTGCGCAAGGTCGATATCTGGACAGCGCGCTACCGGCTGGTGGACGCCGAATTCACCACCGAACCCTTCGATCCCTTCTTCAACGCCAACCGCCCCGAGGATTTGGAAGAAGCGGCGCGCCTTGCCGCGAAACTTGGCGATTCGGCCGGAGCGCTATAAAACCAGGGGGCAAGTGACGTCGACGCTATGCGGTGGATCGGAACCAGGGAACCGCGGGGAATGAGGGAAGGACCGCGAAAGCATGAGTGAGATTTGGAGCGCGCTCGGCAAGGCGATGGTGCTGATCGCCGATTTCGACCCCGATCTGGTCGAGATCATCGGCCTGTCTTTGCGCGTGAGCCTGACCGCGGTCCTCATCGCCGCCGTCATCGGCCTGCCCGTCGGCGCCGCGGTGGCGCTCTTCCGGTTTCCCGGCCGGCCCGTTCTTGTCGTCCTTATCAACGCCCTGATGGGGCTGCCGCCGGTGGTCGTCGGTCTGATCGTCTATCTCCTGTTGTCCCGCGCCGGACCCTTCGGCGTCTTCAACCTGCTCTATTCGCCGACCGCCATGATCATCGCCCAGGCGATCCTTATCGGCCCGATCGTCGCCGCGCTGACGCGCCAGACGGTGGAGGATCTGTGGCAGGAATACGGCGAGCAACTCACCTCCTTCGGCGTCGGACCGGGGCGCGCCGTCTGGACATTGCTGTGGGACGGCCGCTTCAGCCTGCTGACCGGGGTCCTGGCGGGCTTCGGCCGGGCCAGCGCCGAGGTCGGGGCGGTGATGATCGTCGGCGGCAATATCGATCATCTGACCCGGGTGATGACCACCTCGATCGCGCTCGAGACCAGCAAGGGCAATCTGGAGATCGCCCTGGCGCTGGGGATCATCCTGCTCATCATCGCGCTCGGCATCAATGCCTCCGCCTACGCCATCAGGGACGTGGCGTACAGGACAGAGAGCTGAGAGTGCGATGCCGACGCATGCGCAAATCCTTCCTCTGGTGTTCGACAAGGTCTCCTACGTCGCCAAGGGCGCGCGGCTGGTCGATGAGTTCTCCGTCACCCTCGATCCCGGAACCCGCACCATCATCCTCGGCCCGAACGGCGCCGGCAAGAGCCTCGTGCTCCGCCTCAGCCACGGGCTGCTGCAGCCGACATCGGGCGCCATCCGCTGGGAAGGACCCGGCGGCGGCAATAAGGCAAGTCTGCATCAGGCCATGGTGTTCCAGCGCCCCATGACCTTGCGCCGGTCGGTCGGGGCGAATCTCGATTACGTGCTCAGCCTGCGCAAGGTGCCGCGCGAGCTTCGGCGCGCCAAGACGGCGGAGGCGCTCAAACGGGCCGGTCTTTTCGCCATGCGCTCCCGGCCGGCGCGGGTCTTGTCCGCCGGCGAGCAGCAGAAGCTGGCGCTCGGCCGCGCCTGGGTGATGGAGCCGGAGGTGCTGTTCCTCGACGAGCCCACCGCCAGCCTCGATCCCGCCGCCACCCGGGAGGTGGAGAACATGATCAACGCCATTCACCAGGCCGGCACCAAGATCATCATGACCACCCACGATCTGGGCCAGGCCAGGCGCCTCGCCGACGACATCATCTTCATGCATCAAGGACGCCTCATCGAACGGGCGGGGGCGGAGGAATTCTTCGAGCACCCCCGCACCCCCCACGCGGAAGCCTTCCTGAACGGCGAGCTTCTGCCCTGACGACGCTCATGGACACCGGAAACCGGGAGATTGGACCATGACCCTCGCTTCCCTCCTTCGCGCAGGCCTAGCCGCGCTGCTGTTGACCGCGACCTTCGCCTCGCCGGGCGGGGCCCAGGAAAGGTCGGTGCGGATGCTGTCGACCACCTCGACCGAAAACTCCGGCCTGCTTTCCTATCTTTTGCCGATTTTCGAATCCAAGACCGGGATCAGGGTGCATGTCGTCGCCGTCGGCACCGGCCAGGCCCTTCGCGGCGCTAGGAACGGCGATGCCGATGTGTTGATGGTGCACGATAAGGCGTCGGAGCTGAAGTTGATCGCCGACGGCCACGGCATCGAGCGCCGCGAGGTCATGTACAACGATTTCGTCATCGTCGGGCCAAGGGACGACCCGGCGAAGATCGGCGGGACTAATGACGCCATTTCGGCGCTCCAGATGATCAAAAAGTCGGGCGCCGTCTTCGTCTCGCGCGGGGACGACAGCGGCACCCATAAGGCCGAGCGCCGGCTGTGGCGGGCGGCCGGCATCGAGCCCGAGGGAAGGTCCGATCCCTGGTACCGCGAGGCGGGGTCGGGCATGGGCGCGACGCTCAATATCGCCGCCGGCATGAACGCCTATACGCTTACCGACCGGGGGACATGGCTGAGCTTCCGCAACCGCAGGGACCTCGAGATACTGGTCGAGGGCGATCCGCCCCTGTTCAACCAATACGGCATCATGCTTGTGAACCCGGCGAAACACCCCCATGTCAAGGCGAAGGAGGCGCGCGCGCTTATCGACTGGATCACCTCGCCCGAGGGCCAACGCGCCATCGGCAAGTTTACCGTCGAGGGTCGGGTGCTCTTCATTCCCAACTTCCGCGCCAAGGGCGGGTCGTAAGCGCAAGGGGCGCGTCACCGCGATGAAGGTGTTCGGCTTGGCAGGGTGGAGGAACAGCGGCAAGACGACGCTGATGGTGCGTCTGGTCTCCTTGCTGACGGGCCGGGGGCTCAGGATTTCGACCGTCAAGCATGCCGATCTCAGTTTCGACATCGATCAGCCGGGCAAGGACAGCCACCGTCACCGCACCGCCGGCGCGACCGAGGTCGTGGTCGCTTCGGCAAGAAGATGGGCGCTCATTCATGAGCTCAGGGAGGAGCCCGAGCCGGACCTTGGTGAACTCCTGAAACACATGGCGGAGGTGGATCTGGTCCTCATCGAAGGATTCAAGAAACTGGGTCACGACAAGATCGAGGTCCACCGGGCGGCCAACGGCAAGCCCCTGATCGCGCCCGACGACCCGAGGATCGTCGCCATCGCTTCCGACGGGCCGGTTGCCGATGCTAAGGTTCCGGTCTTGGCGCTCGACGACGCCGAGGCGATCGCCGAGTTCATCTTGACCCACTGCCGGATAGGCGCCCGCGAATGACCCGGCTCAGGGATGACTGCTTCGCCCCCGGGGCAGAAAGGATGAAGGCCGAGGACGCCCTCAAGCTGCTGGAGGAACGGGTGTGCCCGGTGGTCGGCGCCGAAGAGGTGGCGCTATCGGAAGCCCACGGCCGGTTTCTCGCCGCTGGGGTGGTCAGCGACCGCGACGTACCGGGGTTCGACAATTCCGCCATCGATGGTTACGCCTTCGCCTTCGCCGATCTCGCGGCCAAGGGTGAAACCCGCCTCCCCGTCACCGACCGCGCCGCCGCCGGCCACCCCGCGGCGAAGGCCCTGGAACCGGGCGGAGCGGTGCGGATTTTTACCGGCGCCGTCGTCCCGGAGGGCGCCGACACGGTGGTCATGGAAGAAGATATCGCGCTCAAAGGCGATATGGTGGTGATCCCGCCGGGCATCGCGCGCGGGGCGAACTACCGCAAGGCGGGCGAGGACATCCAAAAGGGCTCAGTCGTGCTCGAGCAAGGGCTGCGTCTGAGGCCCCAGGACATCGGCGTCGCGGCGTCGCTCGGCAGGGCATCGCTTACGGTCGGCGAACGTCTCCGCGCCGCCTTGTTCTCGACCGGCGATGAACTGCGCGAGCCGGGACAGCCCCTGCCCGACGGCGGTGTCTACGATTCCAATCGCTATATGCTCGCCGCCATGCTGAGAAACATGGGATGCGAGTTAAGCGACCTCGGCATCCTGCCGGACACCGAGACCGCCGTTCGTGACGCCATCGGCGAAGCGGCGGCGGATCACCATGTGGTGATCACCTCGGGTGGCGCCTCGAGGGGCGAGGAGGACCACGTCATCACCGTATTGCGCGCCCTTGGCTCCGTCCATTTCTGGCAGCTGGCGATCAAGCCCGGCCGGCCCCTCGCCTTCGGCCAGGTCGGCCCGGCGGTCTTCGTCGGCCTGCCCGGCAATCCGGTGGCCGCGGCCCTTTGCCTGATGCGCTTCGCCCGCCCGATGCTGACCGTGCTGGCGGGAGGGAAGTGGCCCGAGCCCGTGATGTACCGCGTGCCGGTGGATTTCGATCTGAAGAAGAAGCCGGACCGGCGCGAATGGCTGCGCGCCAGCCTGATGACCGGCGAGGACGGCAAGCGCTGGGCGCGCAGATTTCCCCGCGAGGGGTCGGGAATCCTGACCTCGCTCACCCGATCCGACGGCCTGATCGAGCTGCCCGAGGACCTGACCGCGCTCAGCCGTGGCGACCTCGTCGACTTCCTGCCCTTCAGCGAGCTTGGCATCACCAGCTGAAGGCGGCCGCCCCTGGCCCCTTTCAGGTCATGATCCACTCACCCGCCTCCCGCCTGTGCGGCCTGGCTCCGCCGAAGCGACCCTGGCTTCGCCGGAGGCTTCGCCGAGGCGAGGGCTTCGCCAAGGCGAGAGCCGCTCTCGCCTCGGCGTAGCGGGTCGGCGTGGCGAAGGCCCGACCCGTCGCCCGTAGGCTTTGGGCCGCGGGGCGAAGCCGTACGGAGGGCAGGCGTGGAAACCGCTAGAACCGGTCGACCCTGAACGGCGCCAGATCGATCTCCGGCGCGCGGCCGGCGACGAGGGAGGCGATCAGCTTCCCCGTCATCGGCGCCGCCGTCAGGCCGGTGTGGGAGTGGCCAAAGGCGTAAAAGACGTTGCCATGCCGCGTCGACGGGCCGATCACCGGGCGCGAATCGGGAAAGGTCGGTCGCGCCCCCATCCAGACGCGCCCGCCCTCTCCATTCAGACCCGGGAACATGCGTTTGCCGTGGGTGAGCAATATCCGCGCCCGGCGATAGTCAGGCGGCGCGTCGATCCCGGCGAACTCGGCGGTACCGGCAAACCGCAACCCCATCTCCATCGGCGTCGCGGTGAATTTGCGCTCGCCCCAGGAAATGGAACGGCTCGGCACGGTCCCGGGATCGGGAAGCTCCAGGTGATAGCCGCGCTCCGCCTCCAGCGGCACCTTGTCGCCAAGCCTGGCCGTCAGCTTTCCCGACCAGGCGCCGGCGGCGATGACCAGGGTATCGACATCGAGATCGCCGGCATCGGTATGGAGCCGCTCCGGCCCCTCGGGTCCGATTTCGAAGCCGGTCACGGTCCGGCGCAGAATGGTCCCCCCGGAACGCACGAATTTCTCGGCCAGTGTCTGGACCAGGCGCAACGGGCTGAGGCAAAAGCCATGGCCGGGAAAGAAGACGGCGCGCGCAAAGATCGGCGCCAGGGACGGCTCGAGATCTCGGATCTCGGGCCCATCGAGTTCTTGCATCTCGACGCCGCACTCATGGAGAATTTCCCTGCCGAGGAGCGCGCCGGCGAAGGCCTCCTCGGTTTCATAGACATGGAGCTGACCGGGGCGGGTAATCAGGTCGGGCGCCCCGGCCTCGCTGATCAGGGATTGGTAAAGATCGAGCGTTCGCACATGCAAGGTACGAAGCGCGTACGCGGTCGCTTGCGCCCGATCACGCGTCGCCGCCCTGGCGAAGCGCGCGAACCACGGCAAAGCCCGGGGCAGATAGCCAAGGCGAAGGCGCAACGGCCCCAAAGGATCGAAAAGCCAGGCCGGGACGTTGGCAAGGACGCCGGGCAGGGCGATCGGCAGGCACGAGCCCGGGCTGATATTGCCGGCGTTCCCCCGCGAGCAGCCCTCGCCGGGCGGGCGGGGATCCACCACCGTAACGGCGTGGCCGTCGCGCTGAAGAAAATTGGCGCTGACGATGCCGACGATGCCGGCGCCGATTACGGTGACCTTGGCGGGTGATGTCATTGCCGACAATCCCTCGATTTCGGCGCCGCGCGATGCCGCGCGGCGGTGGGGACCAGATATGACATGCCTTCCGGTAAGCGGCAATCGCTCACCCATCATAGGGTGCGGCCGTTCATTCGCAAAAGGGCGGCCTGCCGGGATTTGATTTTCCTCCGCCGGGCCCCTGCCTTATGTTGCTGCCTGGACAATGGATCATGCGTGCATAAGCACGGATTGGAGACAAGACCGCATGGCCGCCCCCTTACCGCAGCAACGGCTGCTGCTCGAGCTTCTGGTGATGTCCGGTGATATCGCCGCCCAGGAACTGGCCGAAGGCTCGATCCTTTGGCGCACGATCGATGAGTGCAAGTCCGAGGGCTGGCTGACGGTGAAGACCATCAGTTCGGGGTTCCACACCGTCAGCATCACCGGCGCCGGCCGCCTGGTAATCGGGCAATTCGGCTGAATCACCCTCTAATTTGGGTCACCGCGGCCTAATTTGGGTCACCGCGGCCTAATTTGGGCCACCGCGGCCCAACCGGAGATAGACGCGCGACCCATGGCGCTCGGCGCCCCGACGTGCTAAATTTCCCTATTCGCCCGGCCCTCGGGACGATAGGTGATCGGGGCGCCGGCGGCGACAGGACGGCGGAAAATGCCGGGAATCGGCCCGGCGCCAAACCGCCGCGGTCAAAAGGGGAGTGCCACCATCACTAAGTTGTTCCGACAGCCATGGCGATGATCCGCCCCGCACGGGCTTCCGACGCCGCCGGGATTGCCCGGGTCTATGTCGATACCTGGCGCGACACTTATGCCGGGCTGATTCCCGTTCCGGCGCTGGTCGGCCTGTCGCACCGCCGCCTGACCCAGATATGGGCCGAGGAACTCGCCCGGCCGGCCAGCGGCCAAGTGGTCGTCATCGCCAACGACGCCGTCTCCGGCATCGTCGGTTTCGGTAGTTGCGGCAAGATGCGGGGCGATGCGCTGCCCTATAAGGGAGAGGTATTCACGCTTTATGTGCTTCCCGATTTTCAAGGCGACGGCATCGGCAGGAGAATATTGGGGCGGCTGTTCGCGACGCTGTCGGCAAGGGGCATGAATTCGGCGGTAATATGGGTGCTGGCGGCCAATCCGGCGCGGTTCTTCTACCAGACCATGGGCGGCAAGTTGACCGCCGTGCGCGAGGAGCGGTTCTGGGGCGTCGATCTGCGCGAATGGGCCTATGGCTGGACGGACCTGAGGACAACCTTCGCCCCTTCAGGCGAGCGGATGATTCCTAGGCAAACACCGGCTCGCCCTTCCGGAATACGACGAGGCTATCCCGCTTCATGACGGTCCATTCTTCGTTCCGTGTCAACGGGCGGGTAGCGATGACCGTCACGATGTCCTTGGACGTCGTCTCCTTGGAGAAGTCGACCGTCAGGTCGGTGTCGATCAGGCTTGCCTTGCCGAACGGCGCCTTGCGCGTCAGCCACGCCAGCTCGGTGCTGCAGTAACCGTAAAGACAGCGGGAATCGCTCAACAGCAGATTGAAGATGCCGAGCCCGTTCACGCGCTCCGCCAGTTCGCCGACGGCATGCCACAGGGCCCGTGTACGTTTCGGTGGTGTCGGGAAACGTGCGCGCAGCTGGTCCAAGATCCAGCAGAAGGCGTGTTCGCTGTCGGTGGTGCCGATGGGCTTATAAAATTCGAGCGGCCAACGCTTGATGCCCTTGAGGCGGCCGTTATGGGCGAAGGACCAGTGCCGCCCCCATAGTTCGCGGACGAACGGATGGGTATTTTCAAGGCACACGCGGCCATGGGTGGCTTGGCGGATATGGCATATGACGCTGCAACTCTTGATCGAATAGCGCCGCACCAGGCTGGCGATCTCCGACTCCGCGCTCGCTTGCGGATCGAGAAAGGTGCGGCACCCCTTGCCGTCGTAAAAGGCGATGCCCCATCCGTCGCGGTGGGGTCCGGTGCGTCCTCCCCGCTGCATCAGACCGGAGAAAGAGAACCGGATGTCCGTGGGGACGTTGGCGCTCATGCCGAGAAGCTCGCACATGAGCGTAACCTTAACCCCACGGCCGCCGAATCTCAAACCGTTCCGGCCCCAGAGCCCTATCCGGCCAGATGGAAGCGATTCGATGGCCCCAAAACGGTCCCTCGGGCAGGAGCGGCGCGAAGCGCGATGCGGCGCATCGCGCGCGCGCCTAGCCACGGCGCAAAATAATCCCGGTCAAACCATTCCATCTGGCCGGATAGGGCTCTCGCCATGGAGCCGGGCGATGACGGTGGCGAGTATGGAGATGTCCGAAAAGCGCGGGAGTTTGGCGCCCGAGCGCCGGCGGGCGGGGCCGGGGGCTACACTTTGATATCGAGCAGGGCCTCGTCCAGTTCCATCTGGGTGCGGATGGCCTCGATATTCTGCCTGTAGCTCAGCGCCGCCAGGCGCAGCTCGACCAACTCGCGGCCATAATCGACGTTGGGAACGGCGGAAAACCCGGTGGGGCTCGTCGCATCCCGCTCGGTGATGGCGGCCGGCTCCACCGGCCGCCTTGCCGCCGAAACGCCGCCCTCGGCGCGCGAGCGCGGCTCCACCCGCTGGGGCCGGTAGACCTCCTCGGGCACCTCATCCCCGGGTTCGACCGGCGCGCTGGAGCGGGCGTTGACGATATTTTCGGCCGCGACCGAAAGGCGCGCCGCCGCCACCTGCAAGCCGCTTACGGCCACATCAAGGGTCGAACTCATGCCTTCCACTATGCCCCGCCATCGCTAAGATATTATTAATTATGGTGTAAAAACAATAGGTTAGTAAAATTTTGCGCAAATTTTAGCGGTCGTGCGCTGGCCCCCTTCGCGCCCCTGGGGCACACCCCATGGCGAAACTTGCACCCGGCCCAAATGGCCGGGAGCGCCGGTTTATGCCAAGGTTTCGGGGCGGCGGTTAAGGCCTTGGAAGCGGCAGCCGAAGCCGAAGATCCAGGGATCGAGGGCCACGTCCTTGGCGTTGACCGCGCCGTTCCCGTGATCGATGGCGGCGCCCGGAAAATGACGCTGCGTACCAGGAAAACACCCCTGGTGGCGAATAGACCCGGTCTGTGCTACCAACCGGACATCGGTGAAGCGGAACGGGACATTCCCTTGAACGAGCATAAGGACACGCAAGCGCCGAGGGATAAACGGCTGAGCGTCGCGCTCGGCGGCTTCGGCACTATCGGAAAGGCGGTGGCGGAGAGCCTCGATGCCGGCATCGACGGGCTGTCGCTGGTGGCGGTCGCGGCGCGAGACGCGGACAAAGCGCGCCAGCGCATGGCCAAAATCGGAAACCCGGTTCCCGTGGTCTCCCTGGCCGAACTCGCCGAGCATGCCGAGGTGGTGGTGGAGTGCGCCCCCGCCAGCGTATTCACCGAAATCGCCGTGCCGGCGATCCGGGCCGGACGGATATTAGTGGCGGTCAGCGCCGGCGCGCTGCTCGACCACCCTGGCCTCATCGACGAAGCACGGAAGACGGGCGCGCGCATCATCGTCCCCACCGGGGCGCTCATCGGCTTCGACGCGGTTCGCGCCGCGGCCGAGGGCAAGATCCACTCGGTGAAGATGGTGACGCGCAAGCCGCCCAAGGGACTCGCCGGCGCGCCCTACCTCGAGGACCATGGAATCACGCTCGACGGCCTTACCGAACCCCTCAAGGTCTTCGACGGCAGTGCCCGCGACGGCGCCAGGGGGTTCCCCGCCAACGTCAACGTCGCCGCGGCGTTGAGCCTCGCCGGCATCGGCCCCGACCGCACGCGGCTGGAAATATGGGCCGACCCGGATATTCGCCGTAACACCCATCACATCGTCGTCGAGGCCGATAGCGCCCGTTTCGAGACCACCATCGAGAACGTGCCGTGCGAGGAAAACCCGCGCACCGGGCGCATCACGGCGCTAAGCGTCATCGCCACCCTCAGGGGTCTCGTCGCGCCGCTCAAGGTCGGCACCTGAAGTCACCCCCATGGGGGGTATCCGGCCTTGCCCGTCACCGCCGATGGACGGCCCGCCGGCGCCCAAGACATTGACATAGATCAAGGGAGCCGCCAAGCCGCGCCGCGTTGACCCCTTCGGCCCCTGGGGCTAGAGTTCCGGGCCTCGCCGCCCGCCTCCCGAAGTGGTACGGAGGGCAGGCCATCCCGATCACAAGGCTTTGCCATCTCCGAGACCGTTCGCCTCGACATCGACTTCGTCCGCCGCCAGTTCCCGGCGCTCGGTTCCGGGCCCTATGCGGAATGGGCGTTCTTCGAAAACGCCGGCGGCACCTACGTGCCGAGATCGGTGATCGAGCGCACCGGCGCCTACATGACCCAGACCCAGGTGCAGCCGGGCACGGCCTCGGCGGCCTCGACCCTCGCCGCCGAGCGCATCGCCGAGGGCGAGCGCCAAATGGCCGAGATGATCAAGGCGGAGCCCGGGGAAGTCATGATCGGGCCTTCGACGACGATGAACATGTATCTGCTCTCCCACGCCATCGGCGAGTGGTTCGGTGAGGGCGATGAGCTGATCGTCACCAATCAGGACCACGAGGCCAACATCGGCGCCTGGCGGCGCCTGGCCGAGCGCGGCGTCACCGTCAAGGAGTGGCGGGTCGATCCCGAGACGGCGGAGCTCGAGATCGGCGCCCTCGAGTCGTTGCTGAGCGCGCGCACCAAGCTCGTCTGTTTCCCCCATTGCTCCAACCTGCTCGGCGGCTTCAACGACGTCGCCGGGATCACACGCGTCGTCCATGACGCCGGCGCGCTGGTCTGCGTCGACGCCGTCGCCTACGCGCCCCACCGGGCCATCGACGTCAAGGCCTGGGACGTGGATTTCTACGGTTTCAGCCTTTACAAGCTGTTCGGCCCGCACATCGCCGTCCTCTACGCCAAGCGCCAGCATTTCGACCGCGCCCGGGGGCAGAACCATTATTTCCTCGATGACGAGGTGCCGCTCAAGCTCCTTCCCGGTGGGCCGAACCACGAATTAACCGCCGCCATCGGCGGCGTCATCGACTATTTCGAGGCGCTCTACCATCACCATTTCGAGGAACCGGAGAACACGCTGGCCGGGCGCATCGCCAAGGTGTTCGGTCTGATCGCGGCCTACGAAGACGCGCTCGGGGCGCGTTTCGTCCGTTTCCTCGAAAGCAAGCCCAACGTCCGGCTACTCGGGCGCGGCGGCGATGCGCCCGGCGCCCGGGCGCCGACATTCTCCTTCGCCGTCGACGGCCGCGATCCGGCCGAGTTCCCGGCCCACATGGACGGCCACAAGGTGGCGATCCGGTCCGGCCATTTCTATGCGTTGCGCCTGATCGCAGGCTTGGGGCTCGAACGCCCCGGCGCCGTCACCCGGGCGAGCATGGTCCACTACAACAGCACCGAAGAGGTCGACCGCCTGATCGCCGGTCTCGACGAGGTGATCTAGCGGCGAGGCGGAGGACCGGTAGCGGCGGGGCAAGCGGCGTCCCCGATCGGCCGATGGTCGGCGCCTAATGGTGCAGGATCTGGCTCAGGAACATCTTGGTCCTGTCGTGCCGGGGATTGTCGAAGAACTCGTGGGGTTCGTTCTGTTCGATGATCTCGCCGGCGTCCATGAAGATCACCCTGTCGGCGACCGTCTTGGCGAAGCCCATTTCGTGGGACACCACGATCATGGTCATGCCGGTGTCCGCCAGTTCGACCATCACGTCCAGCACTTCCTTGATCATTTCCGGATCCAGCGCCGAGGTCGGCTCGTCGAACAGCATGATCTTGGGGTTCATGCACAGCGAGCGGGCGATGGCGACACGTTGCTGCTGACCGCCCGAAAGCTGGCCCGGGAATTTCAACGCCTGCTCGGGGATCTTGACCCGCTCCAGGTACTTCATGGCCAATTCCTCGGCCTCCTTCTTGGGCGTGTTGCGGACCCAGATGGGGCCGAGCGTCAGGTTCTCGAGCACGGTCAGGTGCGGGAACAGGTTGAAGTGCTGGAACACGATGCCGACCTCGCGGCGGATCAGGTCGATGTTCTTGAGGTCATTCGTCAGTTCGATACCGTTGACGATGATTTGGCCCTTCTGGTGCTCTTCCAGGCGGTTGATGCAACGGATCAGGGTCGACTTGCCGGACCCCGACGGACCGCAGACGACGATGCGCTCCTGCACCTTGATGCTGAGGTTGATATCCTTCAGCACATGGAACTCGCCGAACCATTTGTGCATGGCGACGATTTGGATGATGTCGTCTTCGCCTTTCGAGGACTCGATCTGCGCTGTGGTTTCGGCAAGGCTTTCGGTGTCAGCCATTTTCCCGTTTCCTTGTTCAGTGCCCAGTATGAAGCTTCTTTTCCAGCCACAGCGAGTAACGTGACATGCAGAAACAGTTGACGAAGAAGAAGAGGGCGACGAAGACGTAGACCTCGGTTGACAGGCCCTGCCACTTGGTGTCGGCAAGCGACGAATTGCCGATGCCCAGAATGTCCAACCGCCCGATGACGATGACGAGCGTGGTGTCCTTGTAAAGGGCGATGAAGGTGTTGACGATGCCGGGGATGGAAATCTTCAACGCCTGCGGCAACACGATCAGGCGCATGGACTGCCAGTATTTCAGGCCCATGGCGTCGGCGGCCTCGTACTGGCCGTTGGGGATCGCCTGCAGGCCGCCGCGAATGACCTCGGCCATGTAGCCCGACGCGAACAAAGTGACCATGATCAGCATCCGCACCAACAGATCGAAATTGGTCCCCGGCGGGACGAAATAGCTCAGCATCACGGCGGCCACGAACAACAGCGTGATCAGCGGCACGCCCCGGATGATTTCAATGAACGACACGCAAAGAATGCGCACAATGGGTAAATCCGATTGGCGCCCCAGGGCCAGGACGATCCCGATCGGCAGCGAAAACGCGATCCCCGTAACGCCGATGACGATATTCAGCATCAAACCGCCGAATTGATCGGTGGAAACCTCCTCCAGGCCGAAACCGCCGACCAGCAACCAAGCCGCGATAAACGGATACAGGCATGAATAGATTAATGCCTTGCCCCTTTGCGGCATTCTGTCAAAGAGAATCGGAGCTATCGCCAAAATCAACAGCACGAAGGTAAGATCGACCCGCCAACGTTCCGGTTCCGGGTAAAAACCGTAAATGAACAGCGAAAACCGGTTGCCGATGAAGGCCCAGCAGGCGCCGTCGGCGACGGCGCGGCAATCCTTGCGGGATTCGCCCGTAAAGGCGGCATCGACGAACATCCAGCCGACGAGGAAGGTGATGGCGGAATACAGGAAATAAACCGCGAGAAGGGTCAGCGCGGTGTCGGCGATGGACCCGAACAGGTTGACCCTGGCCCAGTGGATGGGGCCGTGAACGCTCGACGGCGGCGGCAAATCCGGATGGGTGCCGGGCAGATAACCGCCGTCCTCGGTGACGGTGAGGGGTGCTTCGGTTTCGCCGAGCGTCATGGCCTTCCCCTACCTTTCCACCAGCTTGATGCGTTGGTTGTACCAATTCATGAACGCCGAGATGACCAGCGAGAAACAGAGATAGATCGACAGCACGAGGATCATCGATTCCATTTCCTTGCCCGTCTGCATCATCGAGATGCCGCCGATGGTGGCGACGATATCCATGTAGC
>JACZQV010000189.1 GCA_022545545.1 Pseudomonadota bacterium
GGGCGCCTTTGCGTCGCGCGCCGCTTGCATATCCATTATGCTTGGCAGATAACGCCGGTCCCGATGGCGAAGGGATGAAAAGCGAAGGGAGGGTTTCAGGCCATGGCGAAAAACGGTTCCGCCGATGACGGCGCGCTCACCGCCGAGGTCGCCGACTTCGTGATCTCGATCGCCGATGGCGACATACCCGAGGACGTTCTCGATCTCGGCAAGAAGTCGATCCTCGACGGGCTCGGCCTGGCGCTCGCCGGTTCGGTGGCGGCAAGCGGGGGGATCGTCGGCGCCCATCTCGCGAGCCTCGGCCTGACCGGCGGGCCGGCGACGGTGATCGGCTCGGGCCTCAAGGTGCCGGCGCGCTTCGCCGCCTTCGCCAACGGCATCGCCATCCACGCCGATGATTACGACGATACCCAGCTTGCCGCCGCCAAGGACCGGGTCTACGGCCTCCTGACCCATCCGACGGCGCCGGCGTTGCCCGCCGCCCTGGCGATGGCCGAGCGCGAGGGCGCATCGGGCGCCGCCTTCATGGCCGCCTATCACGTCGGCGTCGAGGTCGAGTGCAAGATCTCCGAGGCCATGAACCCGCGCCACTACCAGGAAGGCTTCCACTCCACCGCCACCTGCGGCCCCTTCGCCGCCGCCTCCGCGGTGGCCAACCTGCTGGGCTACGGCCGCGATATGACGGCGGTGGCGCTGGCGATCGCCGGCAGCCAGTCGGCCGGCCTGCGCGAGAATTTCGGCACCATGACCAAGCCGTTCCATGCCGGGCGCGCGTCGGAGAGCGGTCTGCTCGCCGCCGAGATGGCCGGGCTCGGCTTCACCGCCACCGACAATATCCTCGAGGCGCCGAGGGGTTTCTTCCGCGCCGCCGGCGGCGGTTACGACCACGGCGCCATATCCGGCAAGCTCGGCAACCCCTGGACCTTCGCCTCCCCCGGCATCTCGATCAAGCCGCACCCTTGCGGCTCGCTCACCCATCCCGGCATGACCAAGATGCGCGAGTTGATCGCGGAGCACGATATCAAACCGGAAGACGTGGCCGAGGTTAAGATCGGCACCAACTCCCACATGCCCAACGCCCTCATCCACCACCGCCCGGAGAACGAGCTTCAGGCCAAGTTCTCGATGGAGTTCTGCATCGCCATACTGCTGTTGGAGCGCCGTGCCGGGCTGAATGAGTTCAACGACGAGACGGTCAATCGCGCCGACGTCAAGGCGATGATCGAAAAGGTCGATTTCGGCGTGCACCCGGAGGCCGAGGCGGCGGGTTACGACAAGATGACGACGATCATCGAGATCACGCTGACGGACGGGCGCGAGATCACCGGGCGGGCGGATTTCGGCAAGGGCAGCCCGGCCGATCCGATGAGTTTTGATGAGGTCGCCGGCAAGTTCCGCCAATGCGCCGAATACGCCGGCTTCGGGGCGGATAGGGCGGAGAAGGTGGTGGCGACGGTGCGCGCGCTCGAGACCCTCGCCGATGTCCGCGAACTGACGGGCCAGCTGGTGATCTGAGGGCCAGCTTACGATTTAGGGAACGCGCCGGGGGCAGAACCGAGAGGCGAAGGTGGAGATGGACGAGCGCTTGGTTCCAGGCGTCGACGACGTCCTTCTCGTCGTCGACGTGCAGAACGATTTCTGCCCCGGCGGCGCGCTGGCGGTCGCGGACGGTGACGCCGTCGTGGCGGTGATCAACCGGCTTGCCGGTATGTTCGCCCACCTTATCCAGACCCAGGACTGGCACCCCGAAGGCCATCGATCCTTCGCCTCCGCCCATCCCGGGCGCCAACCGTTCGAGACCATCGAGGCGCCTTACGGGGCCCAGACCCTTTGGCCCGACCACTGCGTCCAGGGGACCAGGGGCGCCGAGTTCCACCCCGCCCTCGATCTGCCCGGCGCCGAGCTCATCATCCGCAAGGGATTCCGCGCCGACATCGATTCCTATTCCGCCTTCTACGAGAACGACCGCAAGACCGCGACCGGGCTTGGCGGTTACCTGCGGGACCGCGGCTTCGCGCGGGTGTTCATATGCGGCCTCGCGACCGATTACTGCGTGCATTACTCGGCGGTGGACGCCAGCCAGGACGGCTTCGCCGCCATCGTCCTCATAGACGCCTGCCGGGCGATCGACCTCGACGGCTCGCTCGCCGAGGCGATGGAGCACATGGAGGGCGCGGGCGTCGCGTTTGTCACATCGGGGGACATCGGATAGGCCGTTCCCATAGCCCTCGACATTTTTCGCTGTGGTCCGGCAGGGTTGCCTTACGAGCTTCCGGTCAAATCTTCTTAAGCAGCGATTTGAACCATTTCAAAT
>JACZQV010000190.1 GCA_022545545.1 Pseudomonadota bacterium
GCCGCGAAAAGCGCACCGGCGGGCGGCCTTGCGGGCCCTTACGCTCACCTCGCGCGGCCCTTGTGATGCGCCCACATCACGGCGGACCACGCTCCTAGCCGAAAAACCCGCAAGGCCGTCAGATGTGTCACCCTTCTATGAAAGTAAGTACTAGGATAATAGGGGCGATGGGTTCGACCCATTTCGAGTGGTTGTGGACGGGTAGATGACGCCAAGCTCAGTGCGCACGGTTGCCGTTCTTAACGAACGATCCCGCGAAATTTTCCGCCGGATCGTCGAATCCTACGTCGAGACCGGCGAGCCGGTCGGCTCGCGTACGCTTTCGAGGAGCCTGCGTCTCGCGCTGTCGCCGGCGACCATCCGCAACGTCATGGCCGATCTCCAGGAAGCCGGGCTGTTGTACGCGCCCCACACCTCCGCGGGGCGCCTGCCGACCGAGGCGGGCTTGCGGCTTTTCGTCGACGGGCTTTTGGAAATCGGCGGGTTGACCGAGGAGGAGCGTACCGATATCGACGTCAAGTGCTCCGCCACCGGCAGGAGCGTCGAGGAAGCTCTGGCGGAAGCGACATCGATGCTTTCAGGCCTGGCCGACTGCGCCGGGCTGGTTTTCGCGCCGAAGTCCGAAACACCCTTGAAACATATCGAGTTCGTCGGCCTTACCGACGGCCAGGCACTGGTGGTCATGGTCGGCGAGAACGGGGTGGTCGAGAACCGGCTCATCGCGGTGCCTGTCGGCATTCCGCCCTCGGCGCTGGTCGAGGCGCGAAATTTCCTCAGCGCCCGCCTCGTCGGCCGGACGCTGACCGAAGCACGCGCCGAGATCGCGGCGGAACTCAAGGAACACAGGGTGCAGCTCGACCAGCTCACCACCGAGGTGGTGGAGACCGGGCTAGCCACCTGGGCGGGTGAAAGCCAGTCCGGTTATCTCATCGTCAAGGGCCAGGCGAAGCTGTTGGAAAACATCACCGCGATCGAGGATCTGGAGCAAATACGGACTTTGTTCCAGGCCCTGGAAACCAAGGAGACCATGGCCCGGCTCCTGGAACTCGCCCACGACGCCGAGGGCGTACAGATCTTCATCGGCGCCGACAATGCCCTCTTCGCGCTGGCCGGCTGCTCCATGGTCGTCGCTCCCTTCGCCAATAGCTCGGAGAAGATCGTCGGCGCCATCGGGGTCATTGGCCCGACGCGCATCAACTATGCCCGCATCATCCCGATGGTCGATTACACCGCCAAGGTGATCAGCCGGGTGATTGGTTGACGGATCCCTATATCCACGAATCGCTAACTGCCTGGGCCGGTAACGGCCGGATGTCATGGTTTCAAGGAAAAAGAAAAAACCCGTGAGTGAAGACAAGAGCGAGGCGAAGGCCGAGGCCGTGCCCGGGGCGCCAGCGCCCGAGGGAACCGCGCCCGGGGCGGGGGCCCCTGACCAGGAGGCGAAAGCCGGCGAGGCTCCGGCCGAGCCCGCCGAGCCCGCCGAGGCCGAACCGGCGCCCGATCCGAAGGCCGAGCTCGAGGCCCAGATCGCCGATCTCACCGACAGGTTCGCGCGCGCCGTCGCCGAGCTCGAGAATTACCGCCGCCGCGCCGAAAGGGAACGCGAAGACGTCGCCAAATACGCCATCTCCAATTTCGCCCGCGACATGTTGGCGGTCGCCGATAGCCTTGGTTTGGCGCTCGCCAGCATCTCCGCCGAGGTGCGCAGCGAAGACCAGAACCTCGACAACCTCGCCGCCGGCGTCGAACTGACGGAGCGCGGGCTTATGGCGGCGTTCGAGCGCCACGGAATCACCAAGGTCGACCCCATGGGCGAGAGGTTTAACCACGATCTCCACCAAGCCATGTTCGAGATCGAGGACAAGGAGAAACCGGCCGGCACCATCGTCGAGGTGATGCAGGCGGGCTATGTCCTCAAGGACCGGCTGTTGCGCCCGGCCATGGTCGGGGTGACCAAGGGCGGGGCGGCCAAGACGGATGCGCCCGGACCCGGAGAGGCCGAGACCGGCGCCGTGCCCGAGGGCGGCAAGGAAGCCACCGGGGCGCCCGCCGCCGGGCCTGGGGCCGGCTCTGGTCAAGGCGCCGCCCCGGGTTCGGGGAAGGGGCCGGGGGAAGATGGCGCCAAGAAGCCGCCCGAGGACCTGGAACACGTAGACACCAAGGCTTAACCCGGACTTCTCACCATGGACAGGCGCGTCATCGCGGCGGGGCGGTTCCCGGTCCACTAGGAGAAGGCCGCGGAGCGTAGCCTGGGCTACGGTCAAGGCCTTCGACGCCGTGGGCGGCCCGCCCGGCGCGACCCGAAG
>JACZQV010000191.1 GCA_022545545.1 Pseudomonadota bacterium
GCCAAAGTCAAATCAGTGCCGGCTAAAGTCTAATTTGCTGCAAACTGGGGTAATTCAGCACTAAATTGGAACTGCTGTCAATGCTAGAATGGCTTTTCCAATGTTTGGCTTGGTAAAAGCACGCAGGAAAAGAGTAAGAAGGACCGGAGTGAAGGGTCCTACTTGGGTTATATAGGGTTTTTCTTCGTTCTATACGGTGATGATCCCGGCGCGGCAACAAGGTATGGATGGGACCGTCCGCCACCGGCATTCCCGCCCATGGCTCCGGCGGTCCGGTGCTCCGGTTCGCCGTGGCGATATTGACTCCGGCAAAGCCCATCGGGCCTTATCCGGGCAGTGAACCTAAGTGAAGGGAGTTCGAACCATGGATGAGGAAACGGTTCTCTGGGCCGCATGCATCGAGGCGGCGGCTACGCTCATCGCCGGCGACGTCGCCGGTGAGCGTGGTGGCCAGGGCTGGCCCGAGGAACAAGTAGCGGCGCTCGCCCAACGGCTTTTCCGCGCCGCCAAAGAGCGCGGCAAATAACCGCTTGGATCGGCGCGCCCGCCGCCCGGAACGGCCCCGGCGCCCGGACCACGCCGTGACCCTGACCGCTCGCCGGCGCTCAAGCCTCCGTCGCGTTGCTGAGGATGAAGGGGGTGATGGTCCGCTCCACTCCGGTCTCCTCGGCGACCGCCGCGAAGGCGGCGTAATGGGGCGTTTGCCTGTGGGCCGCAAGGGCGTCGTCGTCGTCGTAGACTTCGTAGAAGGTCAGGCTCCCCTCCCCGTCCTTCGGGATCAGGACATCGAACCGCCGGCATCCCGGCTCGTCGCGCACCGAACAACGGGCGTCTTCGAGAGCGGCGGCGTGAAAACGGTCGAACTGTTCGGGCGCGACCTTGAAGGTGACCCAGATAGCAAGGGCGCTCATCTTCGCCTCCCTGTCTCAAGCGGTTGGATCGCGGATATTGCCAAAAATGGGATCGGAAGGGCAAGCGCCGCCTGCCGCGCCCGCCCGATGGGACCGGACCCGGGGCATTCGGGCGCCGATGTCACAGAATCAAGAGCAGAACACCACCCACGAGGGCGACGGAAATCACGACAGCAACAAAATTTCTCCACAAATTTCTAAGCACGTACGCCCCCCTTTGGCGCGGGCCTTGCCCGGTTCCCGCCCATCTTCGCGGATAATCGCCCGGCGCCAAGGCGCCTGACTTACAAGTACGCGATCAACAGGTTCGCCACTACGATCACGGCAACCGCGGCACCGATGATGACAACGAGCCTAAAGACCCCTTTCTTGAAAGTGACGGCTTTCTTGAAAGTGACGGCCATGGACCACCTCTCTTTGGCCTCCCTGATCGTGTCGCGGGAAGTTCGCACCGCGCCGATAAATTTTCAACCATTTTTGTCACCCAGTTTATCCGCCGTCCATCGCGCCGGGCCTTTCGATCACCGGGATTTGAACCGAAATGAACGGATTGCTTCCATCGTTGGCGATAAGATGGTTAAACATTGGTGATTCCCGGAAGACGGTCGGGTTCGACCTTCTATAGGGAGGTTACGGGCGATAAGACGGTTACCGGCCATAGGGCGGTTGCGGGCGAGGAGCGGGCCCCGCCCTGGAAACGAGATGACATGACCTTTTGGCCATCGGCTTCGGCATCAGGCAAATCCGTTGCGGTATTGGCTCTCGCCATGGCGGCGCTTGGCGGATGCACGTTCGGCGCCGTCGAACGACCGGCCACCGCCAAGGTCGCGCCCGGTGATCAGTTGATCCTCTTTCCCGCCCAACCGTTCAAGGGGACCAGGCCGTTGCACGTGAAATACACCGATCCGTGGCAACGCGAGGATTACGCCCTGTTCAAGGGGAACGGAGCGCAGGCCGAAATCCTCCATGCGGCGATCACCGACAGGGGCTACGAGGTGGCGCTGGAATACCTGTTCACCGTCGATCGCTCGGTCGAGACCTGGAACCTCAACCGCAAATACACCATATCGTGGGGCGAGGCGGAGCGGTTGCGCACGCCCTTCGCGGTCCTCTTTTACATACCCTACAGACTGGTCGAAACCAACCGCCCGTGTTTCGGCTTTTCCGCCGATTGGGACGATCCTCCGGAAGACCCGAGCCATAGGCCCGGCAAGGTCCTGTTCGGCTATTATTGCGACGAGCCCGGCGGCACCCTGACCCAATATGAGATGGAAACACTGATCGGACGCATCGGCATCCGCGGCGTTACCGAGCGCTTGGAAACCCGCCCCGGGGCCGCCCGGGGCGAAGCACCGTTCGCCCCCGCCCCAACCCCCGTAACCCATGAC
>JACZQV010000192.1 GCA_022545545.1 Pseudomonadota bacterium
GTCGTGTCTCGGTTTGAAATTCGATGCGCTGAAAGCGCAACCCGCACCCGAATGTCGGCTTGGTGGATGAAAGCGGTCGTCATTCCGGTGCGGTGATTGAGTCCGAATGTAGCCAGAAGCTGGCTTTGAGGTGGTAGAGTTCTGAACGGCGGGAAGCGACCCAAATTAGCCGTTAGATAGGAGACATCTATTGAACATTCAGGGCATCAAAACTCAACCCGACCCCTACGAGCCGTACTTGCTTTCGCAGGCGATCAAGTCAGGCCCATTTGTTTTCGTATCCGGACAGGCTGGCTACGACGACGATGGAAACATTGTCCAGGGAGGGTTTCCCGCACAAGGCGAACAAGCTTTCCGCAACCTGAATCGCGCGTTAACCGCTGCAGGCAGTTCTTTAGAAAAAGTTGTGAAGGTCACCATCTTCGTCACCGACATGGAACAGTTCAGTCACGTGGTTGAATTGCGCAGAAAGTATTTTTCACCGCCGTATCCGGCAGATAGCATCGTTGAGGTTAAGGCGCTTTACACACCCGAGGCGATGATTGAAATCGAAGCGATCGCGATCGCCAGTGACTCAGCGGACTAATTAACGCGTTGACGCAAAGAGATTACAGAGCCGTCATTTATATTTCCGTGGTCATTCTGGATGTCCGAAATGGGTCAAAAGCGGTCATCAAGCAATGCGTCCGCGAAAGTCCGTTTCGGCATGAAAAGCGGAAGTCTGCGCAAGGCGGACCTCACAATGCATGGTGCGCCGATCCTAGCGGCCAATCCTTGCCAATTCCTTCCGCCCCCGTCCGTCAGTACGGCGCCGGCTCTCCTGAACGCCGGCCCGGCTGGCGCCGGCGCGCGGGGCGGGCTATATATCCCCCCTGCCATGATCGAGCGCCCCTCGCCCAATTTCGGCCCCCGGCCCGGCGATGCCGTCATCGACATGCTGGTGGTCCATTACACCGGCATGGTGAGCGCCGAGGAAGCGCTGGCGCGGCTCGGCGATCCCGGATCGCGGGTCAGCGCGCACTATGTGATCGATGAGGACGGCACGACCTATCGCCTCGTCAATGAGGAGGAACGCGCCTGGCACGCCGGGGAGGCCTCCTGGGCCGGGGCGGATAACATCAACGACGTCTCCATCGGCATCGAGTTGGTCAATCCCGGCCATGATCTCGGCTACCTTCCTTTCACCCAGGCGCAGATGGACGTGTTCACCGATCTCGCCACCGGCGTCATCGGACGCCACCCGATCCCGCCCAAGCGAGTACTCGGCCATTCGGACGTGGCGCCGGGGCGCAAGACCGATCCCGGCGAGTTGTTCGACTGGCAGGGCGCGGCGCATGCCGGCATCGGGCTTTGGCCCGAGGTGCCGGGCGCGGTGGATGATGGCGAAATCCTCTTCGCGCCGGGCGAGAAGGACCCGGTCATCGTCGAGATCCAACGCCAGCTCGCCGCCTTCGGCTATGGCGTCGGCTCGGGCGGCATCCTCGATTTACCGACCCGCGAGGTCATCGCCGCGTTCCAGCGCCACTTCCGGCCCGAGAAGGTCGACGGCGCCATCGACCGCGCGACCCTGCGACGCCTCGAGGCCTTGACCCGCCTTGCCGCTTGACGCCGCCGGTTTTCGGGCTTACCTAAAAATTGCCAGATGGCCGGATGGCCGCCTTCCGGTGCGCTTTGGCGAGCTGGGGGGAGGAAAGTCCGGGCTCCACGGAAACACGGTGCCGGGTAACGCCCGGCGGGGGCGACCCCAGGGAAAGTGCCACAGAAAGCAAACCGCCCTCACGCTTCGGCCTGGGGGCAAGGGTGAAAGGGTGCGGTAAGAGCGCACCGCGCCGCCGGTAACGGCGGTGGCATGGTAAACCCCACCGGGAGCAAGACCAAATAGGGGCGGCAGTCGGTTCGCCGGCAGACGGGTTTCCGCGCCGCCGCCCGGGTAGGTCGCGCGAGGCGCCTGGCGACAGGCGTCCCAGATGAATGGCCATCCCCCGGCCTCGGGGCCGGGGACAGAACCCGGCTTACAGGCCATCTGGCTTTTCTTCTGTCTTGACTCTACGAGTCCCGGCGGCGGCCCCAGCCCGGACTTCTCACCATGGACAGGCGCGTCATCGCGTCGGGCGGTTCCCGGTCCACTAGGAGAAGGCCGCGGAGCGTAGCCTGGGCTACGGTCAAGGCCTTCGACGCCGTGGGCGGCCCGCCCGGCGCGACCCGAAGGGCGGCGGCTATCGCACGACAGGCGTCGTCGAAGCGCTTGCCCGATGTGCTGACATCGCGCCGCGCGCTTTTCCTAGCCTGTCGTGCG
>JACZQV010000026.1 GCA_022545545.1 Pseudomonadota bacterium
GCGGCGAGGATCACGGCGAGCTTACGCTTGACGCCCGTTTCCTCCATCGGCGCTCCCCTGTCGGCCCCCTGACTCTTCCACTCTAATGCAGTTCGGACGCCTCAACAATCGGGGCGTGCGGAGGCTCTCGGTGCTTGAGCCCGTCCGCGCCGCGCCGCGTTTCAGGCCCGCTTTTGCCTGAGGATATGGCCGTGCGCCGGGTCGTAGAGCTTGCTTGCGGCGAAATCGGCGGCCGAGAGCGCCGGCCCGACGAGGATCAGCGCCGTCCTCGTGATGCCTTCTGACTTGATGCGCTCGCGGATGGTCCCAAGGGTCGCGGTGATGATCCTCTCATCGGGCCAGCTCACCCGGTAGGCGATGACGCAAGGACACTCGGCGCCGTAATCGGGGATGAGGTCGGCGACCACCTTGGCGAGGTTGTTGATCGAAAGATGCACCGCCAGCGTCGCGCCGCTTCGCGCCAGTTCCTTGAGCCCCTCCCCTTCGGGCATGGCCGAGGCGCGAACGGCGGTGCGGGTCAGGATGACGGTCTGGCTGACGCCGGGAAGCGTGAGCTCGCGCTTGAGCGCGGCGGCGGCGGCGGCATAGGCCGGCACGCCGGGCGTCACGTCGTAATCGATGCCCAGCGCATCGAGCGCGCGCATCTGTTCGCCAATGGCGCCGTAGAGGCTGGGATCGCCGGAATGGACCCGCGCCACGTCCTTGCCTTCGCCATCGGCGGCGGCCATCTCATTGATGATCTCATCGAGCGTCAGGGCCGAGGAATCGATCACGTGTGCGTCCCTTGGCGCCTCGGCGATGACCGCGCGCGGCACCAGGGAGCCGGCATAGATCACCACCTGGCATTCGCGGATGAGGTCACGCCCGCGCACCGTGATCAGGTCCGCCGCCCCCGGCCCGGCGCCGATGAAATGGACGCTCATGCGCCCCGCCCGCCGAATCCGAGGCTCGATTGCGTCTCCGCTTCTGGGTCGACGCCATAGCCCCTAGGCGTATAGAGCCAGCGCCTTTGCCCGCGCGTCATCAGCCGGGTCCGGCTGTTGCCGATGAGCACCAATGTCGTCATATCGGCGTCGTCTGGCCCGAGATCGGCGAGCGGGATGATCCTGACGTCCTCGCCTAACCGCGCGAGATTGCGCGCGATCAGCACCGGCGTTTCCCGATCGCGTGATCGCAGGAGTATGTCCCGCGCGGCTTCGATCTGATGGCGCCGGCGCGCCGAGACCGGATTGTAAAGGGCGATGACGAAATCCCCCTCGCCGGCGGCTCTCAGGCGCCTCTCGATCTCCGCCCACGGGGTCAGCAGGTCCGACAGCGAAATGGCGCAGAAATCATGGCCCAGAGGCGCCCCGGCCTTGGCCGCGGCGGCCTGCATGGCGGAGATGCCCGGGGCGATGGATATGCCGATCCGGTTCCAAGCCGGGCGGTCTTCGGTATCGAGCAGTTCGAACACGAGCGCGGCGAGCGCGTAGATCCCGGCGTCCCCGGAAGATACCAGCGCCACCACCCGGCCCCGGGCGGCGAGATCGAGCGCCGCCCGCGCGCGGGCGGCCTCGGCGCCTATCGGGAAGGCATGACGCCGCTTGGCCTCGATCATCGGGCCCAGAAGATCGAGATAGAGGGAATAGCCGAGCACCTCATTCGCCGCCGCCAGCGCCGCGCGCGCCTGGCCCGTGAGCAACGCCGGATCGCCGGGGCCGATGCCGACGATGTGCAACCGGCCCCGCGCCTGGCCGGTCTCCTCGGGATCGATCGCCTGATTGGCGCGGGCGATGGCGCAAGTTCCGTTCGCCGTTTTTTGCTTGGCGACGATAAGCTCGGCCTCCGCCCCCCCCGCCGCCAACGCCGCCCCCTCGGCGACGCCGTGACAGCCGGTCTCCCGATATACGGCGAGGGACGGGTTGAGGAGGCGCGGCGTCTCCCGTTCGAGCCGTTTGGGGTTGAAGAAGCGCGCCGGCACGCCGAGATCCTCGGCCACCGCGTGGACCGCCGCCTCGTCGGCCTTGAGGTCGATGGAGACCACACAGGCGACGGCGCCGGGCGCGAGATTGGCCGACGCCAGCGTCTCGCGCGCCAGCGCGATGAGCTCTCCCGGCACCATTCCCCTGACACAGCCGACGCCAAGGGCGAGGGTGGCCGGGTTGAGCACCAGGGTTTTCCCGTCTCCCTTGGCTTCGCCCAAATCCCTCTCGGTCAGCACGATGGCGTGATCGGCCGCCGCGGCGAAGCGCGCGCCGGATCGAAGGAGCCACGCGCCGTCGCCGGCCTCGATTTCGAGCCTGACGGGCTCCCCCGCAAGCAGGGCGGCGGTGACGGCCTTCGCGGCCTCCGGGTTTGCCGGGCGCCAGCCCTTCGGCGGATCGTCGAGCGCCAGGCCGAGACGCACATCGCCGGCGGTGGTGATGGCGGGCGATATTCTCAAAGCCCGGGCGATGTCGCCGGCGAGGCCGTTGGCGCCCCGATGCCCGCCAAGCAGGGGCACGACGGCGCTCGCGTCCTCGGCGACGGCGATGACCGGTGCTTCCTTGCGCTTGTCCGATAATACCGGCGCCAGGGCGCGGATGAGGATGCCGGCGGCGCAGATGCCGACGATGGGCACGCGTTCGGCGAACAAGGCTTGCAGATGTGGGGCGAGATCGCCGAAGGGCACATCGGCGCCGTCGGTTCGCTGGGCGTGGCCGTGGATGGTGGCGCCCGGAAGGGCGGGTTTGATCCTGGCGGCAAGTTCATATCCCCCCTGGGTCAGGGCGATCAGCGCCGCGGGCTTCATGGTCTCTCCGGTCATTTCCAGGCCTCGCCGCGATGGTGCGCCAGCACCATGGAGAAATAGGGCGCCTCGTCCGCCTTGACCTCGGTGATCGGCAGGCTTCGCTCATCGGCGAAGCCGACGCGCTCGACATAGCGCGCATTGGCGAGAAGACCGGCGTCCTCCAGCACCTTTGCGATCTTCGGAAAGTGCCGGCCGATCTTGATGATGGCGACGCCGTCGGCCTCTTCCATGCGCTGGCGCAGCACCTTCTCGTCGAGGGAGGCCGGCAGCACCGTCAAAATATCGCCGCCCGCCGCCAAGGGCGCGCCCAGCGCCGCCGCGCAGGCGGTAAGCGACGACACGCCGGGCACCACTTCCACCGGCCAGTCCTCGGCCAGACGGGCGAAGAGGTAGGAGAAGGAGCCGTAGAAGAAGGGGTCCCCCTCGCACAGCACGGCGACGTCGCGCCCGGCCTCGAGATGAGCCGAGATCGCCGCCGCCGCCTTGTCGTAATTGGGCGCGTTGGCCGCGTGGCCGGCGCTTATGTCGATGAAAAGCGGCAGCTCGGTCTTGCCGTTTCCGAGATGGGTATCCACGATCGCCCGCGCCGTGCTCTCGCCCTCCATCGTCGCCGGGTAGGCGATGACCGGCGCGGCTTCAAGGATGCGCAAGCCCTTGACGGTGATCAGGTCGGGATCGCCGGGCCCGACGCCGAGCCCGTAAACCGTGCCGGTCAATCGTTTTCCTCCCTCCGCCATGTTCTGCCCCTACGTCTTCATCGCCGCCAGTTGCGTCACCGGGATCAACCCCCGCCAGGCGCCGTATTGGCCGAGCGGCTCGACGCGGGAGATAGCGATGCGCGTCAACCTTCCACCGAAACTATCGCGCGCGCGCGCCAGCACCGCTTCCGATTCCACCGTCACCGCGTTGGCGACGAGCCGCCCTTTGGGCCTTAGCGCGTCCCAGCAGGCCTCGATCAGACCCGGCGCCGTCAGCCCGCCGCCGATGAACACCGCATCGGGGGCACCGAGCCCGTCGAGCGCCGCCGGCGCCTCGCCTTCGATGATCTCAAGCTCCGGCACGCCCAAGGCGGCGGCGTTCCTGGCGATGACCGCCCGGCGCGCCGCAATACGCTCGATCGCCGTGGCCTCGGTGCGCTCCGCCGCGCGCAGCCATTCGATGGCGATGGAGCCGGACCCGGCGCCGACGTCCCAAAGCCGCGCGCCTGGCATCGGCGCCAGCGCCGAAAGCGTGATGGCGCGCACCTCGCGCTTGGTGATCTGGCCGTCATGCTCGAACACCTCGTCGGGAAGGCCCGGGACGCGCGGGTGGAAGGCCGCGTCCTCGCCTTGGCGGCATTCGACGCCGATGGTGTTGAGGTCCTTGCAGCGGGGCGCGTTCCAGCCTTGGGCCGTGGCTTCTATGCGTGATTCCGTCGCCGCCCCCAATTCCTCCAGCACCACCAGGCGGCTCGGCCCGAAGCCCCGCGCCTTCAACAGCGAGGCCACCTTCCCCGGCGTATCGCCGTCCTCGGACAGGATCAGAAGGCGCGCGTCTGGCGCCATATGGAGGTTGAGGAGTTCGAGCGGACGGCCATGCAGCGTCAGGGTCTCGACCTCTTGAAGCGGCCAGTTGAGCCGCGCGCACGCCAGGGCGAAGGCGCCGATATGGGGGATCACCGCCATTTCGGAGGGATCGAAATGTTTCGACAGCGCGGCGCCGATGCCGAAGGACATGGGATCGCCGGTGGCGAGCACGGTGACGCGCTTCCCCCGCTTGGCCGCGATGGCGTCGAGGGTACGCTCGATCGGCCATTGCCAGCCCATGCGCTCGGCGCCGTTCCCCGGCACCATGGAGAGGTGGCGTTCGCCGCCGATGAGGATCTCGGCGGTCGCGATCAGGGTCCGCGCCGCCGGGCTCAGGCCTTCGAGACCGTCGGCGCCGATGCCGACGACGTTGAGCCAGACGGTCATGGCGAACCTCCCGCCGCTTCGGCCGGTACCGCGACCGGGGCCGCAACCGCGATCAGCAGCGCGTTGACCGCCGCCGCCGCCAGGGCCGAGCCGCCGAACCTTCCCGCCAGCGTGATGAAGGGCACGCCGATCGACGCCTCGACCAGCGCCCGCTTGGACTCGGCGGCGCCGATGAAGCCGACGGGGAAGCCGAGGATAAGCGCCGGCTTGGCCGCGCCCTCCTCGATCAGGTCGAGAAGCGCGAACAGCGCCGTCGGCGCGTTGCCGATGGCGATGACGCCGCCTTCGATGCGGGCCAGCGCGATGCCGGCGGCGGCGCGGGTGGTCTTGCATTTGCTTGCGTATTCCGCCGTCCCCGGCCCATCGAGGGCGCAGATGATTTCGTTCCGCCCGGCCACGAGATCGGACCGGATGCCGTGGGCGACCATCTGACAATCGGCGATGATCGGGGCGCCCGAGACCAGCGCCGCCTGGCCCGCCGTCCCGGCGCCCGGGGAGAACCGAAGATCGCGCACCAATTCGGGCATGGCGGTGGCGTGGACCAGGCGAAGGGCGATTTCCGCGAGGTCTTCGGGGATGGCGGCGAGATCGGTCTCGCGCCTGACCGCCTCGAAGGAACGGCGGTAAATCTCATCCGGGTCGCGGAGATAGGCCCTCATGGCTGGGCGTGCCCTCCGCCGCTTTTGCGCCCATGTCGGTGCCCGGCCGCCGCCGCCGTGCCCGTGCCGATGCCGCGCACATGGTGGTGATGGCCGGCCTGGGCCTTGCCGACATCTCCCTCGTAACCGATCACCCGTTCGCGGTATTTGCAGAGCTGGCAGTTCATGTTGTTCGCACCCTCGCCGATTTCATGCACCCGTTCGATCAGGGTCTCGATGGTCAGCGGGTGGTCCTTGAGGTACCCGGCGGAGAGGAATTCGATCTTGGGATGTTTGACCGCCGCCTCTTGGGTCAGGCGAAGGATGCGTTTGACCAGGACGCCGGTGAAGAGGAAATAGGGGAAGACGATGATGCGCCCGAATCCGAGGCGCGCCGCCCGCCCCAGCGCCACGTCGACGCCTGGATGGGTGACGCCGCTGAACGCCGTCTCGGCCCAGCCGAAGCCCATCCCTTCCCACAGCATGCGGGCGATCTTGGCGACGTTGGAGTTGGCGTCGGGGTCGGTGGTGCCGCGCCCGACGACGACGAGCAGCGTTTCGGCGCGGCGAACCCGCCTTTTCGCTTCCCCTTCCGCCTCCTCGATGCGTTGGGCGGCGACGCGCAACAGCTTGGGCTCGATGGCGAGCTCGCGGGCGTAGCGCACGGTCATTTCAGGATGCGCATCGGCGAAGGAGTTGAGCTCCCACGGGATGTCGTTCTTCACATGACCGGCGGCCAACAGCATGCCGGGGACCGCGAGGATGCGCGTGGCGCCCGCATCGCGCAGACTCTCCAGCCCTTCGCGGATATGGGGGCGGGCGAATTCGAGATGGGCGTCGGCCAGCGGCAAGGGCCGGATCTCCTCGGCGAGGGTGGCCGCAAGCCGGCGGAACTCGGCAATCGCGTCGGCGTCGCGGCTGCCGTGCCCGCACAGCAGAACCGCCGTCTCGGTTCCGTTAAGCGCCATGATCGATACCCTCCCTTGTTTCTAACCTTTGCACCCGCCCATCCTTGCGGGCAATCGCGCGTTCAGGCCTTCTCCCGAACCGTTCCCAGTTCGTCATTGACCTCCGGCCGGCGCCAAACCATGCTCTGGCGATGCTTGCCACCGGCCCCCTCGGCATTGGCGGGAGCGGCGCGAACGATGCCTTGATCCTGCTGCTCGCCCTCTTCATCGAGGCGATCGTCGGCGATCTCCGGATCCTGTTCCGCGTCATTCCCCATCCCGTGGCCGCCTTCGGCCGGCTCGTCGGCGCGCTCGATCGCCGGCTCAACCGCGAGATCCGGAGCGAGCGCAACCGCATCCTTCGCGGCGCCGTCGTCGTCATCGTCCTCATCCTTCTCGTCGCCTCCCTCGGCTGGGCGGTGCATCTCTTCGTCCGCGAGGTCCCCTTCGGCGAGGTCCTCGAACTTGCGGTCCTGGTGATCCTGATCGCCCAGCGCGGCCTTTTCGATCACGTCAAGCGCGTCGGCGCGGCCCTTCGCGAGGACGGGATCGACGCCGGGCGCGCCGCCGTCGGCCACATCGTCGGGCGCGACGTCAAGGGGCTCGACGAACACGGGGTCTGCCGCGCGGCGATCGAAAGTTGCGCCGAGAACTTCAACGACGGGGTGCTGGCGCCGGTGTTCTGGTACGTCCTCCTCGGCCTTCCGGGCTTGATGATGTACAAGGCGGTCAACACCATGGACAGCATGATCGGCTTCACCACGCCCCGCCATCGCGCCTTCGGCATGGCGGCGGCGCGGCTCGACGATGCGCTCAACTTCTTCCCGGCGCGCATTTCCGGCCACGTGATCGCCCTTGCGGCGCTGTTCGTGCCGACGGCCAACGCGGCGCGCGCCGTCAAGGTCATGTGGAGCGACGCCGGCAAGCACCGCTCGCTCAACGCCGGCTGGCCCGAAGGGGCCATGGCCGGGGCGCTTGACCTGGCGCTCGGAGGGCCGAGGAGCTATGAAGGCGAGGTGGTGCCCGATCCCTGGATCGGCGGCGGCAGGGCGCGGGCGAACCACCGGGACATCCGCCGCGCCCTTTACATGTTCACGGTCGCCTGCCTGATAAACGCCGGTCTCGTCGCCGGTCTGATCCTTTTGCATCTCAGCGCCTAGAGCGTTCACGGGCGATCTCCAGCAACCGGGCGATGTCGATGTGGGCGTCGAGATGATCGGCCAGCGAATCGAGCGTGGCCTCGATCCTCGCTTCGTAATCGGCATTCGCCGCCTCGGCGCCGAGGGTCTCGAGGAAAGCGCGCCGGAAGGCATCGGCAGCGAAGAGGCCATGGAGATAACATCCCATGACCTTGCCGTCGGCCGAACGCGCCCCGTCGGCGCGGCCCTCCAGATCGAGCATGGGGCGGGCGCAGTCGGGTCCGGACGTCTGTCCTGAATGCATTTCATAGCCACGCACGGGTGCGCCGGTCGTGACCTCGATGCCCGTGGCCTCCTTCAATGTCTTCGCCGGCTCGATCCTCGTCGTGACATCGAGAAGACCAAGGCCATCGGCCTCGCCCGGCGTCCCTTCGACGCCATGCCCATCGGCGATCTTTTTGCCCAGCATCTGATAGCCGCCGCAAACGCCGAGCACCCGTCCGCCCTGGCGCAGATGGGCTTGAATGTCGATGTCCCACCCTTGGGCGCGCAGGAATTCGAGATCGCCGATCGTCGTCTTCGAACCCAGGAGCAGCACCAGCTTCGCGCCCACCGGCAGCGGCCGGCCGGGCTCGACGAGGTCGATGGTAACGCCGGGCTCCGCCGCCAGGGGATCGAGATCGTCGAAATTGCTGATCCGGGGCAGGCGGGGCACGGCGACGGTGACGGCTTCCGCGCCCGCCCCCGGCGCGTCCTTGCGCGCCGGGTCCACCGCTTTGGCGTAACGGCCCTCCTCGAGCGCCATGGCGTCCTCCGCGGGCAGCAGCGAGGCGGCGGCGAAGAACGGCACGACGCCGAGGCAATCCCATCCCGTGCGCTCGGCTATGGTGCCGATCGCCGGTTCGAACAAGGTCGCGTCGCCGCGGAACTTGTTGACGAGATAGCCTTTGACGCGCCGCCGTTCGCCCGGGCTCAGCAGCGCGTGGGTGCCGATGAGGCTGGCGATGACGCCGCCGCGCTCGATATCGCCGATCAGCGCGACGGGAAGATCGGCGGCCTCGGCGAACCCCATGTTGGCGATGTCGGAGGTGCGCAGATTCACTTCCGCCGGGCTGCCCGCGCCCTCGACCAGGATCAGCTCGGCGTCGGCCGCGAGGCGGCCGAAGCTTTCCAGCACCTTGACCAAGAGCGATGGTTTGAGGGCGTAATAGTCCCTGGCGCCGGCGGTGGCGGCGATCCGCCCCTGGACGACGATCTGGGCGTCCGTCTCCGATTGCGGCTTCAACAGCACCGGGTTCATGTCGGAGACGGGTTCGGTGAAACAGGCCCGGGCCTGGAGCGCCTGGGCGCGCCCGATCTCGCCGCCGTCACCGGTCACCGCGGCGTTGTTCGACATGTTCTGGGGCTTGAACGGACGCACCGTGAGACCCGAGCGGGCGAAGGCGCGCGCCAGACCCGCCAGCAGCAGTGACTTGCCGACGTCCGAGCCCGTTCCCTGCAGCATCAGGGCGGGGACGCGCCCGGCGCGCGAGGATCCGCTACCTGATGTCAAGGACCGCCCTCAGCATGTCGGCGCCGGGGTTGGAGAACTTGCGCTCCAGCAGGATCTCCTTGGGTGTCGCCTTGGCGCCGTAATATTCGGTGTTGAAGGCCTCGCGCTTCCTGACCCAGGCGCCCTCGACGGAGGCGCCGCCGTACAGTCCCACCTCCTTGGAAAAGGAGAAGATATCCTTGCCGAGATCGAGCGTCGTCGCGCCCTTGACGCCGGCTCCCTCGGTGCCGATGGCGATCGATGCGTCGCCGCCGAGCGTCACCTCCTTGTCGATCAGCGCCTGCATGGCCCCGTCCGACATGATGACGAGCATCACCTCGGCGTCCGAGACCCCGGCCTGCAGGCCGAGGGAAGCCGCGGTGAGGGTGTAGAACGCGGGGTAGCTCCAGTCGCCGTCCTTGTTCCGCGACAGCATCACGCCGTTGCCGCCTGAGCCGCCGATGAGGAACCCGGCCTTGAGCAGGCTCGGGATGATGAGCACCCCCTTGGACTTCTTGATCCAGTCACGCAGGTTCGGGAAATCGCGATGGGCAAGCAGCTTCTCGGCCGTCAGCCGGGATTTGACGATCAGTTCCTCGGTCTCGGATGCGGCCAAAGCCTGCGCCGTTATGCCGGAGGAAAGCCCCGCAATGATGATGAAGGCGAGGAAATGTCTAACCAGGTTTCGCATGATTCAGTCTCCTGAAGGCAAAGATGGGCATAGTTTTCAGAACTCGATGCCGGGCTGGGCCTTGACGCCGGACCGGAACGGGTGCTTGAGGAGCTTCATCTCCGTCACCAGATCGGCGAGCTCGATCAACTCCGGGCGCGCGTTTCTCCCGGTGATCACGACATGGGTCCGCGAGGGCTTGTGTTTAAGCGCATCCAAAACTTCCCCGAGCGGCAGGTAGTCGTAGCGCAGGACGATGTTGAGCTCATCCAGGATCACCATGTCGTAGGCCTGATCGGCGATCATCTCCTTGGCGGTCTCCCACGCGTTCCTAGCCGCTTTTATGTCGCGCGCCCGGTCCTGGGTCTCCCAGGTGAAGCCTTCGCCCATGGTGCGGATCACCACCTGATCGGGGAAGGCGGCAAGGGCATGGCGTTCGCCGGTCTCCCACTTGCCCTTGACGAACTGCACGACGCCGACCTTCATGCCGTTGCCGATGGCCCGCATGGCGAGGCCGAAGGCGGCGGTCGTCTTTCCCTTGCCCGTCCCGGTGTGGACGATGAGAAGGCCTTTCTCGATCGTCTTGGTGGCCAGGATCCTGTCGCGCACCTCCTTGCGCCTGCGCGCTTTCTCGTTGGCCCGGCGGTTGGTCTCCGCTTCGCTCGGTGGTTCCGGTTTCGCCGTGCTCATGGTCTCTCCCTTTCCTCCCCTTCGGCCAGTGCGCTGAGCACCTCATGCGCGATATTGGCGCGCGGGCGCCACAGCCCCCTGTCCTGCGCCTCCAACAGCCGGGCGCTGATTTCGGCCAGCGCCGCCGGGTTGTTGTCGGCGAGGAAGGCGCGCACCTTGTCGTCCTGGATGTAGGCGTCGAAGACGGCGTCGAAATGATGGTCCTTGACGGCCTTCGCCGTCGCCGCGAAGGCGAAGAGATAATCGACCGTCGCCGCCATCTCGAAAGCGCCCTTGTAGCCGTGGCGCATGACGCCGCCGATCCATTTGGGGTTGACCACCCGGGCCCGGACGACGCGCGCGATCTCCTCCGTTAGCGTGCGGATCTTCGGGTTTTCGGGGCGCGAATGGTCGTTGTGATAGACGGCGGGCGCTTTGCCCGATGTTTCCTTGACGGCGACGGCGAGCCCGCCCTCGAACTGATAGTAATCGTCGCTGTCGAGAAGATCGTGCTCGCGGTTGTCCTGGTTCTGCACCACCGCCTCGATGCGCGAAAGACGCGAACGGAAGAGATCGTGGGCCGTTTCGCCGCCCGCCCCGGCGCCATAGGCATAGCCGCCCCAGGCGAGGTAGGCTTGGGCGAGGTCGGATTCACTTTCCCAGCCGCGTTCGTCGATCAGGGCCTGCAGTCCGGCGCCGTAGGCGCCTGGCATCGAGCCGAACACGCGGTATCCCGCCCGGCGCTGGGCCTCGAATGGTGAGAGCCCCTGGTCTTGGAATTTACGCGCCTCCGACGCGACCCGGGCGGCGAGGGGGTTTTCGGCTTCCCCCTCATTGAGCTTGGCGACGGCGCGGGAGGCGGAATCGAACAGATCGATCAGCGCCGGGAACGCGTCGCGGAAGAAACCCGAAATCCTGAGCGTCACATCGACGCGCGGGCGGCCGATGACGGAAAGCGGCAGGATCTCGAACCCGGTGACGCGCCGCGATGCCGTGTCCCAACAGGGCCGCGCGCCCAAGAGCGCAAGGGCCTGGGCGATGTCATCGCCGCCGGTTCGCATGTTCGACGTGCCCCAGGCCGAAAGGGCCATGGCGCTGGGGTAACGGCCATGCTCCTGGGCGTAGCGTTCGACCAGAAGGCCGGCCGATTTCCAGCCGAGATGCCAGGCCGCCGGCGTCGGCACGGTGCGGGTGTCGACGGAATAGAAATTCCGCCCGGTCGGCAGCACATCGGGCCTGCCGCGCGTCGGCGCGCCGGACGGGCCGGGCACGACGAAGCGCCCGTCGAGGCCCGAGAGCAGCCCTTCGATCTCGCTCCTGCCGCAGGCCTCGACCGCCGGACGGATGCCGTTTTCGATGGCGCCGAGCACCGCCCGGGTGCGCCGCCAGGATTTGGGCGCCGCCTTGGTCCCGTCGATCAGCGATTTGGCCAACGCCTCGAGCCGCTCGATCCCATCGCCATAGGTGCGCAAGGGGTCATCGGCGCCGTTAAGCGCGTCGTTCAGCGCCGCCGGCGCCGGGCCCGTGAATTTGCCGGCCATCTCGACATCCAGGGGATCGAAGTCGAGCCCGAGGTCGAGGCCAAGGGCGCGGAGCAGCGATTCGCCCCCATCGGCTTCGCCGTCCCCGGTCCGCTTCATCTCCCCGTTCCCGGTTCCGACTCCACGGGCGATCCTGGTCAACGCCACCAGCAGATCGGTCAACCGTTCGCCGTCGGGCGATTGGCCGAAGATGTGCAGGCCGTCTCGGATCTGCATTTCCTTGAGCTCACAAAGGTAGTTGTCGAGCTTGGAGAGGGCGGTGTCCTCGGCCTCGTCCTTGGCGATGCCGCAGTCCGTATCGAGGCCGATGCGCCGCGCGAGATCGAGGATCTCGCCCGTCAGCACCCGAAGCCGGCGCGGGTCCATCCCCGCCGCCTCGTAATATTCGTCGACCAACTGTTCGAGGTCGCGCAACGGCCCGTAGGATTCGGCGCGCGTCAGCGGCGGCGTCAGATGGTCGATGATCGCGGCCCCTGCCCGGCGCTTGGCCTGGGTGCCCTCGCCGGGATCGTTGACGATGAAGGGATAGAGGTTCGGTGTCGGCCCGAGCGTGGCTTCGGGGAAGCATTCTTCCGACAGCGCCACCGCCTTGCCCGGCAGCCATTCGAGATTGCCGTGCTTGCCGAGGTGAATGACGGCGTCGGCGGCGAATTGGCGCCGTAACCAGGCGTAAAAGGCGAAATATCCATGCGGCGGCACCAGCGCCGGATCGTGATAGGTGGCCTGGGGATCGATGTTGTAACCGCGCGCCGGCTGCAGGCAGATGGCGATGCGCCCGCACCGGTAGGCCGCGATCGCGAACGCCGCGCCCTTCGATCGGGATGCGCGGAAACAGGGATCGTCCTCGGGCGGACCCCAGCGCTCGGTGACTTTCGCGCGCAGGGTCTCGGGCAGGGTGGTGAAGAAATCGAGATAATCGCTAAGGGAAAGGGTTTCGCCGCCGCGCCTTGGCCCGCCGGGGCTGGCCTTGGCGTTGCCATGGGCGTTGGTGGGCCCGGCCAGGAGCCGCGCGATAAGCTCGGCGCCGGCGGCCGGCGCGTCCTTTACCGTGTAGCCGGCGTCCGCCAGGGCGTCTAACACGTTGACCGCCGAGGCCGGGGTGTCGAGGCCGACGCCGTTGCCGATGCGCCCGTCCCGGTTGGGATAATTGGCGAGGACGATGGCGATATTGCGCTTCCCCGCCGGGGTCCGGCGCAGGCGCACCCAGGCCGCCGCCAGGGACGCGGTGAAGTCGATACGGTCCGGGACCGGCACGTAGGAGACGATGTCGGCCTCGCACAATTCCGATCGCTTGGCCCGGCCCTTGAACGAGACCGCGCGGGTGATCAAGCGCCCGTCGACCTCGGGAAGCGCGACGTTCATGGCGATGTCCGTGGCGCTAAGGCCACGGGTGCCTTGGCGCCAGGCGGCCTCGTCCGTGCCGGCGAAAATGACCTGGAGGACGGGGCAGTCGAGATGGGCTCCGGGCGGCTCGAACGGCGCGCCCGGGACCGATTTGGCGAAGCCCGTCGCGTTCAGCACCACGTCCGGCGGCGCCCCGGCGAGGATCCCGTCCACCATGGCCCCGGCCACCGGGTCCCTGAGGCTGGTGAGGAAGATCGGCAGCGGGTTGATGGCGCGATCGCGGAGGCTTTCGATCAGGGCGTCGACGGGCGCCAGGTTCGCCGCCTGAACCAGCGCCCGGTAAAACAGGATGGCGCCGATGGGCGCGCGCGGGCGCCAATGTTCGCTGATATCGGCGATATCGGCCGGTCGCGCGCCCGGCCAGTAGAGCCCCGCGCGCAACAGCGGCGCCGGTTCGCGCCATTCCATGGACGCGCCGATGAGGGAGGCGGCGAAGCGGAGGAAGTTGGCGGCGTTCTCCGGGCCGCCATGGACGCCGTACTGCCACAGCCGGTGCGCCGCCGCGCCTTCGAGCGTGGTCGCCCCGGCCAATTCGGCGTCGGGCTGATCGTCGCCGGGAAGGAGCGCCAGGGGAATGTCGTTGGCCCGACACGTCGCCGACACCTGTTCGACGCCGTAAGGCCAGTAACCGCGCCCGCCGAGCAAGCGGACGATCACCAGTTTCGCGCCGGCGATAACGGTCTCGGCATAGAGATCGACCGAGAAGTTGTGGCCAAGCCGCATCAGGTTGGCGAGACGCAGGCTCGGGAAGCCATCGCCGAATTCGCGCGTAAGCGCTCCTTGAGCGTCGGCGAGGGCGGCAAGCTCGCTGTCGGCGGCGGACAAGACGACGATGTCGCCGGGCGACTGGCCGAGATCGACCGCTTCGGTGCCATCGGTTATGGTGCCTGGCTGGGTGGCCAGAAGATGCATTCCGTTCCTTCGCCCCCGATTCAAGTTCCCTCGGCGCCCGTTACCCCACCAGCGCCGTCTCTATGCGGGCGCGGTCGATCCCCTTGCGCCCGATGACCACGAGTACCGACTTGCGCACCTCTCCGGCACGCCACGGCCGGTCGTAATAGCCTTGCAGGCGCGCGCCGACGCCTTGGATGACATGGCGCATGTCGCGCCCACTGATCTCGACGAAACCCTTGAGGCGGAGGATATCGTGGTCCTTCGCCAGCGTTTTCAGGCGCGCCATCAGGCCGTTGAGGTCGCTGATTTTGCCGAGGGCGACGGAGAAGCTTTCGAAATCGTCATGGTCGTGATCGGCCGCCGCGCCGTCGTGATGGGACCGCCGGTTGTCGATATCGTCCTCGGCCGAGGCGGCGAGGTCGAGAATGAGGCGCGCCGGCACCGCGCCGAAGGAGGCGCGCAACAGCTTGACCGATGGTTTGAGGCGCCGGCGCAGCCCGGCCTCGAGTTGCCTGAGCGCCGATGCGCCGATAAGGTCGGTCTTGTTCAGCACCACGAGATCGGCGCAGTCGATCTGGTCCTCGAACACCTCCTCCAACGGGTTGTCGTGATCGAGCGCCGGATCGGCCAGGCGCCGGGCCTGGACCTCGGCGGGGTCGTCGGCGAACCGGCCCTCATGGACGGCGGCGGCGTCGATCACGGCGACGACACCGTCCACCGTCACCCGCGAGCGGATCTCGGGCCAGGTGAAGGCCTTCACCAGCGGCTTCGGCAAAGCCAGGCCGGAGGTCTCGATGAGGATGCCGTCGGGCGGCTCGGGGAGTGCGATCAACGTCTCCATGACCGGCAGGAATTCATCGGCGACGGTGCAGCAGATGCAGCCGTTGGCGAGCTCGATGATGCTGCCCGCCGCGCAGCTCTCTATGCCACAGCCTTCAAGCAAGGAGCCGTCGACGCCGAGCTCGCCGAACTCGTTGATGATGAGCGCCAGGCGTCTTCCCTCGGCGGTCTCCAACGCATGGCGGATGAGGCTGGTCTTGCCGGCGCCGAGGAAACCGGTGATCACCGTCGCCGGGATCCTGGCGCCGCCGACGGGTGGCGTGGCTTCGGCGAAGCTCATGGCTTCCCGCCCCCGCCGATCGCGCGCAAGCCCATCACCACGCCCCTGGGGGCGGCGTCCTTGACGGTCATCGGCAGGCCGGCGGCCATGAAGACGACCCGCTCGGCCCTTCGGGCGACGGCTTGATTGAGTAAGCCGGCCTGATCGCGAAATTCGCGGGCAAGGGCGTTGTCGGGCACGATGCCGAGCCCGACCTCGTTGGCGATCAGCACCACGGGGCCTTCGAGGTTATCGAGCGCGCCGACGAGCCGGGCCGTTTCCACCGCCATGTCGCGCCCCTTGCCCATGAGGTTGGAAAGCCAAAGCGTCAGGCAGTCGAGCAGGATGGCGCGATCCGGGCGCGCATTGGCTTCAAGGGCGCGGGCAATCTCGAGCGGCTCTTCCAATGTTTCCCAGCGGTCGGCGCGGCGGCGCTTGTGCTTGCGTATGCGCGCGGCCATTTCCCCATCGCCCGGTGTCGCGGTGGCGATGTAAAGCGGCTTCGCGCCATCTCCGGCGCGGCAATCTTCGATCAACGCCTCGCCATGGGCGCTCTTGCCCGAGCGCGCGCCGCCGATGATCAGCGTCACCGGCGCCAGCGAAGACAGGGAGTCGATGCCGGCGGTCGCCGGACCTTTGGCGTTTGGGAGCGGTGCAGCCATGGCATAACCCTCCACCCGAGGATGAGAACAGCCGACGTGCCGAGGAGGTCTCCTGGCTCGGGGTCATCGACCGGAACGCCTTCCCGGCATGGTCTTGCCAGTGGCTGGACACCCGTCCCGTTCCGATCTCGCCGCTTACAGTAGCGGGGGCTGCGCCGGCCTGGCGGCTCCATCGCCAACGATAGAACCGCGTCACCGGACTTCCCTGTCCCGGCACGGAGGCGAACCTAACACACCCCCCGACACCGCGCCAGCAGTGATGCGTTCCGATGCGCCCGGCGGGCAAAAAAGATCGACTCTCAACGTAGCTACCGCTTGAAGTGTTTGCTCAACGTCAGGCCCTGGCGCTGGTAGGACGACCCGATGCCGGCGCCGTAGATTTTGTCGGGAACCGCGGTCAGCCTTTCGTAGACCAGCCGGCCCATGGTCTGGCCGTGTTCGATGACGAACGGCACCTCATGGGAGCGGACCTCCAGCACCGCGCGGGTGCCCGGCGCGCCTTCGACCTCGTAGCCGAAACCGGGATCGAAGAAGCCGGCGTAATGGACGCGGAACTCCCCGACCAAAGTGTCGTAGGCAACCATCTCGGCGGCATGGTCGGGCGGCACGGTGATCGCCTCGCGCGATGCCAGGATATGGAAGTCGTCGGGATCGAGGATGATGGCGCGATCGGCGCGGGCGTAGATGGGCTCCCAGAAATCCGCCGCGTCGTAGTGATTCGTTTTGTCGATGTCGATGAGGTCGGTGTGCTTCTTGGCCTTGTAGCCGATGAACTCGGTATCGGCATCGCCCTTGAGGTCGACGGTGAGCGTCACCTTGCCTTCGGAAATGCTCTCCGTGCCCGCGTCCGTGTGCACCAGGCGGACCTCCTCGTTCAGCCGCTTGAGCGCCGCCTCGCCGACCGTCGGCGCGCCGCGCCTGAGCCGCAGTTGGTTGAGGCGCGAGCCCTTGCGCGCCAGGATGGAGAAGGTCCTCGGCGAGATTTCGGCATAGAGCGGCCCTTCATAGCCGGGCCGGACGCGGTCGAACTCGGCGCCATGATCGGTGATCAGCCGGGTGAACACGTCGAGCCGCCCGGTCGAGCTCTTGGGGTTGGCGACGCCCGAATCGCGCTTCGATAGTCTGAGCGACTCCATCAACGGCACGATATAGACGCAGCCCCGCTCGAGCACGGCGCCCTCGGTCAGATCGACCTCGTGCATGCCGAGCGCCGCGATCTTTTCCTTGACCTTGAGATCCGGGCCGGGCAGGAAGCTCGCCCGGACCCGGTAGGCCGTCGAGGCGAGCCTGAGGTCCACCGATGCCGGCTGGATCTGGTCCTCGGTGATCTCGGCGGTCGCCTCGATGTGCTTGTCGCGGATCAGCGCGCGGATTTCCTGAACCGGCAGGATTCCGGTGCCGCGCCGGGGCTCTTGGCTGCCTTCTTCCGGGTTGGGGAACAGTTCCGGCGCGGCCTCAGGCATGGCGGCCCGATCGTCTCGCGGCCGGCCGCAATCTTTCGGCCAGTTCGATCTCGTAATAGGCGGTGTAACAATCCAGGCCGCAAAATCCGCGGTTGATCTTGCGCGCACTATCGATCCGGTTGCTGTCCGGAACGAGCTGGCCGCATTCGGGGCAAATTCCAGCTTCCATGAGTTTCAGTAATGGCGTCTGCTCGGATTTCGCCACTGGCGCCTCCGCGATGTTGGCATCCCGATCTTCCGTCGGCCGGCTCCGGCCTTCGCCGACCGAAAGTCGGCTTCGGCCGACTGAAGGCCGGGGACCGACATTAGCAAAAAACACGGGGGTTACAACGGCTTAGAAAGTCCCCGTCATGCGAATTCGGCCCACAGACCTATCCACATCCGGCGTCCCTTCCAACCCCTTGGTATCCGGCCAAGAGGCCACTTTTCCCCGATTCTCACAGCGGCGTGCCTTGGCGCAAAGCGGGCTGCGGACGTCTGTCCCTGGCGCCGTCGGGCAGGCTGCTTCGCGCGCCGTTGATCATATTGACGCCTGAAACCCGCCATGGGCGAAGGCCGCCGGACGCGGCGTCCTTATCGCTCTGATCGAAATGGTCGATGCGCGTGATCGACAGACACTCGATACGGAAGCAAAGCGCGGCGTCGGCATCGAGGCCGAGCGCATGGGCGAGCGCCGAGCGGATCGAGCCGCCATGGCCGAAGGCGACGATATCGCGCCCCCGATAGGTTTGCGTCAGACGCTCGATAGCGCCGCCGACGCGCCCGATCACCGCTTCGAAGCTCTCGCCGCCGGGCGGCGTCGCCTGGCCCGGCGCCTGCCAGACGCGGTCATAGGCCGGGCCCAACTTATCGCGAAGCTGGTCATAACTCATGCCCTGCCAGTCGCCGAAATGCTGCTCGGCGATGGCGGGTTCGATCACCGGTTCGGGTGGGGCGGGACCGGAGGCGCCAAGACCGGACGCAACGGCGGCGGCGGTCTGCAGCGCGCGCTTGAGCGGGCTCGCGACCCAGACGGCGCCCGCCGGCAATGCCGCGGCCAGGGTCTCGATCGCCGCTTGATCGGAAACATCGGCGCCGACGTCGTCCTGGCCATAGATGCGCCGGGCGGAGTTGGGGACCGGTGCGTGGCGGACCCACCACCAGCGGGTCGAGACGGTCATATGAGCGCGACGATGGCGAGCAGCATGGCGATTTCCATGGTCTGCTGGGCGGCGCCCAACACGTCGCCGGTGTATCCGCCGATGGCGCGCTGGGCGAGATAGGCGATCCCGAACACGCCGCCCGAGCCGATGATGAGCACGATGACGCCGGCCATCAGACCGGGAAAGCCTTCGATGAGGAAATTCAGGAAAAACAGCGCCAGGGCGCCGCCGAGAAGGAGGGTGAGGAGAACCTGGCTCTGATCCGGCTTTCCGGCGGTGGCGGCAAGGCCGCCGCGCCTTGCCGGTTTCATCCGGTACATCACGGCGGCAAGGGCGGCGCGCGAGGCGATGGCCGTGGCGATCAGCGCGGCGGCGACCTGGCCGGCCTCGGCGATGGCCGTCAGCGCCCCGACCCTGAGCCCGAGCGCGATTATGAGCGCCGAGGCGCCGTAGACGCCGATGCGGCTGTCGCGCATGATCTTCAGTTTCTCGGCCTTGGGCGCGGTGTCGAGGAAGGCATCGGCGACGTCGGCCAGTCCGTCCTCATGGAGCGCGCCGGTAATGATGATCATGACGCCGACGGCGATCAGGCTGGCGAGGAACGGCGGCAGTTTGAGACCGTCGGCGATGAGATAAGCAAGCGCCGCCAACAGCCCGACCACGAGGCCCACCAGGGGAAAGGCGCGCACGGCGCGGGCGAGATCGCCTTTTTGCGGCGCCGCCCCTCCGTCCCGCTTCTTCCCCATGGGCAAGCGGGTAAGAAAACCGGCGGTGGTGCGAAAATCGCCCCACCATCCGGTCAACGGGGCCGTGGATTGTGCTTCGTCGGTGTCGGTGTCGGCCATGGCTCGGCTCGTCCGATCCCGCCGGATCGGCCTCCGGTTCCTGTATTCGATCCCGAGGGTAGGTTATAAGACAGATGCGGGCCGAGGCCAATTTAATCCGTCCGCGAACCGTGAGCACGCGGGACTCGACCGATGGCGACCGACGATCCCCTTTCTTCGCTTGAACCCCTCACCTCGTTCGACGAGGTGCGCGCATTGGTCCGCGCGCTGCCCGGTCCCGGCGATGAGGCCCAGGCGAAGGCGCGGGCGCGGGAGGCCACGCTCACCAAGCCCGCGGGCGCGTTAGGAAGGCTCGAGGCGCTAACCGAATGGCTTTGCGCCTGGCAGGGACGCCACCCGCCGAGCCTCGACCATCCGAGGGTGTCGGTTTTCGCCGGCAATCACGGGGTGGCGGCGCGAGGGGTGTCGGCCTATCCGGCGGAAGTGACGGCGCAAATGGTCGCCAACTTCATCAACGGCGGCGCGGCGGTGAACCAACTCTGCCGGGTGATGGAGGCCGACTTCAAGGTCTATGAGATGGCGCTGGAGGAACCGACGCGGGATTTCACCGAAGCGCCGGCGATGGATGAGGCGGCGTGCGTGCGCGCCATGTCCTACGGCATGATGACGGTCGAGGCCGGCATCGACGTCTTGTGCCTGGGCGAGATGGGGATCGGCAACACCACCTCGGCGGCGGCGTTGTCGCTGGCGTTGTTCGGCGGCGAGGCCGCCGACTGGGTGGGACCCGGGACCGGCGTTAGCGGTGAGGTATTGGCGCGCAAGACGGAAGTGGTGGCGGCGGGCGTCAAACGCCACCAGGAGGCGCTTATCGACCCGCTCGCGGTGATGCGCTGCCTGGGCGGGCAGGAGCTGGCGGCGATCGCCGGCGCCGTCATCGCCGCCAGGCTGGCGCGCACACCGGTGCTCCTCGACGGCTACGCGGCGTGCGCCGCGGCGGCGGTCCTGCACCAACTCGATCCCGGCCTCCTCGATCACTGCCAGGCGGCGCACCGATCGGCGGAGCCGGGTCACGCACGCCTCTTGGACGCCATCGGCAAAAGGCCGATCCTCGAGCTCGACATGCGGCTCGGCGAGGCGACCGGCGCGGTGCTGGCACTTGGCGTGCTCAAGGGCGCCGTCGCCTGTCACACCGGCATGGCGAGCTTCGGTTCGGCCAACGTCAGCGGCAAACGGGACGGTTGAGCGCCTATTCCCCCATCTTCAAGAGCAGCCCCTCGCGCCGGGCGACGCGGAAGGCATAGAGGAAGATCGCCGAACCGAGCCCGAGGTAGAAGATGTTCAGGAGCACCGCTTTCAAGAGATAGTCGGTGCGAAAGACGCCCTCGAACATGACCGCGCGCATGCCCTCGAAGACATAGGCCGACGGCAGCGCCCAGGCGACAGCCTGCAGCCATTCGGGCAGCACGGCGACGGGGTAATAGATGGCGCTCACGGGCGCGACGGCGAAGATGGCGATCCAGGCCAGGCTTTCGGCGCCAAGCCCGTAGCGCAAGATCAGCGCCGAGACGACGAGGCCGATCGCCCAGCCCATCACCAGGAGGTTGATGAAGAAAGAGAGCAGGGGCAGGCCGAGGTCGAACACCGAATAGTGATAGAGCGCGATGGCGAGGAACGCCGCCGGCACGACGCCGACGAAGGTGCGGATGAAGCTCATGCCCAAGAGCGCGACGATCAACTCGTAAGGGCGAAGCGGGCTGATGAACAGGTTCGCGAGGTTGCGCGACCACATCTCCTCGAGGAAGGGGATCGACACCCCGAGCTGGCCCCGGAACAGCACGTCCCACAGCAGGACCGCGGCGATCAGCACCCCCGCCGCCTGGGCCACCCAGGAGCTGTGGGTCAGGAAGAACTGGCTGATGAAGCCCCAAAGGATCATCTGCACCGTCGGCCAGTAGGCGAGCTCGAGGATGCGGGGCCAGGAGCCGCGCAACAGATAGACGTAGCGCAGCACCATGGCGCCGATCCGGCGGAACGAGATGAATTCCCGCGCCGGCGCTGGGCTCGGGGTACGGCGTCGCTCTCCGCCCGGCCCGGTCATTGCGCCGCTCCGAGAGCGGGTCTAGGTAGATAGGAACCATTTGACCGGGATGATTTTGCGCCCTGGCTAGGCGCGGAATGCGCAGTGATGCTAGGCGCATCACAAGCATATCGCAACGACGCCAGGGCGCAAAAGCACCCGGCCTCCGGTGGGGCAAATCGGCCCCTCGGCGGCGTTGCGGCACTTGCCCGATGCTCAAGCATCGCGCGGCGCGCCGCGCCTAGCCGAAGGAGCCGATTTGCACCCATCAAATTGTTTCCTATCTACCTAGAACCGCTCTAACGCCTTCGCCGTCATGGCGGACGATGTCGAGGAACACCTCTTCCAAGGTCTCCCGGCCGTGACGCTGGACGAGCTCCGCCGGCGTCCCGCGGTCCACGATCGCGCCCCGGCGCATGATCATGACGTCGGTGCACATGCGCTCGACTTCGGCCATGTTATGGGACGCCAGCAGGATCGTCGCCCCGGTGCGCGCCTGATAGCCCAGCAGGTATTGGCGCACCCAGTCGGCGACGTCGGGATCGAGAGAGGCGGTCGGCTCGTCGAGCAAAAGTATCTCCGGCTCGTTCAACAACGCTTTCGCCAGCGCCACGCGCGAACGCTGTCCGGCGGAAAGGGTCCCCAGCGCCCGGTCCATGAAATCGGTGATCGCCAGTTCCTCGCACAACTGGCGCACGCGCGGCCGTGTCCGGCCAATTCCGTAAAGCCGGGCATAGACGGTCAGGTTCTCGGCCACCGTCAGACGCCTCGGCAGATCGATATAGGGAGAGGAAAAGTTCATCCGCGACAGCACCCGGTAACGGTGACGCACCATGTCTTGACCGAGCACCGAAAGCGCGCCGGCGGTGGGCAGAAGCAGGCCCAGGATCATCGCCAGCGTCGTCGTCTTGCCGGCGCCGTTGGCGCCGAGCAGCGCCGCCGTCGCCCCGCCCTTGACCTCGAAGTCGATGGCGTCGACGGCGACGACGTCGCCGTAGCGTTTGGTCAGACCTTCGACCCTGATGACGGCTGCATCCATGAGGTCCGATCATGGGATAAAAACCGGCGAACGGCCAGTGCGAAGGGGCCGTCACCCGCCATCGGGCGCGGCGATCCTCGGTGCGAACATGCCGTAATTGGAATTAAGCGTATCGGGGCTCCGCCAAGCTCAGCCGGTCTAGCTCTGGCGGTGCAGCCACCAGGAAGTCTCGTTGACCGAGTAGTAGGGCCGGTAATGGCGGATCGTCGATTCCTTCACCACCCAGCGGATCTGATTGTCGAGCACGAATGGCTCATCATTGAGATAGACCACCAGCACGGCATGGGCGAGGCGAAGGTTCATGTCCTGGAGGACGACGATCCGCATGTCCTCGGCGGGCACCCCGAGGGTACGGAGCGACATGTACTTGGTGATGGCGTAGTCCTCGCAGTCGCCGTCCTTGCTGAAGAACTGGAGCGGCGTCGCCCAGTAATCCACCACCCGGTAGTTGATGATGTCGAGGATGTAGCGCTTATAGTTCATCTCCTTGTTGATGCGTTCGAGCTGCACCCGCCGGTCCTTGCCCTCGAGGCCCTTGAGGAACGCCTTCCAATCCTTCAACTGACAGGGGTTGAAGAGGGTCGAGGTGCAGGGACGGTTGACGAATTTCTCTTCCTTGAAATAGCGATCGAGCGTCCCCCGCCATTTCGGAAAGGGCTTCAAGTTGTTGGAGCGGATGGCGATGGTGCCGAAGACGCCGGGCCTGGCCGGCGGGTTGTCGACCTTGGCGTCGGCGATGCCCGCCGCCACGACCAAAATCGCCGCCAGAGAGGGCAACAAAACCTTCTTGAACCCGATACCAAGAGCTTGCGGCACTTCCGTACTCCTCATCGCCTTGAATCGTCGCGTCTCGGGGCGCCAACGAGAGGCATCGCGCCTGCGCTTTTGCCCCGCCTCTTTCCCCGGGAACCGGCGGTATCGGGGAATATTCGGGACAAACACAGGATAGGGGGGCGGCGTTAAGAATTTGCTAATCAGTGTTAACCATATTAGGGGGCGCGAACGCCCTCATTCGTGCCCCATGCCGGCGGCCTGGGCGGATGGGAGCGAAACTTCAGGAGATCGGAGTGAGCGAACCACACGAGAACGCCAAGGATAAAGGCCCCCGCTCCGTCACGGAAAGGCTGGTCGCCGCTTGTATCACGCTGGTGATGCTGGCGGTCCTGAGCGTCGTCGGCGTGGTCCAGTTCGTCGATGACGAGCGGGCGCGCGAGTTCCGGGCCTGGCAGATCCGCCTCGGCATCGTCGCCGAGGGGCGCTTCGAGGCGGTGAATTCCTGGCTCGAGCGCCAGTATGGCGAGCTTACGGGGCTGGCGGAAAACGCCGCCCTTCAGATCTATGCCACCGAGTTGAGCCAGAGCACCGGCGAGGCCTCCCGCGCCACCGACGAGGCCGCCCAGGCGGCCTATCTCGGCAATCTCCTGGTGGTCACGGCCGATCGCGGCAAATTCACCGGACCGGTCAAGGGACCGGACGTCAGGGCCAACGTCAAGCGCGTTGGGGTCGCCGGCATCGCCATCGTCGATATGGGCGGCCGCGCCCTCGTCGCCACGCCGGCGATGCCGCCCCTTGACGGCCCTTTCAAGACATTCCTCGACGGCCTGGAACGGGGACAGCGGGGAATATTCGACCTCCACAAGAACGGGGCGGGCAAGGCCGCCATGGGGTTCGCGGTTCCGCTCTTCGCCGTTCAGGGCAACGCCCAACCGAGCTCGCAGATCGGCTGGGTGATCGGCATCAAGGAGGTGAGCGCGGAGCTTTATCCCTTGCTCGTGCAGCCGGGCGAAGCCAACGAAACGGCCGAGACCATCCTGGTGCGGGCGCGCGGCGCCGTGATCGAATATCTGTCGCCGCTTGCCGACGGCACCCAGGCGCTTGGCCGGGCGCTTGCCGGCGACACGCCGGAGCTTGCCGCCGCCTTCGCCATCGGCGCGCCGGGCGGCTTCGGCATCAAGCGCGATTACCGGGATGTGGGCGTGCTGGCGACGTCGCGTTCCTTCACCGGCGTTCCCTGGACCCTGGTGACCAAGATCGACCGTACCGAGGCCCTGGCCGGCGCCGATGGTCGCTTGGCGCGGCTGTTGGGCGTGTTGTTGCTCATCATCGTGCTGATCGCCGCCCTGATCGTTGCCGCGTGGCGTCACGGAACCTCCAGGCGGGCGAGCGAGGCCGCGCACCGCTATGAGGATATGGCGCGGCGCTACGCGGCGCAGAGTGATTTCCTCCGCCTCGTCACCGACAGCCAGCCCAACGCCATCTTCATCACCGACGAAGCCGGCACCTACCGGTTCGCCAACCTCGAGGCGTCGCGCCCGACGGGGATCGACAGCGCCGATATGATCGGCAAGTCCATGGCCAGCGTCATCGGGCCCGAGGCGGCGAAACATTACCTGGAGCTGAACCGTCAGGCCCTGGAGAAAGACCACACCGTGACCGCGGTTCACAATATCGATGGCGATCGGGATATCCGCGTGCTTCATTCCGAGCACACCCCGGTTCCCGGCAACGGCGCCGGCGGTCCCGGCGTCCTGGTGGTCGAGAGCGATATCACCGTCGCCGTCACCGAGCGCGCGCGCTCCGAGCGCATCCTCAACCAGTTGATCGAGACCCTCGTCAAGGTGGTCGACCGCCGCGACCCTTATGCGGCTGATCATTCGGCCCGGGTCGCGGCGGTGGCGCGGGCCATCGCCCGGGAGATGGTGATCGATGACGTCACGGAGCAAACGGCGGAGATCGCCGGCAGGCTGATGAACCTCGGCAAGATACTGGTGCCGGCCGAGGTGCTGACCAAGAGCGGCCGTCTCAGTGACGAGGAAATCCAGCAGGTTCGCGGCAGCATCCTAGCCAGCGCCGATCTCCTGGAGGGGATCGAGTTCGAAGGGCCCGTGGTCGAAACCCTGCGCCAGTTGCAGGAACGCTGGGACGGCATCGGCAAACCCAGGGGCCTCAAGGGCGAAGAGATCCTCGTCACCGCCCGCATCGTCGCCGTCGCCAACGCCTTCGTCGCCATGGTCTCTCCCCGCGCCTATCGTCCGGGCATCGGCTTCGACGAAGCGATCGAGATACTGCTTTCCCAGGTCGGCACCGTCTTCGCCCGCGGCGCGGTCGCCGCCCTGATCAATTATCTCGACAACCGCAAGGGACGCGAAGAATTGTCCGGCTTCGCCGAAGCGCCCGCCGTTCCCTCGAATCCCTAGAGCACAATCCGGCCACCGCAGCGGAGCGTGGCAAAATCGGCCTTGATGCGTCATATTCGGCGCCATGTTCTCGAAGACGATCAGCGCGCTCAAGGGCGGGCGCGCCGGCGCCCCCAGGTCCCGGCCCCGAGGGTCCCGGAAGGCACCCGGGTCTACGCCATCGGCGACATCCACGGCCGGCTCGACCTGTTGGCGCAACTCAGGGAGCGGATCGTCATGGATAGCGGGGATTTCACCGGCGAACGCAAGGTGGTGGTTTATCTCGGCGATTATGTCGACCGGGGCCCGCAATCCCGCGAGGTCATCGATCTCCTGGTCGATGAGCCGCTTGGTGGTTTCGAGTCCGTCCATCTCAAGGGCAACCACGACAAGTTCCTCCTCGATTTCCTCGACGACGCGTCGGTCTGGCCGCTGTGGCTCTATAACGGCGCCGGCGCCACCATCATGAGCTACGGCGTGACCCCGACGGCGGGGGCCGAGGGCCTTCAGGCCGAATTTCGCGCCCGCATACCGGCACGCCACCTCGAATTCTTGCGTTCGCTTGCCTTATCCCACGCCGAAGGGGACTATTACTTCGTCCACGCCGGCGTCAGGCCCGGCGTCGCGCTGGAGGACCAGGACGAGGCCGACATGATCTGGATCCGGGATCCGTTCCTGTCGTCCTGCGCCGATCACGGCAAGATCGTCGTCCACGGGCATTCGATCGCGCGCGAGCCGGAAATCGAGGCCAACCGCATCGGCATCGACACCGGCGCTTACGCCACCGGCAAATTGACCTGCCTGGTGCTCGAGGGCGAGGGGCGCGCCTTCCTCCATACTTGAGGTCGTAGGAGACCGGACGATGGAATTTTCGCTTGCGTTGGCTGGCCGGATAGTGCTCCAGCCCGGACTTCTCACCATGGACAGGTGCGGCACGGTGGCTATCGCACGACAGGCTAGGAAAAGCGCGCGGCGCGATGTATGCACATCGGGCAAGCGCTTCGACGCCGCCTGTCGTGCGATAGCCGCCGCCCTTCGGGTCGCGCCGGGCGGGCCGCCCACGGCGTCGAAGGCCTTGACCGTAGCCCAGGCTACGCTCCGCGGCCGTCTCCTGGTGGACCGGGAACCGCCC
>JACZQV010000127.1 GCA_022545545.1 Pseudomonadota bacterium
CCGCGAGTTGGACCTCGACGCCCTCGTCGTGCTTGGCGGCGACGGCTCCTTCAGGATCATGCGCCGCCTGGCCGAGCAGGGCGACATCGATCTCGTCGGTATCCCCAAGACCATCGACAATGACATCAGCAAGACGGAGAACGCCATCGGCTTCGTCACCGCGGTCAACGTGGCGACGGAGGCGCTCGACCGGCTGCAGCCGACGCCTTGAGGTCCTTAGGCCCCTTGTGGCAGCGGGGCCACCTCGGCCTGATAAATCGGCTCGCCGAAGGCGTCGGCGAAGCGGCTATGCAGGTCGGAACTCTCGATAGACGTCGGTGCAGGGCTTACGAAATCACCCGCCTCGGTGATGATCTGGTAGATTTGAGAAGGCTCGACGTCGATCTTGTCGACAACCTTCCCGTGCCGCGACACGAGAATGGCGCCATGGCCCTTGTACCGCTTTCTGCGTGGGCCCTTGTGTGAATGCCCGATCAACAGCTCGTCGTAGCTGCCTGCGAGACCGCGCAGGACGAAGCCTGGCGATCGCTCGAAGTAATCTGGATCGAATGCCCCATTCCTTGTGATGAGGAAACCACCAGTATCGGGCGCAGGGTCCAGGCCAATTCCGTCTCGAACAGAGCGGCCGTCGTGCGTGCTCAGGCCTGGACCAAAGGTGTCACACAGGAGGAAGTCGTCGGCCCTGAGGAAGATATCGTGAGCACCGACGTTCGGATAACCGTAACCCGTGACCCGAGAACCGTCGTACACGCCAATCATGGATTGCCGACCGATACGATAGGCGACGAAGAGCACGGTCCCGTTGTACTCGGCCACGCTATTGATGTGATTTTGATCGAAGAGGACCGGCCAGCCGAACTTATCCAGGATCGGAGGGATTTCGGCAGAGACCTGCCCGGTTTCCGGGTCTATCCGCAGGAGCGTGTTGCGTCCTGTATTGGCAACCCACAAACCGGTCTCGCCCAAGAAGATGCCGTGAATGCGTTCGTTCGAAGAGGACGTTGTAATGTGATAGAGCTCACGGAAGGCGAGCGACCGGCCGGGTTCGGCTAATGACCGGCGCTCTCCGCGAATAACGCTCGAACGCCCTCTCAGGTGTGGCCATTTGACCGAGAGGAAGACCCAATGATCTCTGAGAGCAATGCCGTAGCACGGAACATCGAGGACTTTCCAGATGCCGTCTGGGTCGATTCGATAAAGCCCTTTTTCGGAGGTGAAGTAGTAGGTCCCGGCAACGCGACCGCGCAGGTCTTGTTGCTTCTCGAGAAGAGACCTCGATGTCATCAAGCTACGCGTGGCCACTACATTCATGAATGACCGTCGTGCGCCCCGCGCGCCGGCGAGCGTAGCCGAGATAGCGGTTCGCACTGTCAAGTTGCGAAGGGTGGCGAGATTGCCCACCGGCCCGCATCCCTACTATACCTAGGACCGCGACGTTGGCCGCCCTCGTGGCGGCTTATTTCGATTCTCCCGCCGTCACCATCCGCCAAGGCCGCCCAAGACCACAAGCCAAGCAAAATCGGATAGTGCACGAGGGCGTTAGCGATTGAAATTGCTAGGTTTTCAGCAGGGCTGAGTCCTACCGCCTGTCTTCGCATCATGAGCCTGCCTTTTGGTCGTGGGGCCGGATGCCGCCCGACTTGCGCCGAAAATACCGAATCGAGCCCAAACCCTTGACAGCACCGGGCCACGATTTCGGGCGATGTTTTTTCTTGGGGTTGCCTCTCCTTTTAGTAGAGTTGATAAACCACATACCATGATAAGTTGACACAATTCAACCCCCACCACCCGTCCGCGACACCGGTTGCTAGCGCGCCATAATTGGGCGATGCTAGGAACGATGACGGCGCCCACCCGGGGCGCATCCGACAGAAAAAGGTAAGGCACCGAATTGGCGGGGTCGAAGCGCATCGGCGTGCTGACGAGCGGCGGGGACTGCGCCGGGCTCAACGCCGTGATCCGCGCCGTCGTGCTCAGGGCCATAAACACCTATGGCTGGCAGGTCATCGGCGTCAAGCAGGGCACCCTCGGGCTGCTCTCGCGCCCGCCGGCCCATGTCGAATTGTCGCTGACCGATTTCACCGGCCCTGTCCTGCGCACAGGCGGCACGATCCTCGAGACCACCACCCGCGGCGACCCCTTCGCCTTCCCCATGCCCGACGGCTCCGTCGCCGACCGCTCGGAAGAGGTGATCGCAGGGTACCGCGAGTTGGACCTCGACGCCCTCGTCGTGCTTGGCGGCGACGGCTCGTTCAGGATCATGCGCCGCCTGGCCGAGCAGGGCGGCATCGATCTCGTCGGTATCCCCAAGACCATCGACAACGATCTCAGCAAGACGGAGAACGCCATCGGCTTCGTCACCGCGGTCAACGTGGCGACGGAGGCGCTCGACCGGCTGCAGCCGACGGCGGCCAGTCACTCCCGCCTGATGATCTTGGAGGTGATGGGCCGGGACGCCGGCCATATCGCGCTGGCCTCGGGCCTCGCCGGCGGCGCCGATGTCATCTTGATACCGGAAATCCCCTACAGGCTCGAGACCATCGCCGCCAAGATCGAGGCCCTGAGGAAGAAGGAGGGGCGGAATTTCGCCCTGATGGTGGTCGCCGAGGGGGTCAAGACCGAGACCGGCGAAGCGGTCACCGTCACCGACACCGACGCCGAGGGCAAGCCGCGCTACGGTGGCATCGGAACTTACCTCGGCGGGCGGTTGCCGGCGCTGACCGGTGCCGACACCAGGGTCACGACCCTTGGCCATGTCCAGCGCGGCGGCGTCCCGTCGGCCACCGACAGGATACTCGGCTCCGCCTTCGGCGTGCGCGCGGTCGATCTGGTCGCCGAGGGACGGTTCGGGCGCATGGTGGTATGGCAGAACCGCCGGGTCGTCGACGTCCCGATCGAGGACGCCATCGCCACCCACCGCCGGGTCGATGTCGACGGCGACCTGGTCAAGACCGCCCGCGGGCTCGGCGTCTGCTTCGGCGACGAGTAGCCGGGGACCAGGGCGATGAGTAGCCGGGAACCGATGAGTAGTCAGAAACCTGGGCGATGAAATTCCCCGACAACCCATGCTGGGACTTCGCCCTTATCGTTTACCGCCGCGATGGCGTCGCCGAGGCCTGCCTCGCCTTGCAGGAAAGCCACGGCGTCGACGTCAATGTGCTGTTGTTCTGCTGCTGGCTCGGCGAAAGCGGCCGCGGCGGCTTGAGCGCCAAGGAGATGGCCGACGCCCTGGCGCTGGTCGATCGATGGCACCGCGACGTGGTGCGGCCCCTGCGCGCCGTGCGCAACCGCATCAAGGGCGGGCTCGGCGACATCGACGTAGAGTACAGCGATCCGTTGCGGGGCCAGATCATGGCCAGCGAGCTCGACGCCGAGCATGTCGAGCACATGACGCTCATGGCCGCCTTCGAGAGGCCCGCCGCCGAGCCGATGCCGCCCGCCGAGCGCCGCGCGAAGGATGCCGCCGGCAACGTCGCGCTGTATTTCGATGCCCTCGGCGTCAAGCTGGCGGATCCGGAGACGGCCCAGCTGACGACCATCCTCGGCGGCGGTTTCCCGGAGCTCGACCGCGGCCAACTGGCGGCGCTGATCGATACCGCCGGCCTCGCGCCGAGCGCCGCCTGAACGCCGCCGCGCCACCAACCGGCGCAGGCAATGGGATAGGATAAGCTCGGGCCGCCATGAGGGGCGGGTCTTGCGGTGGAAACGCCGTCCGTCACGACCTACATAGTAATGATGCGGTGTTCGCTAGCGAACGGTTGGGGGTGTGTTCCTTAGACCAATGGAGCAGATGAATGGCGGATGACGATCGGGTCGTGAAGCTCAAGGCCGAGCACGCGTCCTTGGAAGAGGCCATCGAGGAAGAGTTAGGCAGGCCGGTTCCCAATTCCACGCTTCTCAGCGATCTCAAGCGTCAGAAACTGCGAATAAAAGACGAGATTCACCGTATCGCCGGACCCTGAGGTCCGACCGGTTAGCCCGCCCCCGCCCCTCGCGGGTGGGTGGGGAACGCCGGCATCCGGGTAAAGGGCGGTGCCTGTCCGGGATGCGGCCTGGCGGCGGGCACGGTGCGTCCTCGGGACGATTTCCGATTGACATGCCCGGCGCTACGGGCGGAAGGTCCGGCCATGCGGCTCGAGGGCAAAAGCGCGGTCATCACCGGCGCCGCCGGCGGCATCGGCTTTGCCTGCGCCGAGCTGTTCGCCCGCGAGGGCGCGAAGGTTTTGATCGGCGACATCGACGCCGAGAAGGGCGAAGAGGCGGCCCTGGCCATAGATGGCGATGAAAGCGTGCGCGCGGCCGGCGGTGGCGCCCTCTTTCATCACTGCGACGTCGGCGATAAGGCCCAGGTCCAGGCGCTGATCGATGAGGCGGTGGCGCAATTCGGCGGCCTCGATATCGCCATCGCCAACGCCGCCATCATCCATACCGCCGAGTTCCTCGACCTCGCGGAAGAGGATTTCGACCGGGTATTGAGGGTCAATCTCAAGGGCGCCCTCCTGGTGGGACAGGCGGCGGCGCGCCGGATGGTGGCGCAGGAGAGGGGCGGCGCGATCATCAACATGTCCTCGGTCAACGCCGTCTTGGCGATCCCCAACCAGGTCCCCTACACCGTCGCCAAGGGCGGGCTCAACCAGTTGACCAGGGTCATGGCATTGGCGCTCGCCGATGCCGGCATCAGGGTCAACGCCATCGGTCCCGGCACCATCCTCACCGACCTCGCCATGGTGGTGATGAAGGACGCCGAGGCCAAGCGCAAGATCCTTTCGCGCACGCCGCTCGGGCGCTGCGGCGAGCCCGACGAAATCGCCGCCATCGCCCTCTTTCTCGCCAGCGATGAATCGAGCTACATAACCGGCCAGTGCATCTACGCCGACGGCGGCAGGATGGCGCTCAACTACACGGTGCCGGTCAAGGACTAGTGCCGGCTATCAACGGCGCCGGTCCGGCGCCGACGGCGCGCGCCCTCGGACACCGCGCCTTGGAAGCGGCGCGGCCGTGCTTCCGTGTTTCAGGTGGGCTATTTACCCTGCTCTGGCGTCTCGCCCTGGGCGGGTTCCACCGGGCGGTCCTTCTTCTGAACGCGCCGCGCCCGTTCCACCGCGGCGACCAGTTCATCATAACTGCACATGCCGAGTTCGATCGGATCGCGGGGCTTGATGGAAGCCGCCTTCCAATGGGTGCGTTCGCGCACGGCGGTCACCGTCGTCTTGGTGGTGCCCACCAGTTTGCAGATCTGCCCGATGGTGAGCTCGGGATACTCCCGCAACAGCCAGGCGATGGCGTCGGGCCGTTCCTGGCGCTTCGACACCGGGGTGTAGCGCGGCCCCTTGGGCTTGCCGGACGGGATCGGGATGTCGGGCGTCGCCATCTCGAGCCTCGCCGCCGGGTCGTTGGCGCAGCGCTCGATCTCGTCTGAGGTCAACTGGCCGTTGGAGATGGGGTCGAGCCCGACGATGCCGACGGCCACCTCGCCGTCGGCGATGGCCTGAACCTCGAGCGCATGCATGGCGCAAAAATCCGCGATCTGTTCGAAGGTCAGCGCCGTGTTGTCGATCAACCACACGGCGGTGGCCTTGGGCATCAGGGGTTGGGCCATTGTCATCGCCTCGAAATTCGGCCCCGGTCTATCACGGGGCAAGAGGCGAGAGAAGCTGTTTCTCACCGATCCCGCCCGGCGGCCGTCTCCGGCTGGGAGGATTCATGCGATCCGATAGCGATCGGCGCCAAGCCGGCCCACCGAAAATGAAAATCCGGGTTGAAAGCCTTCCGGCGGCGGTCCACACTGGGAAAAACAGCCCAGGGAGCACGGTTATGAGCATGGAAGAGGGAGAACTCCAACCCAGGGCGCCGGAGCCGAAGGACCTGGAGCCCATGTCGATCGAGCAACTCGAGGACTATATCGCCGAGATGAAGGCGGAAATCGCCCGGGTCGAGGAAGCCATCGCGGCGAAGAAGGATATCCGCGTCGGGGCCGAGGCGCTGTTTAGGAAATAGCCCCATGTTTTGGCCCGCCCAGGCGCCGCGAGAGCCCGGTCATGGGGTCCGAAGGGTATCGGGGCCGGGCCTTCGCCGGAAAAGTTTCCCGGCCCGTGCCGGCGCCAGGCGCATCGAGGCCGGCATCATTGACCTACCCATTGATTTTCCAGGGACGGCTTTAACGCCGCCGTCTTTCTCTTAGTCGCAAGATTCAATGTTCGGGTCGGCGATTCCGTTAACCTTACGTTAACGAATTCCCTCTATATATGGGATCAGACAATTCCTTCCTTAGGGTTGTCTTTGGACGTAGTCCAATTTTTGACGCCTCCCTGTAAACTCAAGCCGCCTTCCCGGGCGGCTTTTTTTTGGCCTTCATCGGCCGGCACCCACGCCGCGGTCCCGGACTGGAGGGGCGCGGGAGAGATGGGGCGACCGCGGGGCGGGATTTGTAAAACTTTGTCAAGATGGACAAATTCGGCCAGGTAAAGGTTGTTTTTACGCTCCCATGGGAAAATCATTAGCCGCGGAGACTATGCCTCGGGGCGCCCTTGGGGAAGGGATCACGCGCGGTCGCGGATTCTAAACGGTGCTTGGTGGCCGAACGGCGCTTGGTGTATGGAGTTCATCTTTGATCGCGGTCTTTCCGAGCGGGCGAGGGAGTGGATATGGGAAGCGAAACGCCGACGGCGTTTTTCAACAAGACCTATGAAGAAGCGCTCGCCCTCATGGTCGAGGCGAAGGAATATCTCGAGGGGCGCGAGAACGACGACGGCGGGCTCTTACTCGATCTCGACCGCTTGCGCCTGAGCCGTGAAGCCATGCGCGTGACCGCGCGCCTGACCCAGATCATGGCCTGGCTCTTCGTCCAGAAGGGCGTGTTCGTCGGCGAGCTCACCCGCGCCGAAGCCGCGCGCGAGCCCTATACGCTCTCCGGGCAGGAGATGTGCGCGCCCGACGATCCCGATCACGGCCGCGGGCTGCCGGCGAAGATGGTCGACCTTCTGGATCGCAGCCATCGCCTCTATGTACGGGTGTCCCGCCTCGACCAGCTTGTGCGGCGCCAGGCGCGCTGAAAGGTCGCCTCCCGGCGGCGGCGAAGCAAGTCCTCCGCCAATGCCGCTGCGCGCGCCCTATTTCAGGCCGAAATCCTGGAACCGCCTGTTGAACTTGGCGAGCTGACCGCCGGTGTCGACCAGGCGGTGGATGCCGGTCCAGGCGGGATGGGACTTGGAATCGATGTCGAGCTTGAGCGTGTCCCCCGGCTTGCCCCAGGTGGACCGGGTCTTGTAGCTGGTGCCGTCGGTCATGACCACGTTGATCTCGTGGTAATCGGGGTGGGTGTCTTTCTTCATGGCACGCTCCTCGAATCGAGGCCGGATGTATATCGGACCGGCCGGCGGTTGGCAAGGGGTGTTGCGGGGGCTGATCGCCGGATTGTCCTCCTCGTCCCGGCCGAATCACGGCCTGCATGGCCATCGGTTGTGTCATCGGGCCATGGGAAATGTCTCGGTTGGAAAACCGGGTGAACCAACGCCCCACGTCCGCTTTTTAGCGAATCATGTCCGCTTCACGCCCAACGGCGGACATCGGCGCAGGGCCATCGGCACTTCCGCTCCTGACCCCAAGCGGACATCGTGCGCGATGAGGTCCTCCGCTGTTTGAAGTCGGGAGTCGGGGCTAATGTACTGCCTCTAACGGATCGCACCTATTGCGTCTCGTCGGCCGCCACTTCATACTAGCATTGAGGCAGCGCGGTAGCTTCACATCGCCCGCTACCGCGAGGCGAAGCGGGGGCAGGGCCTTGTCCTGCGCTACCCGCACTGCATGGGACGTTGAACCCATGACCATGACGCTATGGGTTTTGGGGGGCCCGTTGTGCTTGGCCGGGATGGGTGAGGCACATGATCTTCTTTCGACGCGGGTCGTGGAAAAGCTACATAAACGCTGTAGTCA
>JACZQV010000128.1 GCA_022545545.1 Pseudomonadota bacterium
GAAATGTCCTCGGGCGTCAGCTCGTTGATCGCCCTCTCGCCCAGCTTCTCGACGAATTTCCTGGCATCCGATGGGGTGTCTTGGGCAAATGAAGGCGCCCCGGTCGAGGCCAGACAAAGCCCAAGGCCGGCCGCCGCGATCGCCGCAATAAAGGTTTTCCGCCTAAACATGGTTATCATTTTTCGGTTCCATTATTCTATCAAAGACGCCTCCAAGCCCGGAAGTGTTAGCATAATCCCCCGGCGACGGCCATAGGGCGTTGAATTGCCGTCCTTCGCCGGCTCCGCCCCGGGCCCGGCGCCGCCCCGGAGCGAAGGCAGTCGATGAGGGCCTCAAGGGCGGGAAACCCGAATCACTCGTGATCCGGGCGCCCCGGCCCTGTCTCTTGCCCCCGCTCTGGCGGCGAGGCGGCCGCCGGCAGTAACCTGCCTAGCGGGCAAGCGCTGGGAATGGCGCGGCGGGGCGGGGTTCAGCCCCGCTTTTTCCTGAGATTGGCGATTTTCTTCTCGATCACCGCGATCAGCGTGCCAAAACCTTTGCGTTTGAGGACCGAGGTGTACTCGGAGCGCCTGACGGCGAGCTCGCTCACCCCCTTGAAGTGAACGTCGATGACGCCCCATTTTCCGCCCCTCTGGCCGACGAGGTAGTTGAGTATGATGGTCTCGCCGTCGCTCTTGACGAGGCCGGTCTTGACCAGGCGGGTGCGGCGGCGGAACTGTGTCTCGTTCAGGGTGTCGAACCGCTCACCCGAATAGCCATCGAAGCGCTCGGCATAGGTCGCGATGGTCAAAGCCGAGAATGCCTCGATCAGTTTCCCGCGTTGATCGGCGCTCAACCTCTTCCAGTGACTGCCGGCGGCGAAACGCGCCATGAAGGCGAGGTTGAAGGTCTCCTTGACCGCCGGGGCGAGCTTCTCGTAACGCCCTTCGAAGCCCAGGGTTTCGGCCTTTTTCATGACCCCGATGAGGGTCTCGTGGAAGCGCTCGATGAGGGCGCTGGCGGGCGCCTCGGCGCCCTCGGCAGGAACGAGGGCCGCGAGGACGAGGACCGCCGCGAAACCAAGCATCCGGCCCCTTCCCGCGGCCCCGCCGATCCACGGAACGGTCAGGCGAAGGACGCGGAGGATTGTGTCAGATCGCTTCATAGACGATTAGATAGGGTCGAATAGCGGCGAATTTAAGATCGGGCGGCGGCCGGCAATGTGACGTTTCCCGCCAATGGGTGGCATTTAACAGGAACCAGGGCCTGGGGCGCAAGTGACGCCGCGTGTCCAGGCGATAATATTTTTGCGATTTCCGGGGTAATCTGTTGGGTTTCGGCGCTTTACATGATAATACCGGCATAACAGTTGAAGGTTGCCGTCGGGCGCTTGCCGGCGCCGGCGCCGACGATCGGTCCCATAACGCTTGGCGGGAGGCAGCGTGGCGGTTCCCCTGATCCAGCAGATACGTGTCGGCGCCTATGTCTTGAAACAGCACCTCAAGGGGGTGGACAAGTACCCCCTCGTCCTGATGCTGGAACCCCTGTTCCGGTGCAACCTGGCCTGCCCGGGCTGTGGCAAGATCGATTACCCCGACGCCATCCTGAACCGGCGCCTTAGCGTCGGGGAATGCCTGGCGGCGGTGGACGAATGTGGTGCTCCGGTCGTTTCCATTCCCGGCGGCGAACCGCTCATCCACAAGGAGATCGCCGAGATCGTCGCCGGCATCGTCGAGCGCAAGAAGTTCGTCTATCTCTGCACCAACGCCTTGCTTTTGGAGAAGAAGCTCCACCTGTTCGAGCCCAGCGTCTATCTCACCTTCTCCGTCCATCTCGACGGGCTCGAGGCGGAGCACGATATCGCCGTCGATCAAAAGGGCGTGTTCGAGATCGCCAGCCGGGCGATCCGCAAGGCGCGGAAAGCGGGATTTAGGGTGACCGTCAACAGCACCCTATTCGACAACGCGGAACCCGGGCGCGTCGCCGAGTTTTTCGACTATGCCATGGGGCTGGGGGTCGAGGGCATCACCGTCTCGCCGGGCTATGCCTATGAACGGGCGCCGGACCAACAGCATTTCCTTTCGCGCCAAAAAACCAAGCAGCTCTTCCGCGATATCTTCAAGATCGGCAAGGGCCGGGGCTGGCGTTTTTCCCAGTCCACCCTGTTCCTCGATTTCCTCGCCGGCAATCAGCAATACCACTGTACACCGTGGGGCAATCCGACGCGCAACGTGTTCGGCTGGCAACGTCCATGCTACCTCCTGGGCGAGGGTTATGTGGCCTCCTTCGCCGAGCTCCTGGAGGAAACGGACTGGGACGCCTACGGCACCGGCAACTACGAGAAATGCGCCGATTGCATGGTCCATTGCGGCTATGAGGCGACCGCCGTCACCGACACCCTGAGGCACCCGCTGAAGGCGCTCAAGGTGGCGCTTTCGGGTATCGACACCGAGCGCGAGATGGCGCCGGAAATCCCCCTCGATGGGCAGCGGCCCGCCGAGTACGTATTCAAACAAAATGTCGAGAAGACGCTTAGCGAGCTACGCGCCGAGGCCGAAACGGGGCAGCGCGACCGTAGCGACGCGGCGTAGGCTGGCAAGCGCCGCCCGGCTGTCGCCGGCGAGCCGCACCACATCCGCGATATCCTGTGGACGAGCCAGCAGACGGAGCAGCACCGCCAGCGGCCGGCGCCTGCCGTCCCGGCCGATCCCGGCCAACGCCGCCCGAGGCAGCGCCCGCCGGGCCGGGTCGGCGACGGCCCGGACGACGATGAAGGGCAGGCCCGCCTCGGCGGCCGCGGCGCCCACCCCATGGCTTTCCATATCGACCGCGATCGCGCCGGTGTCCCGTGCCAACGCCTCCTTGGCGGCGGGGCTGGCGACGGGCCGGGCGGTGGTGATGACGGCGCCGACGGAAACCGGAACCTCATTGCCCATGAGCGCGATCAGCCCCTGGCGCCAGATCCGAGAGGTAACAAGGGTTCTTCTGTCCGGCGCCTGAACGGTATCGGCGCAAATCAAGGCGCCTGGATCGAGCCCCGGGTCCAGTCCACCCGCCATGCCGAAGCTTACCAGGGCTTCCGCGCCGTCTTCGATAAGGCGGAGCGCGCCCTCTCGGGCGCGCTCTCCATCGGCACCGGCGCAGTAAAGAAACGGGCGGCCGGCTTGTCCCCACTCACCGGTTGGCCGGGCGATGCAATCCGCTTCGGCGACAAGGCCGGTGACGATGCCGAGCCGGATCACATGCCCATCACCCCCGGCCCGGTGGCGCCGCGCATGAGATTGAGGTAGCGGGCCAGCGCCCACAGCGGGAAATAGGTCCGGTAGCCGTGATAGCGCAGATAGAACACGCGGGGGAAGCCGACCGCCGTGTGCCACCTCTCGGACCATACAGGGCCCTTGCGCGGCGCCGAAAGTAGGTACTCGACGCCGCGGGCGACAACGTCGCTTTCGACCTCGCCCGCCGCCATCAGGCCGAGGATCGCCCAAGCCGTCTGTGACGGCGTGCTTGCCTTCGCCTCGCCCTTTCGCTCCGGCCAGTAGGTGGCGCCGTCCTCGCCCCAGCCGCCGTCCTCGCGCTGGCAAGCCTTGAGCCACGCCACCGCCTTGCGCATATGGGGCGATGCGTGGTCTTCCTTCGCCGCATTCAAGGCCAACAAGGCCGACCAGGTGCCGTAGATGTAATTCGTCCCCCAGCGGCCGTACCACGAGCCGTCGCTCTCTTGCGAGCGCCTGAGACTATCGAGCCCACGGGCGACCGCCGGATGACCCGGCCCGTAACCGAGCTGGCACAGCATGCTGACGCAGCGCGCGGTGACATCGGCGGTCGGCATATCGAGAAGCGCGCCGTGATCGGCGAAGGGGATATGGTTCAGATAATGAGCAGTGTTATCGGCGTCGAACGAGCCCCAGCCGCCGTCTTCGCTCTGCATGCCGACCACCCATTCGATGGCGCGGGCGAGCGCGGTCCGCATCTCCACACCGTTGCCCGAGCGCCGGGCCCGGTCCAGCGCCATGACGACGACGGCGGTGTCATCGATATCGGGATAATGGTCGTTGCGGTACTGAAAGGGCCAGCCGCCGGGACGCAGGCCCGGCCGGCGCACGGCCCAATCGCCCTCGACCTCGAGGATCTGACGATCGAGCAGCCATTTCACGCCCTCGCGCATGGACTCGCTGTCTTCCAGCTCACCCGCCTCCATCAGCGCCAGCATCGCAAGACCGGTGTCCCAGACCGGCGAAATGCAGGGTTGGCAATAGCCTTTGTCGGGACCGAGCACCAGGAGCTTCCTGATGGCCTCCATGGATGCCCTCCGCCTCGGGTCGTCTTCGGGATAGCCGAGGGCGGCCTGCGCCATCACCGTGTTCGCCATCGCCGGAAAGATGCCGCCGAGACCGCCTTCGCCATTGGCCCGCTTGTTGATGAAGGTGACGGCGGCGTCGATCGCGTGGGCGCGCAAACGCTTCGGAATCAGACGCTCGCCGACGTACAAAATGCGGTCGAGGAGAAGAAACACATGGCCCAACGAAGCGCCGGTGCTGTTGACGATATAGCGCCTTTCACGATGGGGCGGCGTGACGAACAACTCGGCAATGCCAACGCCCCTTGGATTCTTTGCCTCCGGTTTGAGCGCCGAAAGGATCATAAGCGGCACGATGACCGTGCGCGACCAATAGGAAACCATGTCCAGGCGAAAGGGAAACCACGACGGCAACAGCATGATCTCGACCGGCATGGTGGGCACGGCGCGCCACGGCACCTCGCCGAAAAGGGCGAGGGTGAAGCGGGAGAACACGTTGCACCGGGCGGCGCCGCCATGGGCGAGTATGGCTTCGCGCGCGCGCGCCATGTGCGGCGCATCCGGATCGTCGCCAACGAGCTTGAGGGCGAAATAGGCCTTGACCGTGGCGCTGATATTGAAGTCGCCGCCGTAAAACAGGGGCCAGCCGCCATGGACGGCTTGGCGCTCGCGGATATAGACCGCAAGCTTGGCCTCGACCTCGTCGTCGATCTCGCCGAGAAAATGATCGAGCAGGATGAACTCGGAAGGGATGGTGGCGTCGGCCTCGAGCTCGAACGCCCAGTGCCCGTTCTCCGCCTGCAGTTCCTTGAGACCGTCGGCGACGCTTTTGACCGTCCTGGCGACCGCCGAAAGGTCCGCCAACGGCTGCTCGTCGCGAGGGCTCGGCGGCTCTACTGTTTGGGCCAAAGTCATGGACGCACTTCTCGACTGTCCCGGAGGAGTGTCGCGTAGCCCAGCGGCACCGCTGTTGTCAAGGTCGGACCACTCCTCCACGCCAGGAACCCCCCGTTTTACCGCGATTATCTCATTGCCAGCCTGGCCGCCCGGTTGCCCGAGCGGACAGCGCCTTCTATGGTAGCGGGAAGGCCGGTATTCGTCCAGTCACCGGCCAGGAACAAATTCGTGAACTCGGTCGATGCCCCGGGGCGGCGGCTCACTTCCGTAGGGATCTGGGCGAAGGTCGCCCGGCGCTCCTTGACGACGCGGTATGGCGGCACCGCGCTCGGATCGAGGTCCAGGGCCCGGGCGACGTCGCGCCACGCCCGGTTGGCGAGGGCCTCCGCCGGATCGTCGATCAGATCGTCGGCGGCGCTGACGGTGACGGCGGCGACATCGCCTCGCACGAAAAGCCACTGGGCGACGCCGCCGACCAGCCCGAGATAAGGCGCCCCCTCGGGCAGGTCGGGCGCGTCGTCGAGGCGGAAATGAATGTTCAGGATGGCACGGCTGGCGAGGGGAGCTTCAAGGCCGGGGATCAGGGACACCGCCATGGTGGGCGGCACGGCGAGGATCACCCTGTCAGCGGGCCCAAGCGCGACGGTGCCGCGCGGGAACCGGAGGCCGCCGATGCGAGAACCCTCGATCTCAAACGCGCTCAGGCGATGGCCGAAGCGAACATCGGCGCCGAGATCGCCGAGCCTGGCGATCGCGGGATCGATAAGGCCCGCCGACAGGCCCTCGCGGGCGACATAGCCGCGCCAGGCACGGGACCCCCCGAAGAATATCACGGCCATCACCGGCCCGAGCAATCGCGCCGCGCCGTCTTCCATCCTGGCGTTGAGGACGGCTACGGCGAGGGGCTCGACAAAGCGCCTGACCACGGGATCGTCCACGGCCAAGCAGTCGGCGACGGTGGCCCCAGCGCCGGCAACCGTCAGCTTCAGCGCCGCCAGATACCGTAAGGTCCGGCTCCCCGGCACCCGCCGGGCCGGCACCCCGATCCACCAGGGAATGGGGCCCGCGTTGGGGCGTACCACCCAGCGTTCGCCGGTGTCGACATCAAGGAACGGGAACACCGTCTCGGACGGGGCGCGGAGGGCATCGGGCGCACCGATGGCGTCGAGATAACGGAACGTGGCGCGATTGGCGCCGAGGATCAGATGGTTGCCGTTGTCGATTCGCCGGCCGATCGCCGCATCATCGAACGAACGGCAGCGCCCGCCGGCATGACCGGCCGCCTCGTACAGGCACACCTTTTGCCCGGCCTCCGCCAGACGGACCGCCGCGGCGAGTCCGGCAAGGCCCGCGCCGATGACATACGCTGCCGCCATCGCCGCCTAGGAGCCTGTCCGAGTATTGATCACGGGCGGCACCGCGTTTTCAAGGCCTTGGGCTAGGATGGCGCCGCGCCGCGATGCCGGGCGCATCGCAAGCGGTGCCAGACGACGTCCCAAGGCCTTGAAAACGCGGCCCTCCGGGTCGGCCAGACAGACGCGATTGCCGCGTCGCGAAGGCTTGCCGATGCGCACGGCATCGCCCGCTCCTCCGCTCCTAACACTCGCGCCTGTCTGGCCGATGCAGCCCATGATCAATACTCGGATAGGCTCCTAGAAGATGCCGTAACGAAGCGCGAGCCAGAATTTCTCGGCCGCGTGCAGGCGTACCGGCTGGTCGAGCCGGTCCCAGCCACGGCGCACCAACCGGTCGAGCATCCGGCGATAGACGTTCATCATCACGAGCGCCGGCCTGACCGCGCGCCTCGGGCGGTCGCGAAGCGCCGCGCGGGCGTCGGCGAAGCGCTCTCCGGCGACTTCGGCGAGATCGCCGCACACCGCGGCCAAGGCGGGGTGGCGCAGCACGGCGGCGGGATCGCGGGTCTCGATGCCGTGGGCCTCGAGCAGTTCACGCGGCAGGTAGAGCCGGCCCAACTCGGCATCCTCCAAAAGATCGCGCAGAAGATTGGTGAGTTGCAGCGCCCGGCCAAGGGTCAGGGCAAGGGTGCGGGCCGCGGGCCCCGAAACACCGAAAATCCGCACCGACAAAAGACCCACGGCGCCGGCGACACGGTCGCAGTAAAGTTCGAGCTCGGCCAAGCTCGGCGCCACCATCCGGTTGGTGGCGTCCATCTCCATGCCGTCCAGCAAGGCCAGGAAATCTTCCTTGGCGAGGCCATAGGTCTCGACCGGCCGGCGCAAGGCGCGGGTGATCGGATGATGGGGCCGGCCCTGAAAGAGCTGGTCGATTTCCTCGCGCCAGGCGGTGAGCCCGGCCAGTTTCACCTCGGGCGCCGCGTCTCCGTCGGCGATGTCATCGACGGCGCGACAGTAGGCGTAGACCGCGAACATCGCCTCGCGCTTGGTTCTCGGCAACAACCGCATGGCCCAGAAAAACGAGGTGCTGCCATTGGCGACGATGGCATCGAGCTGTTCGCTGAGAGAGGCGCCGGACCGGTCGTCAACCCGGGAGGGGGAGGTCAATATACCGGAGGCGGTCCCGTCTCCGGCGCCGGCCGGCGCCGCGTCCGGACCGAGGAGAATTTCCTGCGCCGCGGGGGGCTTGGTCACCACTCAGGCGCGTGCGGGCGCCTTTTCGGCGGCCCGGCCGAAGGCGTCGAGCGCCGTGGCGACGATGGCGCGGGCATCGAGGCCGGCGTCGGCGTACTGGGCCTTCGGCGTGTGGTGGTGGATGAAGCG
>JACZQV010000027.1 GCA_022545545.1 Pseudomonadota bacterium
TGCTCGAGCCGACCGCCGACGGGTTCCGCAACTACCTGCAGAAGGGCCACGAGCTCTGGTCGGAGCACCTGCTGGTGGACAAGGCGTTCATGCTGACGCTGTCCGCTCCCGAGATGACGGCCCTCCTCGGCGGCATGCGCGTCCTGAACGCGAACGGCGGGCAGTCCGAGCTCGGGGTCTTCACCGACCGACCCGAGACGCTGACCAACGACTTCTTCGTGAACCTGCTCGACATCGCGACGGAGTGGAAGGCGACCTCGGACACCGAGGACGTGTTCGAGGGTCGCGATCGCGGGACGGGCAAGCTCAAGTGGAACGGCAGCCGCGTCGACCTCGTCTTCGGTTCGAACTCTGAGCTCCGGGCGATCGCTGAGGTCTACGGGAGTGACGACGCCGAGCAGAAGTTCGTTCGTGACTTCGTGGCTGCGTGGGACAAGGTCATGAATCTCGATCGCTTCGACCTCGCCTGATCTCAGCGGAAAGGTCTTCGAGGGCTTCTAGAGCGCAGCCGCGACTGGGCATCGGGCGATCAGGATTGTAGTCTTTGCGACGGCGATGGACCCAAAAGGGCTAGCTCCGCCATCGCAGGCTGACATGGAGGGCATCAGGCCGTCGTTAGTTGGCACGAAGACAGGAAAGAACCTGAAGGAGGCATTCGCCAAGTCCTCCGAAGCGCACGCGCGCTACCTCTATTTCGCCCGGAAGGCCGACATCGAGGGCTACAACGATGTCTCCGCGGTTATCCATTCGACGGCCGGAGGGAAAACGGGCCACGCCCACGGCCACCTCGAGTTTCTCGAGGAGGTGGGCGACCCGGCGACTGCCCGTTCGCTCGTTCGGCCCTTAGCCGCTACTGGATCTGTTCTCGTTTGCCCCGGCCCCAGAACTGGCCGTGCTTGACCCAGCCGCTAAAACCGCCCGCCTCGACCCGGCACCAATCAACGCCGCATTCGAGGATGTGGGCCACGACGCCCGCTTCGACCCGCGCCACCGCCGGGGCCCAGCGTGACGGTTCACGGCGCATGACCTGCACCGCATCGGTGATGATGACCGTCCGCTTTCCCGACACCATGGAGCGATGCACCCAGCCTTCGGTTCCCTGCCAGTCGCGGATTTTGCGCCAGGTGCTGAATTCGGCGATGATCTCGATAGGAAGGTCGCGGCGCACGAATACCCATTTGACGGGATAGCGTACGCCGGGCCCGGTCCTGACGTTCACTTCGTTCGCCCTGAGCGATGCGTAACGGGGCACAGGCAGGCCCGACTGTCCGCTCACCGCCTTGCCGTTCTTGACCGTTTTCCCCGGCGCCTTCGGGCCGCCGGCCTCGGGCTTCGCCGCTTTTGCCCCGCCGCCGGCGATCCCGGCCGAAAGGTTGACCGCCGCCATCGCCAGGACCGCGATGACAGCAAGGCGCAGGCATGCGCCGAGGCGCCGCTTGATGGAAAATGGCGTGGGGCGGCGGCCGGGGCGGGCCGCACCCATTCCTTTCAAGCCCCCGGCCCTCGCCGTCGGGCGTGAACCCGGCCGGTATGATCTCGTCTCAGACAAAGAACGTCGCTCCTTTCTTTGAAGCGTCGGCGAGGAAGGTGATGATGCCCCCTTCGGTGTAGGCAACGTCGTCGCGCAAATCGGCGATGTCAAGTCCGGCGGCGCGCAGCCCCATTTCACAGACCATGAACTTGACGCCGAAACTGACGCAGGCGTCATGCATTTCCTCGAAGGTGGCGACGCCCCTATCGGCGAACTCGGCGTCGAGCGCCTTGGCGTCCTTTGCCGCCGCAATCGGCGGAAGCGCGTGCCAGCCGGGCGTTCCGTCCGCCTTGGGCTTGCACAGCGCCCTTATGCCTTCCATGGTGAAAAACAGGGTGACGGGGGTGTTCATGGCGGCGGCGGCGGAGGCCATGGCGAAGGCATAATGGATGCGTTCGAACTCGCCCGAGAAGACGATGATGGAAAGCTTGTCGGGCCCCCTCTGGGTTCCCTCGCCCGCTTCCGCCCCCGGTTCAGCCGGCATGGCTCGATAAATCCCGAATGGTGGGGTTTTCGCCGCAAAGCGGGCATTCCGGATCGGGCTTGACCTTGATCTTGCGGAAGGTGGTGGTCAGCGCGTCGTATAGCACGAGCGAGCCCGAAAGGCTCTCGCCGATGCCGAGCAGCTCCTTGATCACTTCCACCGCCTGGATCGATCCCATGGCGCCGGCGACGGCGCCGAGCACGCCGCCCTCGGCGCATGTCGGGATGAGGCCCGGCGGCGGCGGCTCGCGGAAGATGCAGCGGTAACACGGTTCCTCGCCGCCGAGATAGGCCTTGAAGGTCGAGATCTGGCCTTCGAACCTGAGAAGCGCGGCCGAAACCAGGGGCGTTTTCGCCAAGTAGCAGGCGTCGTTGACGAGGAAGCGGGTGGCGAAATTGTCGCTGCCGTCGGCCACCAGGTCATAGTCCGCGATCAGCTCGAGGGCGTTCTCGGCAGTCAGCCGCGTCTGATGGGTAACCAGCGTCACCTCGGGGTTGATCTCGCCGAGGGTTTCGCGCGCGCTCTCGACCTTGGCGGCGCCGATGCGCCCGGTGCCGTGGATCACCTGGCGCTGCAGGTTCGAAAGATCGACGAAATCGTCATCGACGACGCCCAAGGTGCCGGTGCCGGCGGCGGCCAGATACAGCAGCAAGGGCGATCCGAGGCCGCCCGCGCCGATGACCAGGACGCGCGATTGCAACAGCTTGGCCTGACCCTCGCCGCCGACCTCGGGGAGGATGATGTGGCGCGCGTAGCGCTCGATCTGTTCCTCGCTGAATTCCATCGCGGTGTTCAAGCCTTCACAGGTTATCGAACAGGGGCGTCGATAGGTAACGCTCGGCGAAGGACGGAAGGATGACGACGATGCGCTTGCCGCCCATGCCGCGCCTGGCGCCGATCTCTATCGCCGCGGCGAGCGCCGCGCCCGACGATATGCCGACCGGCATGCCTTCCAGAGTCGCCGCCCTGCGCGCCATGGCGAACGCGGTTTCGCTGCCGATCCGCATCACCTCGTCGATCAGTTCGACGTTGAGGATTTTCGGGATGAACCCAGGACCGATGCCCTGGATCTTGTGGGGGCCCGCCAAACCGCCCGACAGCACCGGGCTGTCCTCGGGCTCGACCGCGACCACCTTGATTTTCGGCAGGCGTGATTTCAGCACCTCGCCGACGCCCGTCAAGGTGCCGCCGGTGCCGATGCCGCCGACCACCATGTCGAGATCGCCCTCGCAATCGCGCCAGATTTCCTCGGCCGTGGTCCGGCGGTGGATTTCCGGATTGGCCGGGTTCTCGAACTGCTGGAGGATGAGGGCATCGGTCAGCTCGCTCTCTATCTCCTCGGCCCGGCGCACCGCCCCTCGCATGCCCTCGGTGGTCGGGGTGATCTCGAGTTCGGCGCCCATCAGCAACAAAAGCTTGCGGCTTGCCTCGGACATGCTTCTCGGCATGGTGAGGATCAGCCGGTATCCCTTGGCGGCGCAGACGAAGGCCAGCGCCAGCCCGGTATTGCCCGAGGTCGGCTCGATCAGCACCGTATCGGGGCCGATCCGCCCTTCCTTTTCCGCCGCCTCGATCATGGCGAGGCCGATGCGGTCCTTGACCGAGCCCAGCGGATTGAAGAATTCGAGCTTGCCCAGCAGTTCGGCCTTGCACCCGTCGAGCCCGGAGAGCTTGGCGAGCCGCACCAACGGCGTGTTGCCGATGGTATCCAAGATGCTTTCGTGGATGCGCCCCTTCAATGCGGGCTTATTCGCCCGGGAAGGCCATTCGGCGACGCGATGGGCAGGTTTGACGTCCATCCCTTGATATCCCGCGTCAAATGGTGAAATCCAATCGCCGATCGGCTTCGTTCTCGATCTTCACGGCGTTGGCGCGCATACACAGTTCCTCGATGGTGATTCTGTCCAGCCCCTTCATCAGCTTCTCTTCCATCTCGAGCCACATCGGTCGTATCACCTTGCGCCCGAGCGCCGATGATCCGGGGTCGTGATCGGGTCCGTCGGCGTCGCCCGAATTGTCGACGATGCGAGCGATTTCGCCGACCGTGATGCGCCGGCGCTCACGCGCCAGCAGGTAGCCGCCGCGCGGGCCGCGCACGCCGGTGAGAATCCCGGCGCGTACCAGTTGCTGCAGGACCTGTTCGAGATAACGCTTGGGGATGCCCTGGCGCCGGGTGACCTCGCGGCTCTGTACCGGCTGGTTGCCGGCGTTATAGGCGATGTCGAGCACCGCTTCGATGGCGAACAGGAGCTTCTTCGACAGATTGACCATGGCGATCTACGCTCCACCATCGGGTCCGGTCGAGCCGAAACCACCATCGCCCCTGGGGCTGTCGGTCAGGGCGTCGACCTCGTTCCAGATGATGCGGCTGACCGGCGCGATCACCAGTTGGGCGATGCGCATGCCCCGGCTGACGGTGAAGGAGGCGGCCCCGTGATTGGCCAGGACGACGCGGATCTCGCCCCGGTAATCGGTGTCGATGGTGCCGGGGCTGTTCAACACCGTGACCGCGTGCTTCGCCGCCAGGCCCGAGCGGGGCCGGACCTGGGCCTCGAAACCGTCGGGCAGGGCGATGGCGACGCCCGTCGGCACGACGGCGTGCTCGCCAGGGCCTATGACGATGTCTTCATCGAGGGCGGCGGCGAGGTCGAGGCCCGAGCTTTGCGCCGTCGCGTAGGCCGGAAGCGGCAGGCCCTCGCCGTTCGGCAGTTGGTGGATCGAGACGGGGATCTCACTCATGGGGGACCGGTCAGACGATCGCGGATGCGCGTCGCCAGTTGTTCGGCTACGGCCTGCTTCGACATTTTGGGCCAGCTTTCGACGTCCGAACCGATGATCAGATGAACGATGTTGTCATCACCGCCGAGGATGCCGGTTGCGGCCGAGACGTCGTTGGCGACGATCCAGTCGCAGCCCTTGGCCGCGAGCTTGGCCTTGGCGTTCTCGACGCAGTCCTCGGTCTCGGCGGCGAATCCGATGACCAGCGCCGGGCGCATGTTCCCCGGCGCGCTGAGACGCGCCAGGATGTCCGGGTTTTCCTCCAGCGCGATCACCGGCGGCTTATCGCCCTTCTTGCCGGCGGCGGATTTCTTGATCTTGCGTGTCGCCGGATTTTTCACCCGCCAATCGGATACCGCGGCGGCGCAAACAGCGACTTCCACCGGCAGGGCCTCCTCGCAAGCCGACAGTAACTCGGCGGCCGTCTCGATGTGCACCACGTCGACCCCCGCCGGGTCGGGCACGCTCACCGGACCGGCGATGAGCGTCGTCTCCGCCCCAAGCCGGGCCAGCGCCTGGGCGATGGCGTGTCCCTGCTTGCCCGATGACCGGTTGGAGATGAAACGCACCGGATCGATGGCCTCTATCGTCGGGCCGCTGGTGACCAGCGCGCGCCGGCCGGCGAGCGGCGCGCCGGTGCGAAAGTAGGCGCCAATCGCCTCGATGATCTCGGACACTTCCGCCATGCGGCCCCAGCCCTCCTCGCCGCAGGCGAGATCGCCGGCGCCGGGACCGACGCTGAGCACCCCGCGCCCCTCCAACGCCGCCATGTTCCGCCGCGTCGCCGGGTGCTGCCACATCTTCTCGTTCATGGCCGGGGCGATGAGGACGTCCTTGTCGGTGGCGAGCAATGCCGTGGAGGCGAGATCGTCGGCGAGGCCCATGGCCATCTTGGCGATGAAGTCGGCGGTCGCCGGGGCCACCACCACGAGGTCGGCCTGGCGCGACAGGCGGATGTGGCCCATCTCGCTTTCTTCCGTTAGCGAAAACAGATCGCCATAGACCTTTTCGCCGCTGATCGCGGCGAGGGAAAGGGGGGTGATGAACTCGGCCCCGCCCTTGGTCAGGATGGCGCGCACGGACGCGCCGCCCTCGCGCAGCCGGCGGACGAGATCGAGGCTCTTGTAAGCCGCGATGCCACCGGTGACGATGAGGAGGATACGTTTACCCAAGATCATGATGTACTCTACCATAATTTACGCAAGAATTCTGTGATTAAATTAATCAGCCGGAGCCGGGTTGGCAGGGTCAACCCGGCCAGGTGGAGGGCATTCGGGCGCAACGCTCCAAGGTGGAGGGGAGATTCCGTCGAAAATCCTTAGGGCTGGGCGAAAATCCCTAGGGCTGGGCGAAAATCCCTGGGGCCGGGCCGGTATTTACAGGAGAAGCAGGAGAATGGCGCCGAGCAGCGCCGCGATCAGCCACAAAACGGCGGGCGCCCGGCGCCGGTTGCGGCCGTCGCCGGCGAGCGCGCTGACGGTCTCGGGGTGGAGCTTGAGCCCTCCTTCGGCGAGCATCGCGGCGCCCGCCTCGACATTCGCCAGCAACTCCGGCAGGCGCTCGAAGCTTGCGAGCATCGCCGTGGCGGTGTCGCGGATTCGGGCCTCGGGACCGATGTTTTCGACCACCCAGTCCTCGATCAGGGGCCGCGCCATCTCCCACATGTTCACCTCGGGGTTCAACTTCCGTCCCACCCCTTCGGCCACCACGAGGGTCTTCTGCAGGAGAAGGAGTTGGGGCTGGGTCTCCATCTCGAAGGCTGCGGTCACGCGGAACAGTTGAGCAAGCAGGCGGGCGAGGGATATCTCGGCAAGCGGGCGCTCGAGGATGGGTTCGCCGATCGACCGGCAGGCCTGAATGAAGGCGTCGAGGGACTGATGGCGGGGCACGTAACCGGCGTCGAAATGGATTTCCGCGACACGCCGGTAATCGCCGGCAAGGAAGCCCAGCAAAATCCCGCCGATATAGCGCCTGGTGCGTCGATCCAGCCGGCCCATGATGCCGAAATCGACCGCGTTGATGGCGCCGTCGGCGCCGACGAAAAGGTTGCCGGGGTGGAGATCGGCGTGGAAGAAGCCGTCGCGGAAAATCTGGTTGAAAAAGGCCCGTGACGCCTTTTCCATCACCGTGTCGGGATCGTGGCCGGCCTCGATCAGGGCGTCGCGCTCATCGACGGGGATGCCCTCGATTCGCGCCAGCGTCAGCACCCGTCTCGCGGTGCGCCGCCAGTCCACCTTGGGGACCTTGAAGGTGTCATCGCCGGCGAAGTTCTCGGCAAGCTCCGAGGCCGCCGCCGCCTCGAGGCGCAGGTCCATCTCGATCTCGATGATGCGCGAGAAGGTCCGCACCACCTCGACGGGCCTGAGGCGGCGAAGCGCGGGCTGGGTGCGCTCTATCATCTCGGCCAGCCAGTAGAACAGGTCGAGGTCCCGGGCGAAGGCTTGCTCGATGTCCGGGCGCAGCACCTTGACCGCGACCTCCTTCCCGTCCGAGGTCACGGCGAAGTGCACCTGCGCGATCGAGGCCGCCGCCACCGGCTCGTCCTCGAATTCGGAGTACAATTCATCCACGGGACAATCGAACTCGGCCTCGATGGTGGCGCGCGCCGCCGCTGCCGGGAACGGCGGCAGGCGGTCCTGGAGTTGCGACAGGTCGGCGGCGATCTCATCGCCCAGAAGATCGGCGCGGGTGGCAAGGGACTGGCCGAACTTGATGAAGCTGGGACCGAGATCCTGGAGCGCCAGGGCGAGCCGCTGGCCGGGCCTCGCCTCCTCTGTCACCGCCTTGGCGCCGATGCGGGCGAGGAGGCGCGCCAATGCCGCCACCTCCGGCGCGACGTTCAGCGAATCCAAGGGGAAGAGGGCGTCGTGGCGGGCAAGGGTCCTGGCGATCCCGAGCAACCGGCCGACATGCTTGAGCGCCCGCCACATGGGCTAGAGCCGCCAGGCCGAGTGCAGCGCCGCTATGCCGCCGGAAAGGTTGCGGTACTTTACTTGATCGAAACCGGCGGCGCTCAGCATGCCGGCGAATGTGTCCTGGGGCGGGAAGTGGCGGATGCTTTCGACCAAGTACCGATAGGCGTCGGCGTCACCGGTGACGATTTTGCCGATGCGGGGCAGCACGGCGAAAGAATAGCGGTCATAGATTTCGCCCAGGAGCGGCACCGAAACGCGGGAGAATTCGAGGCACAGGAAGCGCCCGCCCGGCTTCAGCACGCGCATCGCCTCGCCAAGCGCCGCCTCCAGCCGGGTGACGTTGCGAAGGCCGAAGGCGACGGTATAGGCGTCGACGCTACGATCGGCGACGGCCAGCGCTTCGGCGTCGGCGCCGAGATAGCGAACCCCGCCCTCGAGACCGCGGTCCCGGGCCTTGGCGCGCCCGGCCTTCAACATCGTCTCGTTGATGTCGCAAATGGTGATCGCGCCACCCGAATATTCGTTGACTTCGGCGCCGCCGACGCGCGCCAACACCCTCAGCGCGACATCGCCGGTGCCGCCGGCGACGTCGAGCAACCGGATTCCCGCCCTCGGCGCCAGCCAATCGACCAGCGCCGCCTTCCACAGACGATGGACGCCGACGCTCATCAGATCGTTCATGAGATCGTAACGGCCGGCGACGCTGTCGAAGACGGCGCGGACCAGCCCCGCCTTCTCGCCGGTCTCGACGCGGCGAAAGCCGAAATGGGTGGTCTCGGGCGCTCCGGGCCGATCTTTTTGTGTCTCGGCCATGCGTTCGACCATAGCGGAGCGCGCCCGTTTCCGCTACCGTACGCCGCCATGCCGGAACTTCCAGAAGTCGAAACCGTGCGCCGGGGTCTTGCCGCCGTTCTCGAAGGGCGGCGCCTGGTGCGGGTCGAGCAGCGCCGGGAGGACCTGCGCATCCCTCTGCCGGCGAATTTCGCTCGCCGCCTCGAAGGGCGGACGGTGGTTGGGATGGACCGGCGGGCGAAGTACTTGCTCGCGCGCCTGGATGACGGCAACGTCTGGCTGATCCACCTCGGCATGTCGGGGCGCATGGTGATCGACGGCGGCAACGGCGCGTCACCGCCCGGACCCCACGATCATGTCATCATCGAGACCGACGAAGGCAAGACCATCCGCTATCACGACGCCAGGCGTTTCGGCCTGATGACGCTCTGTCCGGAAAGCGGGCTCGCGGCCCATCCGCTGCTCAAGGATCTGGGTCCCGAGCCCTTAGGCAATGAATTCAACGGCCCGGTCCTGGCTTCGGCGCTGGAGGGCAAGAGGACGCCGATCAAGTCGGCGCTTCTCGATCAGAAGGTGGTGGCGGGAATGGGCAATATCTATGCCTCGGAGAGTCTGTTTCACGCCGGCATTTCACCCAGGCGCCGGGCCTATACCGTCAAGGGGGCGCGGGCGGAGAGGCTCGTCTCGGCCATCCGCCGGGTGCTGAGCGAAGCCATCGCCGCAGGCGGGTCGAGCTTGCGCGATCATGTCCGCCCCGACGGTGAACTCGGTTACTTCCAGCACAGTTTCGCCGTCTACAGCCGCGCCGGAGAGCCTTGTCCGGGATGTGACTGCGATCTTGCGAGGGCGGGGGGAATTCGGCGCATCAGCCAAAGCGGGCGTTCGACTTTCTATTGTGCCAGGCGTCAACGATGATGTAATGGGCCGGCCATGCGGACCACCTTTCTCATCGCGGCCTTGACGTTGTTCCTGTTCCCGCTCGTTACCGTTTCGCCGGCTGAGGGCGGGGAGGGCGGACAAGCGCCCGCCCGGACCCCGGAGGCGACGGGTTCGTTTCTCACCGGTCTCGATGATCTGCCGCTGACCCCGGGCTTGCGCGAAATCAAGGATGCGGGCGTCGTCTTCGACAAGCCGGAGGGGCGCATCGTCGAGGCTTACGCCGAGGGCGAGGTCAGCGTGGCGAAAGTTCGGTCCTTCTATGCGGCGACCCTGCCGCAGCTGGGCTGGCGGGCCGAGGGCCCCGGGCGGTACCGCCGCGAGGGCGAGGTGCTGAGCATCGGCATTCGCGCCGCCGGCAAGGGACTGACGGTCCGCTTTTTCCTGTCACCCGATTGAGGGCGCCGCCGGTCGCCACGGCCGCCCACGCCCCCTTGGAGCGCGCGCAAAATCACCCTCCCCGCCGGCCCGGATTCGGGCGTTGACGGGGCGGCGCGCGGGTTATATAACCGCGCCGCCGCTCTAGTAAAGGGATCGGGAAGCACCAGGATCATGGCCAATATAAAGTCCGCCAAAAAGCGTATCCGTCAGACCGCCAAACGCACCGGGGTCAACCGCGACCGCGTGGGCCGCGTGCGCACCTTCGTCAAGAAGGTGGAGACGGCGATCGCCACCGGCAACAAGGAAGAGGCGGCGGCGGCACTCAAAGTGGCCCAGCCGGAAATCATGCGCGGCGTGACCAAGGGCGTGTTGCCCCGCAACACCGCGTCACGAAAACTCTCGCGTCTCGCGGCCAGGATCAAGGCACTCTAAAATTGTTCGCGGCCGACGCCGCGGGGCCGACATGATTGGCGGCTGTCGCCGCGGGGCAAACGCGGCCGCGCGCGGATGTCGCGGTTTCCGCAAAGCGGTGGGCCCGGCGAAATTCGCGCCATGACGTCTCTTGCGCCATGAAGTCCGGCGGCGCCGATCGACAAAATCGCACGCGCGTCATGACAAATTTGCCACTGCAGGCAAAATTTTTTGGACGTTCTCTTTTCGATCACGTTGCATGAGCGCGTGAGCGCGGTTACATTGCCAGCTTGGTGCTGACCACTCCCACGGCAACTATTCCTGGAGCCGTCACTCTCATAATCACTCCGTATTTTTTTTGAAAATTGTCTGTTATTAAAATAATAATAACTAGCGCCGTGGTATCTAACTATAAGTTGCTTAGAAAATAAAAGTTTAAAGTAATCCAGTACAAAACCCGTCAGGGGGGCCTGTTAATGACGGTTCTGGTCGCGAGTTCTCCTACTGAAGACAGCATACCGCCCGGCGAAGGCTATGCCGGCGAGGTAACATCGAAACAAGCGTGGGAAATACTTGTCGAGAACCCGAATGGTGTACTGGTTGACACGCGCACCCAGGCCGAGTGGGTTTTCATCGGCGTTCCGGATCTGAGAAGCATCGACAGGCGCACGGTGTTCGTGCCCTGGCAACTGTTCCCGAGAATGCAGCCGAATTCCGAGTTCGCGCAACAGATCGAGGCCGCGGGCGTCAAGCGGGACAGCACGGTGATTTTCATTTGCCGCTCCGGCAATCGTTCCAAGGACGCCGCCATCGCCATGACGGCGAAGGGGTATAAACGTTGCTTCAACGTCTCCGACGGCTTCGAGGGAGATTTGGACGGCAACAGGCATCGCGGCACCCGAGGCGGCTGGAAGGTCGCCGGGCTGCCCTGGATTCAGGATTAGACCATGCTACCGGGAAGAGATTTGGGCGCCGCCAGCGCCAAGTGGGAGCGTATCCAGCGCCATCTGCGGGACGAGTTCGGCGATGCCGTCTTCAAGAGTTGGCTCAGGCCGCTCACTCTCGGCCAGGCCGAGGGCGGCGAAATCGTCCTCTTCGTGCCGACCCGTTTCATGCGTGATTGGGTCGACCGCCACTACATGGACCGCATCCGCAGGCGTTGGAACGAAGAGGATCCCGCCGTCAGGTCCGTGCAGATCCGGGTACACAGGGGGAAATCACCGCCCAGCGCGGTGACCTCCAGGACCCCTGCCGGCGAGGGTGCCGGCGCCGCCGAACAGTCGGCGGCGGAGGGACAGGCCGATATCAGCGCGCCACTCGATCCCAGGCTGACCTTCGAGAATTTCGTCGTCGGCAAGTCCAACGAGCTTGCCTACGCCGCCGCGCGGCGGGTCGCCGAGGCGACGACGGTGCCGTTCAACCCGCTGTTCCTCTATGGCGGGGTCGGCCTTGGCAAGACCCATCTGATGCATGCCATCACCTGGCACATCCGGGCGCGGGATCCTTCCCGTCGGGTCATCTATCTTTCGGCCGAAAAGTTCATGTACCAGTTCATCCGGGCGCTTCGTTACCGCAACACCATGGCGTTCAAGGATCAGTTCCGCTCGGTGGACGTGCTGATGATCGACGACGTCCAGTTCATCTCGGGGCGGGAGACCACACAGGAGGAGTTCTTCCACACTTTCAACGCCCTGGTCGACCAGAACCGGCAGATCGTCATTTCCGCCGACAAGTCGCCTTCGGACCTCGAGGGCATGAAGGAGCGGATGCGCTCGCGCTTGGGATGGGGGCTGGTGGCCGACATCCACCAGACGGACTACGAACTCAGGCTCTCCATATTGCAGGCCAAGGCGGACCATTTGGAGGCCAGCGTGCCGCTCAAGGTTCTCGAGTTCCTGGCCCACAAGATCGTCTCCAACGTCCGCGAGCTCGAGGGCGCGCTCAACCGGGTCGTCGCCCACGCCACGCTTGTCGGCCGTGACATCACCCTCGAGGCGACCCAGGAGGTGCTGCACGATCTGCTCAGGGCCAACGACCGGCGGGTGACGATCGAGGAGATCCAGAAGCGCGTCGCCGAGCATTTCAACATCCGGATCGCCGACATGCACTCGGCGCGCCGGGCGCGGGCCGTGGCCCGGCCGCGCCAGGTGGCGATGTATCTCGCCAAGCAGTTGACGTCGCGTTCGCTGCCGGAGATCGGCCGCAAGTTCGGCGGCCGCGACCACACCACGGTCATGCACGCGGTGCGCAAGGTGGAGGAGCTGCGCTCGGGCGACAGCGATTTTTCCGAGGACGTCGAGCTTCTGCGCCGTATGATCGAAAGCTGACCGGGGTTCGGCAACTCCCTGCGATTCAGTCGAATTTCGCCCACGGGATCCGCCCCAGCGTCCGGGACAGGCATTCGGGCGCTCTGGAATCGTCCGCAAGCGCGGTGTTTCCGTCGCCGAAAGACGGTCGAAAACACTTGGGATTCCAATAGGTTTTGCTATAATGCGAAACCGGCTGCGGGGCCGCGGGATCGCTTTGTCGCCGGACGATGCACGGGTACGGATTCGGCCTTCCGTGCGGGTCCATGAAAGCCATCTAAGACCGACCTGACATCATGAAAATCACCATCGAACGTGCGTCGCTGTTGCGCTCTTTGGCCCATGTCCAAAGCGTGGTGGAAAGACGCACCACCATTCCCATCCTTGCCAATCTCCTGCTCGACGCGAAGGACGGGCAACTCGGCTTGACCGCGACGGATATGGATATCACCATCGCCGAAAAGGTCGGCGCCGAGATCAGCCAGCCCGGCAAGACGACGGCGCCCGCGCTTACCCTTTACGACATCGTGCGCAAGCTGCCGGAAGGCGCCCAGGTGGAGCTCGATAGCGATGGTGACGCCGAGAGGCTCACCCTGCGCTCGGGGCGCTCGACCTTCACCCTCGCTTGCCTGCCGGCGGGCGACTTCCCGGCCATGGTCGAGGACGATCAGCCCCATAATTTCTCTCTCTCGGCGGCCGATCTCAAGGGGTTGGTGGACCACACCAAGTTCGCCATCTCGACCGAGGAGACCCGCTATTACCTCAACGGCATCTATATCCACGCCGCCGATGAGGAAGGCGTCGCCATGTTGCGGGCGGTCGCCACCGACGGCCACCGGCTCGCCCGTTTCCAGGTGCCGTTGCCCGACGGGGCGGCCGACATCCCCGGCGTCATCGTGCCCCGCAAGACCGTCCAGGAGTTGCGCAAGCTGATCGAGGAAACCGAGGGCCCGGTCGAGGTCGCGCTGTCGGATACGAAGGTCCGCTTCCGCTTCGACGGCATCGTTCTGACCTCGAAGCTGATCGACGGCACCTTCCCCGACTATGAACGGGTGATACCGTCGGGCAACGACAAGCTGATGGACGTTCCTTGCAAGATGTTCGCCGATGCGGTGGACCGGGTGTCGACGATCTCGACGGAGAAGTCCAGGGCGATCAAGTTTTCCTTGAACAAAGGGTCGCTCACCTTGTCCGCTACCAGCCTCGATGACGGCAGCGCCGTCGAGGAGCTCGAGGTCGGCTTCGACTCGGAGCCCATGGAGATCGGCTTCAACTCGCGCTACGTCCTCGATATAACCCAGCAGATCGAAGGCGAAAACGCCCAGTTTGCCCTCGCCGATGCCGCCTCGCCGACCATAGTCAGGGATGTCACCGACGCCAATGCGCTCTATGTGTTGATGCCCATGCGCGTGTGAGGGAAAGTAAGCTGACCAGTCCCCAGCGTCTTGCCAACGACCCTGGCATCGTCTCGCAACTGGCGATAACGCGGCTCAGCTTGAGCGACTATCGTTGTTATCGGCGGCTCAAGCTTGAGACCGACGCGCGGCCGGTGGTGCTTGCCGGCCCCAACGGCGCGGGCAAGACCAACATCTTGGAGGCGATGTCCTATCTGGCGCCGGGCCGGGGCCTGCGCGGGGCGAGGCTGTCCGAGATCGACCGCCACGGCGGCGCCGGCGCCTGGGCGGTGGCGGCGAAAATCCTGACGCCCGAGGGCGCTTTCGATATCGGCGCCGGCCGGGGCGGCAACGACGGGACCGGCGAGGACGGCGAAAGCGACGGCGCCGGAGCGCCGGCGCCGGATGCGGCCCGGCGCCGGGACCGGCGCATCGTCAGGATCAACGGGTTGGCGGCGCCAGGACCGGCGGCGTTGGGCGAAATCGTCAGCCTGCTTTGGCTGACACCTTCCATGGACCGGCTGTTCAGTGATGGCGCCGGTGCCCGGCGGCGCTTCCTCGACCGCCTCGTGTTCGGTGTCGATCCCGGCCATGCCGGCAGACTGGCGGCATATGACAGGGCCATGCGCTCCCGCGCCCGGCTGCTCAGGAATGCTGTCGGCGATCAGGCATGGTTGTCGGCGTTGGAGCAGTCGATGGCGGAACGCGGCGTCGCCATAACGGCGGCCCGGCGCGAGGCGGCGGCGGCCATAACCCGCGCTTCGGCGGACGGGGCCGGACTGTTTCCCGCCGCCGGGTTGCGTGTAGAGGGCGCGCCCCTGGAGGACTGGCTCGACGCCGGACCGGCGCTTGCGGCGGAGGAACGGTTCAAGGAGGCGCTGGTTGCGTCCCGGGCCCAGGACACCGAGACCGGCGGCGCGGCGTTCGGGCCGCACAGGAGCGATCTTACGGTCAGCGCCGCGGCGACGGGCACGCCGGCGAAAATATGCTCGACCGGGGAACAGAAGGCGCTGCTGATCAGCATCGTGTTGGCCGGCACCCGGATGCAGGCGGCGATACGCGGCGCCGTCCCGCTGCTGTTTCTCGACGAGGTGACCGCCCATCTCGACGAGGGCCACCGCCACGCCCTGTTCGAGGAGATATCCTTCCTCGGCGTTCAGGCGTGGCTCACCGGCACCGACCGGTCCCTGTTCGCGCCGCTCGGCGACCGGGCCCAGTATTTCGACGTCGCCGATGCGCACGTCTCGCCCGCCGGTGTGCCCCAATAGGCGTTCGCGAAGAACCGGCTAATACCCTCACTTAGGACATTGGTAAGCCCATGAGCAGACAGGCCAAGAAACGCAAGGATACGGGTACGGCGGAAGCCTACGGCGCCGAATCGATCAAGGTGCTGCGCGGACTCGAAGCCGTGCGCAAACGTCCCGGCATGTATATCGGCGATACCGACGACGGTTCGGGATTGCACCGCTTGATCTACGAAGTCGTGGACAACGCCATCGACGAGGCGATGGCGGGCTATTGCGACCGCGTCGATGTGGTGCTGAACGTCGACGGCTCGGTCACCGTCACCGACAATGGCCGCGGCATCCCGGTCGATACCCACGCCGAGGAAAAGGTCTCGGCGGCCCAGGTGATCATGACCCATCTCCATGCCGGGGGAAAATTCGACCAGAACGTATACAAGGTCTCCGGCGGCCTGCACGGGGTCGGCGTGTCGGTCGTCAACGCGCTCGCCGAGACGCTGGATCTGCGTATCTGGCGCGACGGCAAGGAATATTTCATGCGCTTTCACCTTGGCGAGCCCGAAGCGCCGCTCAAGGTCGTCGGCGACGCGCCGGTGGACGAAAACGGGCCGCGCAGAGGCACCGAGATTACCTTCCTGCCGTCGAAGAAGACCTTCACCGCCACCGATTTCGATTTCGCCACCATCGAGCACCGCCTGCGCGAACTGGCCTTCCTGAATTCCGGTGTTGCCCTGCGATTGACCGATGCCCGGGAGATCGACGCCCGAACCGTCGAGATGCATTACGAGGGCGGCATCGACGCCTTCGTCGGCTATCTCGACCGCGCCAAGACCGCCTTGCACGAACCGCGCGTCAACATCATGGGCGAACGCAACGGCATCATCGTCGAGGCCGTGCTCGAATGGACCGACAGTTATCACGAGTCCGTGCTGTGCTTCACCAACAACCTCCCCCAGCGCGACGGCGGGACGCATCTCGCGGGCTTTCGCGGCGCCCTGACCCGGACCATCAACGCCTACGCCAACGAGAGCGGCATGGCGAAGAAGGAGAGGGTCGTGCTTAGCGGCGACGATGCCAGGGAAGGGCTGACCTGCGTGCTCTCGATCAAGGTGCCCGATCCCAAGTTCTCGTCCCAGACCAAGGACAAGCTGGTCTCCTCCGAGGTGCGCCCGGTGGTGGAGGGGATCATCGGCGAGCGCCTGAGCCAATGGTTCGAGGAACATCCCGGCGAGGCCAAGCGCATCGTCGCCAAGGCGGTCGAGGCGGCGCTGGCCCGCGAGGCGGCGCGCAAGGCGCGGGAGCTGACGCGGCGCAAGGGGGTGCTCGACATCGCCTCCCTGCCCGGCAAGCTCGCCGATTGTCAGGAACGCGACCCGGCCCGGGCCGAGATCTTCATCGTCGAGGGGGACTCGGCTGGCGGCTCGGCCAAGCAGGGGCGCAACCGGGCGTTCCAGGCGATCCTGCCCTTGCGCGGCAAGATCCTCAACGTCGAACGCGCGCGCTTCGACAAGATGCTCTCCTCGGCCGAGCTCGGCACGCTGATCACCGCGCTCGGCACCGGCATCGGGCCCGAGGATTTCGACATCTCGAAGATCCGCTATCACAAGGTCATCGTCATGACCGACGCCGACGTCGACGGGAGCCACATTCGCACCCTGCTCCTGACCTTCTTCTACCGCCACATGGCGGCGGTGATCGATCATGGCTACCTTTATATCGCCCAGCCGCCGCTCTACCGGGCCAAGCGCGGCGCGTCGGAAGTCTATCTCAAGGACGACCGGGAGCTCGAGGACCACCTGATCGCCGCCGGCATCGAGGAAGCGGTGCTTACCTTCCATGACGGCACCGAGTCCGCCGGCGATGATTTGCATGCGATCCTCGATGAGGCGCGCACGGCGCGCAACCTTCTGGCCCCCCTGGCACGGCGCACCGGCAACCTCGCTCTGGTCGAGCAGGCGGCGATACTGGGCGCGCTCGGCAAGGAGCTTTTCTACGACAAGAAACGCGCCGCCGAGGCCGCCGCCTACATCGCCATGCGTCTCGACGCCATGGCGCCGAAGTTCGAACGCGGCTGGTCGGGGGTGGTGGATGATAACGGCGATCTGGTGTTCAGCCGGACTCTCAGGAGCGTCACGGAGCACCACCGTATCGATGCCAAGCTGATCGAAAGCGCCGAGGCCGGGCGGCTCGACGGGATCGCCGGCAAATTGCAGGTCATCTACGAGCGCCACGCGACGCTCACCCGCAAGGATTTCGAAACCGTCATCACCGGGCCGACGGGACTGATCGAATCGGTGATGGATCTCGGGCGCAAGGGAGTGACGGTGCAGCGCTACAAGGGGCTGGGCGAGATGAACCCCGGCCAGTTGTGGGAGACCACGCTCGATCCCGAGGCCAGGACCCTGTTGCAGGTCAAGGTCGGCCACGCCGACGAATCGGAAGAAATCTTCTCGACCCTGATGGGCGACGTGGTCGAGCCCAGGCGCGAATTCATCCAGGCCCACGCGCTCGAGGTCGCCAACCTCGACATCTAGGGCGGGGAGGCGTAAACGCCGCCCCCGGCGCGTCGAGCGGCGCCGACGGGATGCGCCACCGCCCGCGCCTCTGAAGGCGCGATCGAGTTTCCGTTGATGAGTCCGCCCCATGGTTTCCAAGCCCGCCCGGAAATCGTCCGCCCACAAGTCGAAAGGGAAGGAAGCGGGTAAAGCCGCCCGCCGCCGCCGACGGCTGTTCAGCTTCGGCTGGTTCATCAAGTGGTCGTTGGTGGCCTTCATCTGGTCAAGCGTATTCGCCGGCGCCGTGCTCGCCTGGTACGCCTACGATCTGCCCGAGGTCGAAAGCGTCTCCGCGCTCACGCGCCGTCCCGCCGTCACCCTTCTGGCCAGCGACGGAAAGCCGTTTGCGCGCTTCGGCGAGGTCCACGGGCGCGCCGTCATGATTTCCGATCTGCCGCGCCACGTGCCCCGCGCCGTGATGGCGATCGAGGACAAGCGTTTTTACGATCACTTCGGCATCGACATCACCGCGCTCCTTCGCGCCGCGATCGCCAACTTCAAGGCCCGGCGCATCGTCCAGGGCGGCTCGACCATCACCCAGCAGCTTGCCAAGAACCTGTTCCTCGGGCCCGAACGGACATTGAAGCGCAAGATCCAGGAGGTGATGCTGGCGCTCTGGCTCGAGCGCAAGTTCACCAAGGACCAGATCCTGACGATCTACCTCAACCGCGTCTATCTCGGCGCCGGCACCTTCGGCATCGCGGCGGCGGCGAGGCGCTATTTCGGCAAGCCGGCCCAGAAGCTGGCCCTCAACGAGGCGGCGATGCTGGCGGGGTTGCTGAAGGCCCCTTCGCGCTACGCCCCGACCCGGGACCGGGACCGCGCGGCGAAGCGCGCCGGCCTCGTGCTCAACCGCATGGCGGCGCTCGGCTACATCACCAAATCCCAGGCATCGAAGGCCATACGCTCCCCGGCGCGCCTGCGCACCCGGAAAAGGAGCATCGGGCGTTACTTCGCCGACTGGGCCTTCGCCCAGGTCCAAAGCTATATCGGCGGCGGGGACAGCGATCTCATCGTCGCCACCACCTTGGATCGGCGCCTGCAACGGATCGCCGAGGCCAAGGTGGTGGCGGCGCTGAAGGGGCCCGGCGCCAGGCTCGGCGCCCGGCAGGCGGCGCTGGTGGCGATGACGCCCGACGGCGCGGTCAGGGCCATGGTCGGCGGGCGCAATTACGCGTCGAGCCAGTTCAACCGGGCGACCCAGGCGCTGCGTCAGCCGGGTTCCGCCTTCAAGCCCTTGGTCTATCTCGCCGGCCTCGAGGCGGGGCTGAACCCGGAGAGTATGCTCATCGACGCGCCGGTGACGATCGAGGGCTGGAGCCCCAAGAACTACGATGAACGCTACCGCGGCAAGGTAAGCCTGACCCAGGCGCTGGCCGACTCGATCAACACGGTGGCGGTCAGGGTCCAGCGCCATGCCGGCATCGAGGCGGTGATGAGAGCGGCAAGAAGGCTCGGCATCACGTCTCGGCTCAAGCGCGAGGCGGGACTTGCGCTCGGCGCCTCGGAGGTGACGCTGTTGGAGCTGACGGCGGCCTTCGGCGCCTTCGCCAATGACGGCTATCCCCTCTGGCCCTTCGCGGTTTCGGAGGTGCGCGATCGGGCCGGCAAGGTGCTTTACCGGCGCTCGGGCTCCGGCCCCGGCCGCGCCATCGGGCCCCGGGCGCTCCAAGACATGAACCGGATGCTCCAGGCGGTGATCGAGGACGGCACCGGACGGGCGGCGAAGATCGGCCGTCCCGCCGCCGGCAAGACCGGCACCAGCGAAGGGTTCCGGGATGCCTGGTTCATCGGCTACAGCGCCGATCTCGTCGCCGGCGTGTGGCTGGGCAACGATGACGCATCGCCGATGAAGGGCGTCACCGGCGGCGGCCTGCCGGCGAGGCTGTGGCGCGACTTCATGATCGAGGCCCACGGCGATTCCCCGCCCCGCCCGCTGATACCGGGTGGGGCGCCCGGCGCCGGGAACTTCTGGGATCGGCTGTTCAACAATTAAGGGGACACCAACAACAATTAAGGGGACACCATACTTAATTCAAATCCATACCTCCTAAATTACCGGGACGGGGAATTAAGTATGGTGTCCCCTTAATTGAAGGGCGAAGGGTGCGCGCCGGCGGAGGGGACTACCCGTAGCGCCAGAGCTCATCGCCCCGTTTGCGCAGCCAGGCGCGGGGCTCTTCATTGCCGGGATGGAGCTTCTCGACCACGCGCCAGAAACGGGGCGAATGGCTCGTCACCGCCAGATGGGCGACCTCGTGGCTGACCACGTAGTCCAGCACGTCGGCCGGCGCCATGATCAGCCGCCAGTTGAAGGCAAGGTCGCATTTACCGCTGCAGCTTCCCCACCGCGTGCGCGTCTCGCGTATGGTGATGCTTCCTAAGGGCCGTCCCAGCCGCGCCGCCTTCACCCGCGCCCTCATCGTGATCTCGCGCCGGGCCTGTTCGCGGAGCCAACCCGTAACCCGCATCGCCACCCCCTCGCCCTCGCCGCCGACATTGATGGTCGCGCTAGAGCTGTCGCGCCAGATGAAAGAGGCGAAGTCCGGATGATGGGCGATCCTGTGCCTTATCCCCATGACCGGGATGCAGGCGCCGTCGGCGAAGGGCGTGCGCTGGGGCAGGGAGTCGAGATTGGCGCGGAGCCAGCGGGACTTGCTGCGGGCGAAATCGAGCCCCTCGGCGAGAGAGGCGCTCAAGGGCAGCACCAGGATGGCGCAGCCCGTCGCCGGATCGATGCGAAGGGAAATATGGCGCGCCCGGCGGTTGCGGCGTGGTCTCAGCGCCACTTCCCTGCCGCCGAGATCGATTTTCACCACCTCGCTGCCAGAGATGGGGCTGCCAGAGATGGGTTCCGGCGCGCTCTCCGATGGCTCCGTCATGGCAGGGTCAGGCCGGCGTCGGCGACGGTCGCGGAAAGCTCCGCCGCCTTGCCCGGATCGAGGCGCGTGAAGGGCGGGCGCACGGTGGCCCAGCCCGGCTTCCCGGTATGCCCCGCCAGGATCTGTTTCATCGCCGGGATCATGACGAAGCGCTCGAGCGTCAGGCGCAATTCCGTGACCCTCGCCTGCGCCTCTTCTATTTCCTCATCGCCGCCTTTCGTCCGCCACAGGCCGTAGAGCTTGCCGATCACCGAGCACAGAACGTTGGCGCCGGCGGTGATGCACCCGGCGCCGCCGGCCTTCAGCATCGGCAGCAAAAACCTTTCGGTACCGGCGAAGACCTTGAAGCCGGGGAAGTCGCGGGCAAGGGAGGTCATGTTGTCGACATCGCCCGAGGAGTCCTTGAGCCCGACGACGGTGCCGGGATAGGCCGCAAGCAGGCGCGCGATCAGCTCGTGGCTGAAGGGCACCGCCGACATCTGGGGAAAGTGATAGAGATAGACCCGAAGGCGCTCGTCGCCGATGCGCTCGATCGCTTCCGCGAAGTAGGCGAACAGCCCGTCGTCGCTTACGTTCTTGTAATAGAAGGGCGGCAACAGCAGGACGCCGGCGGTGCCGTGCCCGATGGCGTGACGGGTCAGGCGGACGGTGTCGGGAAGGGCGCAGCAGCCGGTGCCGGGGATGAGCGCCCGGGCCGGGACGCCGGCGTCGACCAGGGCGTCGAGGATGGCGAGCCTTTCGTCGACGGAAAAGGAGTTCGCCTCCCCCGTCGTGCCCAGTATGGCAAGGCCGTCGCAGCCGTTATCCAGTAGCCAGCGGCAGTGGCGCGCCATCTCGGCGTGATCGGCGCTCAGATCGTCGTTCATGGGCGTGAGCGCGGCGGCGAAGACACCCTCGGTCTGGTGTTCGCGTTCGAGCACGCCCGCTTCGCTGATTTCGGTCATCTGTCCTCTCTGTTCCGGCTCACTATTCGGGCCAGGTAACGATGTGATCCTCCAGCTCGTCCTCCCTGACCCGATGCTCCCGGATCGCCCGCCCGCGCACCGAGATTCCCGCCTCATGCACGGTCTCGGGATCGCCGGAGACCAGGGGGTGCCACCAGGGAAGGTCCTTGCCCTCGCCGATCAGGCGGTAGGCGCAGGTGCTGGGCAGCCAGCCTATGTCCTTCATCGTCTCGGGACGAAGCACGACGCAATCGGCGACGATCTCCTTGCGCATGGGGTAGTGATTGCACCGGCACGTCCCGAGGTCGAGCAGACGGCAGGCGACGTCGGTATAGTCCACCTCGTCCGAGCCCACATCCACCAGCTTCAAGAGGCAGCATTTGGCGCAGCCGTCGCAAAGCGATTCCCACTCCTCGACCGTCATCTCATTAAGGCTCTTGCGCCGCCAGAAGGGCGCCTCGGCGTCCTCGGCGCCATTCGGTCGCGGTGCGTTGTCTTGCGGTCGGGCGGTCATCGGTCCTTCACTGGCGAACGTCCTGTCTTCTGGCCGGATTTTAACCCGCCTTGACCCCGCCGATCAATTGCCGAAGGCGAATGGCCAGCGGGCCCATTCAAACCCCCGTCGATCAGATGCCCCGGTCGATCAGATGGATGAACGAGCCCATGACCGTGCCGGCCCGAAGCCCTGTTTCGCCAAGGGGGCGGCCGGTGGCGTCGGTGGCGGCGAACAGGCTTTCGCCCGGCCCTTCGCTGATCACGCTGGCGTAATGGAACTCGTGGCCGCGGAACCGGGCATCCTTGGCGCCCAGCGGTCCCCCGCCGCCCAACAGCCTGACGTCCCGGTAGCCGAGGTGAAGCTTGCCGAGGGCGAACGAGGTCTCGAGCGCCAGCAATCCCGCCATCTCGTGACGCCCGCCGTCGGCATCCTCGATCCCGGCGCCCAGCACCATGTAGCCGCCGCATTCGCCGTAGATCGCCGCGCCCCTCGCCGCCGCCCGGCGAAGCCCGGCCATGAAGCGCCCGTTCGCCGCGAGCCTCGGGGCGTGAAGCTCGGGATAGCCGCCCGGGAGATAGACCGCATCGGCATCCTCACCCGGTCCTTCGTCGGCGAGGGGCGAGAACGGGCGGACCTCGGCGCCAGCAGTGCGCCAGCCGTCGATCACGGCCGGATAGGCGAAGGCGAAGGCGATATCTCGGGCGATGGCGATCCGCTGGCCGAGCGGCGGCAGCAATGGGACGGGCGCGTCTTCCGCGAGCGCCGCGATCCTGGCCGGGCGGGCGAGGTCGTTGAGGGCCTCGACATCGATATGGCGGGCGATGGTCTTGGCGGCGTGATCGAGAAAGGCGTCGAGCCCGGCGTTCTCCCGCGCCTGGACGAGGCCGAGGTGGCGCGACGGCAGGGCGAGGGCCTCGTCATGGGGCAGGGAGCCCAGCACCCGGACGCCCGCCGCCGCCGCTTCGCAAGACTCGGTAAGCAGCTTTCGGTGGCGCTCGCTCGCCACCCGGTTGAACACCACGCCGGCGATGGTGACGCCTTGGCGAAAGCCGGCGAATCCCTGCAACACGGCGGCGGCGGAGGCGCCCTGGCCCTTGACGTCGATAACCAGGATCACCGGCCAGCCGGTCCGGGCGGCCAGATCCGCGGTCGAACCGTCCGGTGCCCCCTCGCCATCGGGCCCGGCCGCCGGCCCGGGCGCGCCGTCGAAGAGTCCCATCACCCCTTCGCCGACGATCAGCGCGCTGTCTCGCGCCAGTTGGACGGCGAGGCGCGCCAACGTCGCGGGACGCATCGCCCAGCCGTCGAGGTTGATGCATTCCCTGCCGCTGGCGGCACTATGGAAGGCGGCGTCGATATAATCGGGACCGACCTTGAAGCTGGCCGTGGCGATCCCCCGGCCGGTTAAATGGCGGAGAAGGCCTAGGGTCAGCAGGGTCTTGCCGCAGGCGGAAGCCGGCGCCGCGATGATCAGCCCCGGTGTCCTGGCCTTATCGATGTCTCCCCCCTTCGGCCGCGTCACCGGATCGCTCCTTCACGTTCCATCGGCCGCTTGAGCCGCGTCTTCGAGCGCGCCGAGCCAATCGAGGGCCGAACGCAGCCGGACGACCCCACCGATGACGACGATGGCCGGCGGCTCGAGTTTTGCCCGCGCGCAATCCTCGACGCAGGCGCCAAGCGTCGTCTCCACCACCTTCTGGTCAGGCGTCGTGGCCTTGCTGATGATGGCGACGGGTTCGGATTCGTCCCTCCCGGCGCCGAGCAGGCGTTCCGAGATCGCACCCAGATGCTTCATCGCCATATACATCACCAGCACCGGCGATCCTTTGGACAGCGCCTCCCAGTCGAGCGCCTGGGGCATATCGCCGCCCGCCTGATGGCCGGTGAGGAAGGTGACGGCGGAGTTGACGTCGCGATGGGTGACCGGGATGCCGGCATAGGCGAGGCCGCCGATCCCCGCCGTGATGCCCGGCACCAGACGGAAGGGTATCCCCGCCGCCGCAAGCGCCAGCGCCTCCTCGGCGCCGCGCCCGAAGACGAAGGGATCGCCGCCCTTGAGCCGCAAGACCCGCTTGCCCGCGCGCGCGAAGGTGATGAGGCGGTTCGATATGTCGCTCTGTTCCGCCGACGGCCTGCCGCCGCGCTTGCCCGCATAGACGAGGTCCGCGCCCTCCCGCGCCAGGTCGAGGATGCGCGGATCGACCAGCGCGTCGTAGACCACCACGTCGGCCTGGCCCAGCGCGTTCAGCGCATGGAGCGACAGCAGACCCGGGTCCCCCGGCCCGGCGCCGACGAGCCACACCCAACCGGGTTCGAGCGGCGCGAGTTGCACTGGAAATTCGTACATTCGATAGCGCTACATGAAACCTTGGATCACTCGCAATCAACACCCGGCACGCCATGCGGATAAGCGCGCCCCGATGGTGCCAGGCGCTGGCCAAGCCTAGCCGGATAGTGCTCTAATGAACCTATGTCAAGACGGCCGCAAGGGCAATTGCGCAAGGGCTGGACCACGGGCGCGTGCGCCGCCGCCGGCGTGCATGCGGCGTATTCGGCGCTGTTGACCGGGCGGTTCCCCGACCCGGTGACGATCAGGCTGCCGAAGGGCCAGGAGCCGAGCTTCCCGCTGTCGGAAAAGCACCTCGATATCAGCCGCGCCACCGTCGGCATCATCAAGGACGCGGGCGATGACCCGGACGTCACCGACGGCGCCCGGATCGTGGTGACGGTGGTGACCGCGCCCGAGGGCACGGGCGTGCGCTTTCGCGCCGGCGCCGGCGTCGGCACCGTCACCAGGCCGGGGTTGGAGCTCTCCATCGGCGAGCCGGCGATCAACGCGGCGCCACGCAGGATGATGGAAGACATCGTCGCTTCCTTGGCGGCGGCCCACGGCGCCTCCGGCGATGTCGAGATCACGGTCTCGATACCGGGCGGCGAGGCGCTCGCCGAGAAGACGACCAACGGGCGGCTTGGCATCGTCGGCGGGCTTTCGATCCTCGGCACCACGGGCATCGTCATACCGTACTCGTGCTCGTCCTGGATCCACTCGATCCATCGCGGCATCGACGTCGCCCGCGCCTCGGGTCTGGATCACGTCGCGGCGTCGACGGGCAGGACCTCGGAGGCGGCGGTCAGCGAGATGTACGGTCTCGATATGGTGGCCTTGATCGACATGGGGGATTTCGCCGGCGGTACGCTCAAATATTTGCGCCGCCATCCCGTGCCCTGGTTGACCCTGGCCGGCGGGTTCGCCAAGATCGCCAAGCTGGCGGCGGGCCATCTCGATCTTCATTCCTCGCGCTCGAGCGTCGATCTCGAGGCCTTGGGCGAGTCGTTCGCGGCCCTCGGCGCGCCCGCGAAGGCGCTGGCGGCGGTGAAGGGCGCCCGGACCGCCGCCGAGATATTGGCGCTGGCGCGAAGCAACCACGTGCCCTTGGCGGATAAGGTGGCGCGCAACGCGCGGGCGGTGGCGCTGGCGACCCTTGCCGGCGGTATCGACGTCGACGTCGTCATTTTCGACCGCAAGGGAGAGCTTATCGGCCATGCCGGGCCGTGAGGGCGCCTCGCGCCGCCGGCTCCTGATCCTCGGCGGCACGCCGGAGGCCGTACGCCTGGCCCGAGGGGCCGTCGAGAGGTTCGCCGATGGGCTCGAAGTGATCTCGTCCCTCGCCGGGCGGACCGCTAGCCCCGCGCCGCTTCCCGGATCCGTCAGGCGCGGCGGCTTCGGCGGGGCCGAGGGCCTCGCCGATTACCTGTCCGAAGAGAAGATCGATTGCGTCATCGACGCGACCCATCCCTTCGCCGCCCAAATCTCGGCCCATGGCAGGGAGGCGTGCGAGGCGAAGGGGGTTTTGCGCCTGATGCTCCTGCGCCCCGCTTGGCGGCGCGAGGCCGGAGATGACTGGGTCGAGGCCAGCAGCATCGAGGACGCGGCCGAGGCGCTCAAGAATTCGACGGCGCCTGGCGGGCGCGTCTTCCTCACCACCGGCCCCGGTTCGCTTGCGCCCTTCGCGGCGCTTGACGACCGGCGGTTCCTGGTGCGCCTGATCGAAGCGCCCAAAACCCCCCTCGGGCTTGGCGATTACGAGACCATCATCGGCCGCGGCCCGTTCACCGTCGAGGATGAGCGCGCGCTTATGGCGGAGAAGCGCATCGACGTGCTGGTCAGCAAGCTGAGCGGTGGCGGCGCGACCTATCCCAAGATCATCGCCGCGCGGGAGCTATCGCTCCCCGTCATCATGATCCGAAGGCCCCCGCCGGAACCGGGGATGAGGGTGGAGACGGTCGAGGCGGCGCTCGATTGGCTGCGTCGCCATCCCGAGGTGGAACTGGTTGAATTCCACCGCGACCACTGGCAGCACCAGTGGTTCATTTTCCATCGCCGCCGCGATTAGCGATCTATGCCGGTTGCTCGGCCGCCTGCCGCAATAACGTCCCTGGAACGGTGCTACAGACGTGGATTGACCCACGTCTGCACGCCGTCCTGGAACTCGATTTCGCCATACG
>JACZQV010000193.1 GCA_022545545.1 Pseudomonadota bacterium
CATAGAAGGGCGACACATCCGACGGCCTTGCGGGTTCTTCAGGCCCGGAGCGTGGTCCGCCGTGATGGGGGCGCATCACAAGGGCCGCGCGAGGTGAGCGTAAGGGCCCGCAAGGCCGCCCGAAGGGTCGCTTTTCGCGGCCACCGGAGGGCGTCACCGCCGCTTGACGATGTCCAGACATCGCCCGCCTCCCGAAGTCGTACGGAGGGCAGGCCGGCGCGACGCCTCCACCCCGGAGGCCGCGAAAAGACGATCATATGTATCACCCTTCTATGAAAGTAAGTACTAGAGCGCTATCCGGCCGGACACTGCTCCGGACACGGGCGCGCCATCTTAGCTCGCCGACCCGAATGGCAAAAGAAAAAGGGGCCGCCCGGTACGTCGCCCCTACTCTCCTCCCTCGGGCGATATTCCGAACAAGGACGTGTGAAGCGCTCGCCACGAAACCTCGTCGGGCGCCACCAGCAACGGGCCGGAAAGCCGGGTCGTGAGATAAGGCGCGCCATCGGTAAATGCCGCATATCCGCCGGCCTCGCCGTGGATGAACACGCCGGCCACGTGATCCCACGGCATCAACCGGTAGTACATGGTGAAATGGCGCGCGCCGGCCGCCAGGTCCATGTAGTCCCGCCCGGCGCAACGTCGACTTACCGTATCGCCGTGATAGGGGATCTTGCCGCCAAGATGCCGGAGTCGGGCAGGCGAAAGGCATTTCGGGGCAAGGGCGCCGATCATCTCCGCCGGCGCCACGGGCGGCGCCACGGCGAGACGCTCTTCACCCCGCCACGCACCGGCGCCGGCGAGCGCGCTCATCAATTCATCCCGGTTGGGATCGTAAATCCAGCCGGCGATGCAACGGCCGCCCGAGGTGAGTGCAACGATGACCGCGAACACGGCCTCACCGGCCACGAAGTTGGCGGTGCCATCGAGGGGATCGATGATCCACACGGCTTCTCCCCTGCCGACCTCGGACACAAGTTCCGGGTTGGCGGCGACCGCCTCCTCTCCCACCGCCACGGAACCGGGGATCAGGTCGGTCAGCGCTAAGCTCAACCGCCGTTCCGCCGCCAGATCCGCCACCGTCACCAGGTCTCCGGGGCCCTTCTCGTGAATATCGGCCTCTCGAAGACGCCGAAACCGGGGCAGAATCTCCGCCGCCGCCGTTTCCCTTATGATGGCGCCAACGCGCTCAGGGTCGGGTACCGTGATATTCAAGGTCTTGCACACCGCTCCGGACACGGGCGCGCCTTCTTAGCTCGCCGACCCGAATGACAAAAGAAAAAGGGGCCGCGCGGCGCACGGCCCCCAGGCCTGAAAATCGTGGTTGATTAGAAGTCCATGCCGCCCATGCCGCCGGGAGGCATCCCCGACCCGGCGTCCTTCTTCTCGGGCTTCTCGGCGACCATGACCTCGGTGGTGATCATCAGGCCGGCCACCGAGGCGGCATCCTGGAGCGCCGTCCTCACCACCTTGGTCGGGTCGATGACGCCGGCCTTGACCAGGTCCTCGAAGACGCCGGTCTGGGCGTTATAGCCGAGGTTCTGGCCCTTGCCTTCCAGGAGCTTGCCGACCACCACGGAACCGTCATCGCCGGCATTCTCGACGATCTGGCGGGTCGGCACCCTGACCGCGCGGCGGACGATGTCGATACCGACCCTCTGGTCGTCATTTTCCGTCTTCAGCTTGTCGAACCCCTTGGTGGCATAGAGCAGCGCCACGCCGCCGCCGGGAACGATCCCCTCCTCCACCGCGGCGGTGGTCGCGTTGAGCGCATCGTCGACGCGGTCCTTGCGTTCCTTGACCTCGATCTCGGTGGCGCCGCCGACCTTGATCACCGCCACGCCGCCGGCGAGCTTGGCCAGACGTTCCTGCAGCTTCTCGCGGTCATAATCCGACGTCGTTTCCTCGATCTGCTGGCGGATCTGGGTGCAGCGGCCCTCGATGTCAGCTTTCTTGCCGCCGCCGCCGACGATCGTGGTGTCGTCCTTATCGATGGTGACCTTCTTGGCGCGGCCGAGCATGTCCAGCTTGACGTTCTCGAGCTTGATGCCGAGATCCTCGGAGACCACCTGAGCGCCGGTGAGGATGGCGATGTCCTCGATCATCGCCTTGCGCCGGTCGCCGAAACCCGGCGCCTTGACCGCCGCCACCTTGAGCCCGCCGCGCAGCTTGTTGACGACCAGCGTCGCCAGGACCTCGCCCTCGATGTCCTCGGCGATGATCAGCAACGGCCGGCCCGACTGCACCACGGTTTCGAGAACCGGCAGCAT
>JACZQV010000028.1 GCA_022545545.1 Pseudomonadota bacterium
GGACTAGCGCCCCCCTGGCCACGGCGTCGGCGCGGCCGGCTTCAATTAAGGGGACACCATACTTAATTCCATAGCTCCAAATTACACTTAATTCCATAGCTCCAAATTACCGAGACGGGGAATTAAGTATGGTGTCCCCTTAATTGCCTCGTTTGAGCGGAATTCGGCGCCGCCTGCCCACGGAAAGGCCCCGCCGTACCCGTTCGATCCCCCCGCTCCTCGCTGCCGTTAAGGAATGTTTCCATCGGCCCGAAGGCGTCGAACGCCTTCGGGCCGCCGTTCTCTTGGGGAAAGACGGAAAGAATAGACAAATATAAAGTTAAGATTAGTTAAAGAATATGGTTAACAAGTGAGAATAATATTAACGTTATGGTAAATATTGTTAAAATATTGTTGACATTTTACTCAATAACTGGCAGAATATTAATCGTTGGTTTACTTATTCAGCGTGATCGGGGGGAGCGCGAACCTTCTCCCCCATCTTTGATCACTTTGATCGTCCTGTTTCCATTGGCAACGGCGGGTGCAGACAAAATGTCCAAGGCGGTTACAGACAGACACGGCCCCCCCGAGACGATGAGGCGGCGCCTCATCGTCGCCGGCGGCTGGCTCGTGGCCCTGGCCATCGGCTTCTTCCTGGCCCCCCCGGCGCGAGCCGCGGTCGAGATGCCGGAAGAGGTCAAATGTCTGGCGCTCACCATCTACTTCGAATCCCGTGGCGAGCCCGATGCCGGCAAGGTCGCCGTCGGCCACGTGGTGATGAACCGGGTCAACGACCCGCGCTTCCCGGGCCAGGTCTGCAAGGTCGTCCGCCAAGGCGGCGAATGGCCGAGGAACCGCTGTCAGTTCTCGTGGTGGTGCGACGGGCGCAGCGACAAGCCCAAGGACCGGCGCGCCTGGGGGCTGAGCAAGGAGCTCGCCAACGCCATCTACGCCGGCGTGTCCGAGGACCCGACCGAAGGCGCCCTTTGGTATCACGCCGATTATGTCAAGCCGTACTGGAAGAACGTTTTCGCGCCGGGCCCCAAGATCGGCCGTCACATCTTCTACCGCCAGACCGGCGACAAGGCGCGCTCCTACCGCCTCGCCGCCAAGCGGAGGCACACTCAGGTGGCAAGCAATGATGACCGCTTCACCCCGCCCGAGATCGACGCCGGCATCGAAGAATATCTCGCCGCCATAAAGCCGGCGGCGGGCGCTCCGGCGTCACACGGGAAACCGGGTGGTTCGCTTTGCTGGTTGGCGGCGGACGAAAGCGCCGGCGACGTCGGGGAAGAGGACGGTGGTTTTTTCCGCCTCGCCCTGTTCAAGGCCGCTGCCGCCATATCCGTGCCGCTCAGCTGGTTCAGCGGCGAAACCGGCGACAAAATCCGCAAGGGAGAGCTGGTGCTGGCGCGGCCGAGGCCAAGCTTCCTCGACAAGTTGCTGTTCCCGAAGAAGCGCCGCGCGCTGATACGCTGCAAGGGCGAGGACGCTTCTTCATGGACATGACGGCTTGAGTCGAACGGATCGCGACTGACAAATCTCCCGCGCCGCGCCGGAGGTTTTCTTTTTTGACGCCTCCGGCCGTTTTAACCTCCCCGGCCGTCTCACGGCCCGCGCGCCCCGATCCAGGCCCTTGGAATTTACGGCTTAGCGTCCTTTGCCGGGGCGTGCCTCGCCGGCTTCGGCTTCAGCCGGCTGCCGAGGGAGCGGCGCCTGATCCGCGCGATCGCCGCCGAGGGGTCCAGTTCCTGGGGACAGACGGTCTGGCAATTGAACACGGAATGGCAACGAAAGACGCCGTCATCGCTGGCGGCGAGGCTCAAGCGCTCCTCGCCCGTCCCGTCCCTCGTATCCTCGAGGAAGCGAAGCGCCTTCACCATGGCGTGAGGCCCGAGATAGGCGGCGTTGTCCCTGGCCGACGGACAGGCGCCGTAACACGCCCCGCACATGATGCAATCGACCAGGCTATCGAGGCGCGCGCGTTCTTCGGGCGTTTGCAGGCGTTCGCGTTGCGGCGCCGGCCTTCACCTCGGCCCCTTCGCCGGGCCCGCCCGTGGCCATCGCCTCATGGCGCGCCGCTCCATGATCCCTCAGTCCTCCTCGCCTTCCCCGGCGTACTTCTTTTCCTCGGCCTGGAACGTATCGACCCCTTCGAGACGGTAGACCTCGTCGAGCGAGACGATATGGGGATCGGCGGCGGCCGTCTTCCGTTCGCGCGCAAGCGCCGCGAAGGCGTCCTGCATGCCCTTGATCGCCCCGCGCAGACCGTGATTGGCGAAGACGACGAACTTGAAGCCGGCGTCATAAAGCGCGTCCGCCGTCACCTCCTTGAACTTGGTGGGAACGACGAGCATCGGCGACTTCTCGCCCCAGCGCCGGGCGAACTCGAAGACCTCGTCCGGTGTCGATCGGGTCGAGTGGATCATGATCACGTCGGCGCCGGCATCGTCATAGGCCACGGCCCTCCGGATCGCCTCGTCCTGTCCCAGACCGGCGATCAGCGCCTCGATGCGGGCGACGACGATGAAATCGGGCGACAGCCGCGCGTCCTTGGCGGCGCGGAGCTTCGCCGCCATCTCGTCGGTGGTCTCGAGCGTCCGCTCCATGCCCTCCCACAGGCTGCAGCGCTTGGGATAGAGATTGTCCTCGATGCAGATGCCGCCGACGCCGACGCGCTCATAGGCCTTGACCAGGCGGACCACGTTCATGGCGTTGCCGTAGCCGGTATCGACGTCGACCAGCGTCGGGATGGCGGCGGAATCGCAGATGTTGGCGACGATGGGCAGGCATTCGCCCATGCCGAGGATGCCGGCGTCGGGAACGGCGTTGGCGGCGGAAATCTCGAAGCTGCTGGCCCAGACGGCGTCGAAGCCGGCGTCCTCGACCAGCCGGGCGCTGAGCCCGTTATGGGCGCCGGCCAGGATGGCGGGGCCCTCGCGCGCCATCAGTTCGCGGAACGATTGGGTCATCGGACGTCCTCCCGGCGCCCTAAAGATCGAGCTCGACCCAGATCGGCTGGTGATCCGACCCTTGGGCCTCGGCGTCGACCCGCATGGACTCGACCTTGCGCGCCAGATCGGCGGTGACGAAGGCGTAATCGATCCTGTCGATACTGCCGCCCTTCCTCGGCATGGTGCCGCCGCCCTCCGGGTCGTTGCCGGCGGCGACCCAGCAATCGATCAGCCCGTCCAGCACCGTGATGCGCCCGTATTTGTCGTCCATGGGGCCGCAGAGCGCCACGTATTCGGACGAGCAGGGCTTGAGGTTGAAGTCCCCCATCAGTATGGCCGAGTGCGCCAGCGGCGGCGGCGCGCCCTCGAGGCCCCAGGTCTTGACCATGCCGGGCGGCCCGGTCAGCGCCGCGCCCTCTATATGCGCCCCGTTCAGCACCTTCTGGAGCTTGGCGATCTGGCTCAGGCGCTCCGGCGCCGACGAATGGGCGAGATGCACCGAGAAGACGCGAAGCGGCCCCGACGGCGTCTCGATCACGCCTTCGAGGGCCGAGCGGTGCATGCTGACCTGCTCGACCATCCCGAGCTTCGGCAGCGTGTGGTTGCGCGTCGCCAGAATGGGCGTGCGCGACAGCAGCATGTTGCCGAACTGGCGCCGGCGGTGGACGACGCGCCCGCTATCGTCCTTAAAACCGCCCTCGAGGTCGAGGCCGGCGCCGTATACCCAATAGTAATCCGGGAAGTTGGCGGCGATCTCCGCCTTCAGGTCGGCGTTGCCGGAGCGCTCCCAGCATCGGTCCACCTCCTGCAGCGCCATGATATCGGCGCCCTCGATCTCCCGGCAGATGCGGTCGATATCGACCCGCCCGTCCTTGCCCGTGCCGTACTGGATGTTGTAGCTGGCGAATTTCATGGCGCTCCCACTCGTCATTTTCGAATCATCGAATGCGTTGACGGAAGTTAGCGCACCTTGGCCCGGCTAGCCACGGTCAAAAGGCCGTGGCGTTCATCGCCCGATTTGCCTAATCTGGCCGGCCACGAACGCCTAATACCAAAGGCCCGCTATCCCGTCGATGCCCGAGAACGAACGCCCCCGCCCCGACCGCCCGCTTGCACGGCGCCGGCGACACGCCGCCGGCGCAAAGCCCGCCGGCCCGGCGGTCATCGAGGTCATCCGTGGCGCCATGGTCGAAAGCCGGCACCTGGCAACCATCGCCGTGGTCGATGCCAAGGGCAAGGTGGTGATGGCCGCCGGCGACATCGAAGCGCCCATCTTTCCGCGCTCGGCGGTCAAGCCGATCCAGGCGCTGGCCCTCATCGAGACCGGGGCGGCGGAGGCGTTCGGTCTCGGGGACCGGGAGATCGCCCTGGCCTGCGCCAGCCACGGCGGCGAGGCGGCGCACGTCGGGGCGGTGCTGGACTGGCTGTCTGGGATCGGCTGCGGCGAGGACGATCTCGAATGCGGCCCCCATCCGCCCCTGGTCGAGGCGGCGAACCAAGCCCTCTTGCGCGAAGGCCGCGCGCCAAGCGCCGTTCACAACAACTGTTCGGGCAACCACGCCGGGTTCCTATCGGTGGCCCGTCATCTCGGCGACGACACCAAGGGCTATATCGGTCTCACCCACCCGGTCCAGCAGCGCGCGCTTGGGATATTGGAGCAGATGACCGGCGTCGATCTCGCCGATGCGCCGCGTGGCATAGACGGCTGCGGCATCCCGGTGATCGGCGTCGGGCTTGGCAATCTGGCGCTGGCCATGGCGCGCTTCGCCGATACCGCCGAATTGCCCGAAGGCCGCCGGCAAGCGGTCGCCAGGATCTGCGCCGCCATGGCGGGGGAGCCCCAAATGGCCGGCGGCGCCGGCCGCTTCACCACCCGCGTCCTCGAGGCGGCCGGCGACAAGGCGCTGGTCAAGGGCGGCGCCGAGGGGGTCTATGTGGCGGCGCTGTTGGAGCTTGGGCTCGGCATCGCGATCAAGGTCGATGACGGCGCCAAGCGCGCGTCGGAGACCGTCATGGCCCATCTTCTTCGCCGCTTCGAGGTGCTCGACGATGAAACGATGGAAGGCCTCGGCGATCTCCAGGAGCCACGGGTCACGAACTTCGCCGGGGAGGTGGTCGGGCACATAAAATTGAGCGCCAAGCCCCCGATCTAGGCCCGTACCGCATTTCGCCCTTCGAGGGGTCTAGATTTGTCCCAGCGCCTTGGCGAGGGCGGCGAGGCCGGACGCCGTATCGGTTCCGAGATCGACCCGGAGCACCCGCCGGCCGCGCTGCTCGAGCGCCCCGAGATCGCCGAGCGCCTGGGCGCCGATCAGGGCGGCGAAGCCGTAATTCGTCTCCGGTATGGCGATATCGTCATCGGGTTCGTCCACCAGTTGCAGGAAAAGACCGTTATCGGGCCCGCCCTTGTGCAACTGGCCGGTGGAATGCAGGAAGCGGGGGCCGAAGCCAAGGGTCACCGCGAGGGCGAGGCGGTCACGCAGGGCGAGGCGGATGTCCGTAAGCGCCTTGGTGGTCTCCTCCGTCGGGGCGAGATAGGCCTGCAGCGCGACGTAATCGCCGGGCCTAGCCCCGCCGGTCCAGGCCGAAAGCGCTTGCATCAAGGCCTCCGGATCGCCGCTACCGATATCGATACCGATACTGGCCGCGGGGTCAGCTTCCGGCATTTTGGCGCCTTTCGCCGCCGGCGCCATCGCCTGGCGCGCCAGTTCCTTGGCGATCTCGACGTCCGGCTGATCGAAGGGATGAACGCCGAGCGCCGCCGCCGCCGCCGCCACCGCCAGCTGCCAACGGAACATCTCCTGGGCAAGGCCGGTGACATCGGAAAGTTCGATCCGCACCACCGGATGGCCGGCGGCGATGAGCGCAGAAAGCAACGGCTCCTCCGCTTCGCCCGGCCCATCGCCCGCCCCCGGTCCATCGCCCGCCCCCGGTCCATCGCCCGCCAAGGTGAAGGAGACGAAGAACCGGTCATCACCGTAGACCTCCGCATCGCCGGGCGCCTCGCCCGCCACCGGAACGATGCCGACGCCGTCCTTGCCGATGCTCTCGGCGACGAGCTGCTCGATCCATGCCGGCAAAGCGTTAAGCGCGGGCGAGGTCAGGAAGGTGAGTTTGTCACGGCCCGAGCGGGCAAGCTCGGCCAACGCCGCGCCGAGCACGAGCGCCGGGTTCTCCGTCTCCGCCACCTCCGGCCCGCAGGCTTCCGCCATCGCCTGGGCGCCGGCGAGCAACCGGCGGATATCCATACCGGCGAGGGCGGCCGGCACCAGCCCGAACACCGAGAGCGCCGAGTATCGCCCGCCGACGTCCGCAGGAGCCAGGAAGGTGTTCCTGAAGCCCCGTCCCGCCGCCAGATCGGCGAGGGGAGAACCGGCATCGGTGATGGCGGCGAAACGCCGCCCCGGGCCCGAGCCAGCGCCGCCCGCGCGCCGCCAGAAGGTCCTGAACAGCGACAGGGTCTCGAGCGTGGTTCCCGACTTGCTCGATACCAGGAACAGGGTGCGGGCGATTTCGATACGCCGTTCGACGTCCGCCACCGCCTTGGGATGGGTGCTGTCGAGCACGATCAATTCGGGGTAATGCGCCCCGCCCCCCAAGGCGGCGGCGAAGACCTCGGGCGCCAGGCTGGAGCCGCCCATGCCGAGCAGCACCACGTGGCGCGTCCCCTCGGCGCAGACCTGATCGGCGAAGCGCTCGATCCCCTCGATCTGCCCCGCCATGGCTCCTGGCAGGTCGAGCCAGCCCAGCCGGTCGGCGATCTCAGCCACGGGTTCCTCGAACCAGACCGTAGGGTCCTTGGCCCAGAGCCTGCGGCCGAGCCCGGCGGCACGCCACTCCACAAGCCGCGCATCGACCGACGCGCGGGTCGCGCCCAAATCCAAAACCTGGCGGTTTAGCCGCACATCAAGAGGCAAGGGCCAGGCGCTTCGAATCGAGACCGGCGATCAGCTTGTCGAAAGAATCGGCGAAGGCGGCGACGCCGTCGATCTGGAGTCGCGCCGTGATCTCGTCGAGATCGATGCCGAGTCCTTTAAGCTTCGCCAAGTCGTCGCCGGCCTCATCGAGACCTTGATCGATGGTCCGCCTTGGGCGCCCGTGATCGCGGAAGGCATCCAGCGTCGCGATGGGCAGGGTGTTCACCGTGTCCGGTCCGATCAATTCCTCGACATAGAGCACGTCGGAGAAGGCCGGATCCTTGGTGCCGGTACTCGCCCACAAGACCCGCTGGACGTGCGCGCCCTTCGCCTTTAGCGAGGCGAAGCTATCGCCACCGAAGATTTCGCCGAAGCGGGCGTAAGCCATCTTGGCGTTGGCGATGGCGATCTTGCCCTTGAGCGCTTGGGCCTCCTCGGTGCCGATGTCATCGAGCGCCCGGCCGGCGGCGGTGTCGATGCGGCTGACGAAGAAGGAGGCGACGGAGGCGAGAGAAGCGGGATCGGCGGCGCGTCCCAGCCCCTCGATATAGGCCCCGGCCACGGCCTCGTAATGGCTGAGCGAGAACATCAAGGTGGCGTTGACGTTGATGCCCTCGCCGATCAGCGTCGCGATCGCCGGGGTGCCCTCGGGCGTCGCCGGCACCTTGATCATCACATTGGGGCGATCGACCGCCCGCCACAGACGTCTGGCCTCGTCCACGGTGCCGTCCGTATCCGCCGCCAGATGCGGCGAGACCTCGAGGCTGACGAAGCCGTCGGCGCCCATCGTCCGCTCATGTACCGGCGCCAGGATGTCCGCCGCCATGCGGATGTCCTCGACCGCCAGCGCCTCGTAAATCGCCTCGGTGGGGGCGCCCGGGTCGTTGCCGATCAACGCGCCCAGAGCCTGGTCGTAATCGGAGCCGCCGGCGAGGGCCTTGTCGAAGATCGTCGGGTTGGAAGTGACCCCGCTCAAGCCGTCCTCGTCGATGAAGCGTCCGAGCCCGCCGCCGGTCAGAAGGGCGCGTTCGATATAGTCGAGCCAGACCGCCTGGCCATGGTCGTTCAAGCTTCCAAGGGGGTTCATGTGGTCTCCTCTCAAGCCGTATCCTTGCCGCCGCCATAGCGGACCTCGAGCGCCGCGACCTTCTCCAGCCGGCGGCGGTGGCGCGCCTCGCCGTCGAACCGAGCGTCAAGATAACCGGCTACGAGCGCGAGCGCCAGTTCGCGGCCGATGACATCGGCGCCCAGCACCAAGACGTTGATATCGTCGTGTTCCACCCCCTGGCGGGCGGAATAGGCGTCGTGACAGAGCCCGGCGCGCACGCCCGGCAATTTGTTGGCCGCGACCACGGCGCCGACGCCGCTGCCGCACACCAAAACGCCGCGCTCCGCCCGGCCTTCGCGAAGGGCGATGCCGACGGCCTCGGCGAAATCGGGATAATCGACGGGCTCGGGCGTCGTGGTGCCGACGTCCTCGACCTCATGGCCAAGCGCTTCGAGATGCGCCGCCAACTCTCCCTTGAGCTCATAACCCCGGTGATCGGCGCCGATGACGATCCGCACTTTCCCTTCCCCGCCGATGTTCGAACGGCCCCCCTTGTATCGGCCGGCGCGGTCCACGCCTCCACTGCGGGCGGGCTTCGTGTCCCTTGCCGCGCTTGGTCACAAATTCATGTGTGGATTATCGAGCATTTTGCATTAGATTGGTATATCCGATCGGCACACGGTATGCCCCGTCTCGATGAAAAGCCGATCTCGGGTCGATAAAAACCGGGGCTGCCCAAAAAAGAAACGAGAAATCAGGGAGCGCACAAATTTCCATCACCATCTAAACATTCCTTAAGTCGCTCCGCGTTTCCCGGCGCGGTGACACCCTTGCAGGAACAAAGCCTTAGGCGAAGCCTTGGGCGTTGGCCGTACTTGGTACGGACCTTGCTGGGTGTAACCGTCCGTGAAATTAGAAACGATATACATGGAGACAACCGATGAAGCGACGTACATTCCTCAAAAAGTCCGCTGTTGCCGGCGTTGCCGCCGGCGCAGGCGTCATCGCCGCGCCGACAGTCGTCCGCGCGGCGGAAAATTTCCGTTGGAAGATGACGACTTCCTTTCCGCCCGGCTTGCCGTTCTATCAGAGCGGACCGGGCAGCGCCGAGTGGATCGTCAAGGCCATCGAGGAGTTGTCCGGCGGCCGGCTGAAGATCAAGCTTTATGCCGCCGGCGAACTGATCCCGTGGAACGGCGGCTTCGACGCCGTCACCGGCGGCACCGTCGAGATGAATTCGGCGGTGGCCTATTACTGGTCGGGCAAGGTCCCGGCGCTGCAGTATTTCGGCACCGTGCCCTTCGGCATGAGTTTCCAGGGACAGAACGCCTGGTATTACCACGGCGGCGGCCTGGAACTGTGGAACGAGATCTACAACGATTTCGGGGTGATCGGCATGCCCGCCGGCAACTCCGGCGTTCAGATGACCGGTTGGTTCAAGAAACCCGTCGGCTCGGCGGCCGATTTCAAGGGCCTGAAGATGCGCATCCCCGGATTGGGCGGCAAGATCTACAAGGAGATCGGCGTCAACGTGAAGCTCTTGGGCGGCGGCGAGATTTTCCCGGCGCTCGAGCGCGGCGTCATCGACGCGGCCGAATGGGTGGGGCCCTTGCAGGACCGGCGTTTGGGCCTGCACAAGGCGGCCAAGTTCTATTACACGACCGGCTGGCACGAGCCGTCGACGACGACGGAGCTCCTCATCAGCAAGGCCGCCTTCAACAAGCTGCCGAAGGATATCCAGGGGATCATTCGGCACGTCGCCCGTTCGGCCAACATCACCGCCCACACCTCGGCGGAAGCGCTGAACGGCGATGCGATGGACGATCTCGTGAAGAATTTCGGAGTCATTACCAACCCCTTGCCGAACGACGTGATCTCGCTGCTGCGCAAGAAGACCAAGGAGGTCCTCGAGGCCGGCGCGGCGGCCAATCCCGTGACCCGCAAGGTCCACGACTCCTTCATGTCGTTCAAGAAGAAGCACGACCGCTGGGCCAATCTCGGCGAACGCGAATTCGCTACTCGGGTCCGTGGCGGATAATTTACCGGCGGCCCCGTCGTTTCCGGCGGGGCCGCTTCCCCTCTTGAGACCGCACCGCTACACCGGGCCGGGCCTTGGTGCGCCAGCAAGGAGGAAGCGCCGCTTGATTGGAAATCCAACGTGATCGGTAACGGCGACTCACCACAAGAGCCGCCGCCCCGGGGCGCGCTTCTGCTCTGCTACCGGCTCGAGCGGGCGATCGACCTGATCGGCCGGGGAACCGCCTGGCTCTGCCTGTTCATGGTGATTTTGGTCGCCTTCAACGTGATCCTGCGTTACGCCTTCAGGATCGGTCCGGTGTCGCTCCAGGAGTTGGAGTGGCACCTGATGTCGCCGGTCGCGCTGATCGGCATGTCCTACGCCATGCGTCACGGCGACCATGTGCGCGTCGACATCTTCTACGACGGTTTCAGCGACAAGGTGCGAGAGATCATCGACCTCCTCGCCGCCCTGACGGCGGTGGTCATCTCCCTCGTCCTCATCAAGCTGTCGTTCAATTTCGTCTATCAGGCCTATTGGGTGGGCGAGGGATCACCCGACCCGGGCGGCCTGCCCTATCGCTTCTTGCTGCGTTCGTTCATTCCGCTTGGGTTTGCCCTGCTGAGCCTGCAGGCGATGGCGCAAGGGATTCGCAGCTTCGTTCTGCTGGTGGGGAAGCGCTGACATGGAAGGCGAGATCCTCGCCATCTTGATGGCGCTGGGTTTTTTCGTGCTGCTGTTCGTCGGCTTCCCGGTCGCCATCGCGCTGGCCGCGTCGGGGTTGTTGTTCGGCTATCTCGGCTTCGGCATGGGCCTGTTCAATCTGCTGCCGCTGCGCATCTTCGGGTTGATGGAGAACTACACGCTTCTGGCGATCCCCCTTTTCGTCTTCATGGGGGTGATGCTGGAGCGCTCGCGCATCGCCGAGGAGCTGCTCGACGTCATCGGCCACGCCGCCGGCGGCCTGCGCGGCGGCATGGGGCTGTCGATCATCCTCGTCGGCGTCCTCATGGGGGCCTCGACCGGCATCGTCGGGGCGACGGTGGTGACGCTGGGTCTGCTGACCCTGCCGGTGTTCATACGGCGCGGCTACTCCAAGTCACTCGCCTGCGGTACTATCTGCGCCTCGGGCACGCTGGGCCAGATCATCCCGCCCAGCCTGGTGCTGATCCTGCTGGCCGACATCATGGGCCAGGGGCTGGGCACGCTGTTCGCGGCGGCGATGTTGCCCGGCCTGTTGCTCGCCGGGCTCTATGCCACCTACATGCTGTTTCTCGGCTGGCTGCGCCCCGACATGGCGCCGGCGATCCCAGTGGAGGAACGTGCGCTGATGTCGCGCGGCGAGCTCCTGGTCAAGATCTTCAAGGTGGTGCTGCCACCGATCTCCCTGATCTTCGCGGTGCTGGGCTCGATCATCGGCGGCGTCGCCGCGCCGACCGAGGCGGCTTCCATGGGCGCGCTCGGTTCCATCCTCATCGCCGCCATTGCGGGACGGCTCGACCGGCGGGTGCTGAGGGAAACGGTTCAGAACACGCTTCGCATCAGCGCCATGGTGTTCTTCATCCTGATCTGCGCCCAGGCCTTTTCCCTCGCCTTCCGCGGCCTCAACGGCGAGGTACTGATCGAGGACTTGTTCAAGCTGGTTCCGGGCGGGGTGACGGCGGACATCATCTTCATGCTGGTTCTCTTGTTCATCCTCGGGTTTTTCATGGAGTGGATCGAGATCTGTTACATCGTCCTGCCGCTGTTTCTGCCGATCTTCGCCGGCACCGATGTCGACATGGTTTGGCTCGCCATGCTGGTGTGCGTGGTCCTGCAGACCTCGTTTTTGACCCCGCCGGTCGGCTGGGCGCTGTTTTTCCTCAAGGGCGTGGCGCCGCCGGAGGTCACCAGCGGCGACATCTATATAGGCGTCATGCCGTTCGTGGGCCTGCAAGTTATCGGCCTGCTGCTGCTGTTCAATTACCCGGAAATCGCCACCTGGCTGCCCAAGGCCATCGGCTGGTAGCCAAGGTCCGATCAGAATCCGGCGGCGGCGCCATCGCCGCGTGGATCGGCGGCCCCTTCGATGAGGCCGGAGGGATGGCGCACCAGCGCGCCGGCGTGACCCATGACCTCGTCGAATTCCGCCGTCAGCTCGACATCGTGACCGGCCGCGATCAGGGCGTCGATGACGGCGCGATCGAAACGGTTCTCGATCCTGAGGCTGGTCCGGGCGTCGCCCCAGGTGCGCCCCAGTAGCCAGCGCGGCGCGGTGACGGCCGCCTGCAGGGCCTGGGCGAAGTTGACATGGCGGGTGTAAATCGCGGCCTGGGTCTGAGGCTGACCCTCGCCGCCCATGGTGCCGTAGACCATGAGGCGGCCGTCATCGAGCCCGGCCATCGCCGGCTGGATGGTGTGGAACGGCTTGCGGCCGGGCGCGAGGGGGTTGAGCGCGCCCTCATCGAGGGAGAGATAAGTGCCGCGGTTCTGCCAGACGATGCCGGTGTCCTCCAACACCACGCCCGAGCCGAACTCCCAATAGATGCTCTGGATGAAGCTGACGGCCCGTCCCTCGCCATCGATGGCGCCCAGCCAAACCGTGTCGCCCGCGCCCGGGTCCGTGCCCCACGGCATGGCCCTGGCGGCGTCGATGGTCGCCGCCATGTCGTCGAGCCGGCCGCCGTCGAGGAAGTGTTCGGGGGGAATTTTCATATGCGCCGGGTCGGTGACATGGCTGTCGCGCACCCGAAAGGCCCGTTTGGTGGCCTCCACCAGGCCGTGGACGTGATCGAAACCGTCGGCCTCGTGGCAGTCGAGGCGGTCGAAGAGCGCCAGGACGATCAGCGAGGCAAGCCCCTGGGTCGGCGGCGGCATGTTATAGACCGTTCCGGTTTCGAGCCTGACCTTTAGCGGCGTCACTTCGATCGCCCGGTGGCGGGCGAGGTCGTCCGCCGCCACCGGGCTGCCGGCGCGCCGCAACGCCGCCGCCAATGCCCGCGCCAGATCTCCACGGTAGAAATCGTCGGTCCCGGCCTTGGCGATCCGCGTCAGTGTGTCGGCGAGCGCCGGGTTGGAAAAGACGGCGCCAACGGCGGGGATTTCGCCGTCCTCGAGGAAGGTCGCGGCGAAGCCGGGAACGTCGGCGAGTTCGGGGAGCTTGGCCACGGTGTTGGCATGCTGGCTGCCGGTCACCGGAAAACCGTTTAGCGCATAGTGAACGGCGTCCTCGAACAACCTTGCAAGGCCGAGCCTGCCCCCCCAGCGAGCGCTTAATCGCAGCGCCGCGCCGATCCCGGAAACCGCCCCGGCCACCGTATTGGCGGCGAGCGGGCCGCGTGACGGTATGGTCTCGTATCCTTGTCCCCGGTAAAGCGCGATATCCGCCGCGCCGGCGACGGCGCCGCAGGCGTCGATGCCGATGGGCGCGCTGGTGCCGTCCGAGATGAGCCAGAAATTATCGCCGCCGAGGGAATTCATGTGGGGATAGACGACGGCGATGGCCGCCGCCGCCGCGACCATCGCCTCGATCGCGTTGCCGCCCTCGCGGAGCACGCGAAGCCCGGCCTCGGCCGCCAGATGGTGGGGGGCGACGACCATCCCCCGCATGGCCCTGGGCGTCTGCAACATGGAACCGACCTCGGTGATCCGGCGCCGGATCATCGCCGCTTGGCGCCGGATTTCGCTTGAGCCTCATAGCAGAAAAACCGGCCACCGGCCACGGGGGCTATGGGGCGGGGATTCCTCGTCAGCCACTCTCCTAGGAGAGCGGACCTCGGTGATCAGTCGCTGAACCAGGTGTCGATAACCCACTGGGTGATGAAGCCCTCGAACAGGATCTGTCCCAGAACCACCACGAGAAGGAGATACATCGCCGTCCACACGGACGCCGTCAGCACCAACGAGAGCTTCAGCGATTCCCTGGCATAGAAGCGCAAGAATGCGAACAGGAAGATGGCGATGCCGATCCAGAATCCGAACAAAAGGGTCACGGCCAGCAGGAAGTAGAAGTAGGAGAACAACATAGACTCCCGCCGGAAGCGGCTTTTCGCCATGACGCTCGGGTCTTCGACCAGGACCTCCAGCTTCTCCTTGACGATGTCCGCCTCGACCTCCTCCCCCGACGTGTGCTTGGAGATCTCGTCCATGTATCTTTCGAAGTCGGTCCTGGGATCGATCGCGCCGCCGACCTTCTTGTATTCCTCGATGTCGGTGAAGATGAGGAGGAAGGTGATCGCCATCCCCGGGATGCCGATGACAAAAGGCAGGAAGTAGGCGGGCCAGGAATAGCCGGTGGCGACGTACACCATGCCCACGAAGATGGAGAACAACAGGACGGTGAACAGGGTCTTGCCGTGAAAGAGCGCCTGTAAGGTGGTGGTCTCGATCTCCGTTGGCGCGGCTTGATCGATGCCGGACGCCGGCACCTTCTTCCGCCCGCGATAGATGGCGAAGCCGATGGTGATGACGATCATGGCCATGAGAATGACGGACAGCGGACGGGCGAAGAAATCCCACCGCCAGAGGGACCAGGCCTTGTGCAGGGATGTTTCGGCGATGCCGCCGAGTATGATGCCGATGGCGAAAGGCGGCCGCGGCCAGTCGTATTTCAACAATCCGTAGCCGATGGTGCTGAGGACGCCGAGCATGACGACGTTTTCCCACTGGCCCTTGGCGAGCAAGGTGCCGAGAACGGTTATGGTCAGCACGATGGGGATCAGGATCCCGCCCCTGATGAAGATGAGCAACGCCACCCAGCGGGTGATGAAGAGCAGGATCACCACCGCCAGCAGGTTGGAGACCACCAGCGCCCAGATCAGGATCCACACGAGGTCGAGTTGCTGGACCAGCATCATCGGCCCCGGCTGGATGCCGAGGATCAGGAAGGCGCCGAGCAGGATCGCCATGCCCGAGCTTCCGGGAACGCCGAAGAACAGGGTGGGAAGCAGCGAGCCTCCTTCCTTGGAGTTGGTGGCGGTCTCCGGCGCGATCACGCCGCGCACGTCGCCCTTGCCGAACATCTCCGGGTCCTTGGCGCTCTGGACCGCGTGTCCGTAACAAATCCAGGCCGCGGCCGAGCCGCCCAGCCCCGGTAAGATGCCGATGAACGCGCCGATCATCGAGGTCCTGAGCACCAGCCCCCAGTGTTCGAATACGGTGAGACAGCCCTTGAGCTGGGCGCGCACGCCGGTATCCGCGAACTCCTTGGACACCGAAGAAATCGCCCCGCCCTTGACGCCCAGATGGATCATCTCCGGCACCGCGAACAGCGCCAGCACGGCGGTAATCAGGTCGAGCCCGTCCCACAGGAACAGGAAATCTTCCGAAAAGCGCGGAATTCCCGAATGGGGGTCCATGCCGATGAAGGACAGCATCATGCCGTAGAAGCCGACGACGATGCCCTTGAAGATGGTGGCGCCGGAAACGAAGGCGACGAAGGTGATGCCGAGCAGGGCCAGGAAGAAGAACTCCGCCGGGCTGAACTTCAGGACGATCGGCTCTATCACCGGAATCAGGATCGCCAGCACGCCCGCCCCGATCACGCCGCCGATGCCGGACGCCATCAGGCTGGCGCCGAGCGCGATTCCCGCCTCGCCCTTCTTCGCCATCGGATAGCCGTCGACGACGGTGGCGGCGTCGTCGCCGGTGCCCGGCACCCCGAACAAGATCGAGGAAATCTGGCCGCTGGTGCCGGTGACCGCATGCATGGAAAGAAGGAACACCGCGCCCGGGATCATTTCCTTGCCGAACACGAACGGGATCATGACGGCAATCGCCAGGCGTCCACCGAGCCCAGGCACGGCGCCGAAGAAGATGCCGATCCCTGTCCCCAGCAGCAGCATCCACATGGTGTAAGGAGACGTCAGCAACTGCACCAGCGTGCCGACCATCAGCTCCACGGACATGAAGAACCCCTATATCGACTTGGCGGATCCGGAAAGAATGAGCGCTCCCAGCCCTGATTGGCTCTGTTTTATGCACCGGGCGTTTTCCGGGCATGGCCACGATAATCGCAGTAGCCGTGCCGAGTAAACATTGTTCTCGGACGGTCCAGGCTCGGCCGCATCAAGCCATGGATCGAAAGCTTCGATTTCGAAGCATCAGAATATCCGCCGTGAGGCCAATTGGCGTGGCCTGCCGAAGCGCTCTTAGACGGCGGATCAAAAAGCGAAAGCCGTTCCATAGCAAGGTGTTAGCCGGAACCGGCCGGCGCTATGTGGTGCGGTTGCCATCAAATGCCCAATATGTTCTACTGAATTAAAATAATACCGAATCCAGAATTCAGGGAGTTAAAGACGATGAGACATTCCCATTCGGTACTGGCTTTTGGCGCGCTCGTCGCCGGCGCGGTGGCGTTCTCCGGCCCCGCTACCGCGGCGACCGGCGCCGATTATTACAAGGGCAAGACGGTGACCTGGATCGTCGCGACCGGGCCCGGCGGCGGCCATGACTATTTCGCCCGCCTGATGTCGCGGCACATGGAAAAGGCGTTGCCGGGCTCGACCTTCGTGGTCAAGAACCGGCCCGGCGCCGGTCATATCCTCGGCGCCAACCTGATCTGGAACGCGAAGCCCAATGGGTTGACCATCGGCAGCTTCTCGACGGGCCTGATCTATGCCCAGATCCAGAAGACAAAGGGTATCCGGTTCGATCTCGCCAAGATGTCGTGGATCGGCAAGGGCGCATCCGATATCCGCGTCATGTCGGTCGCCCATAATTCCGAATACCAGAGCTTCAAGGACGTGCTGAACTCCAAGCGCAAGGTGAAGTTCTCCGCCTCTGGCGTCGGCGGGGGCTCCTACGCCGATGCCTTCATGATGGGCGAGAGCTTCAACATCAACTACCGGATCATCGTCGGCTATTCGGGGCCCGAGGCCGCGCTCGGTTTGCTGCGCAAGGAGACCGACCTCCTGATGGGTAGCCTGAGCTCGGGCATGAACTACGTCCGCGCCGGTCAGACCAAGATCATCCTACAGTTCGGCGATGAGTTGAAGGGCGTGCCCAATGCCATTGAACTGGCGAATACGCCGATCCAAAAGGCGCTCGCCAGGATGATGGTGATCTATGGCAACCTTTCCCGCATCGCAGCCGGACCGGCGAACATCGTTCCCGACCGCCTGGCGGCGCTCAGGGCGGCGTACATGAAGGCGGCGAAAAGCACGGCGCTGATCGAGGAAGCGAAGGCGGCCCACCGCTTGATCGACGCCGCCGATGGCGAAGAGACACGCAAGCGCGTCGTCGCCATCCTCAACCAGCCGCCCGAGATCCTGAAGATGCTGGACGCACTCAATAAGGCCAAGTCCAGTGTCGCCATGGTCAAGCACACCGGCAAGGTGAGCCAGATCAAGCGCAAGGGCCGCAGGGTGTGGATCACCTATAAGGGCAAGGAGGTCAAGACCAAGATTTCCGGCTCCCGGACCACGGTCACCATCGACGGCAAGAAGGACAAGCGCAAGAACATCAAGCTCGGCATGACCTGCACCTTCACCTATCCGCGCCCCGGCGGGGAATCGAAGAGCGTCGATTGCAAGAGCTGACCTGAACGGGATTCAACCGAGGGCGGGCCCGGCGATGGGCCCGCCGTTTTTTTATTCCTAAAGGAGAGGGCCGTTTCTTGAGACACATCAAGTTTGGGCCGACGGATCTCATGGTCTCGCCCATCGGCCTCGGCTGCATGAGCATGTCGGGATATTATGGCCCCCAGGACGATGACGAGTGTATCGCGACCATCCACCGCGCCCTCGACCTCGGCATAAATTTCCTCGATACCTCCACCAACTACGGCGGCGGACACAACCAGACCCTGATCGGCAAGGCCATCAAGGGACGCCGGGACGCCTTCGTCATCCATTCGAAATTGGGCAGCATCCGGCCCGACGGGGTCAATGTCGTCAGCGGCACGCCGGAGCACGTGCGCCACTCCTGCGAAACCGGGCTCGAGCGGCTCGGCATCGATTGCGTCGATATCATTTGCATTTCACGCGTCGATCCCGTCGTGCCCATCGAGGAAACCATCGGGGCGATGGCGCGCCTGGTCGAGGAAGGCAAGACGCGTCACATCGCCATTTCCAAGGACGCCTCGCCCGAAATCATCCGCCGTGCCGTCAAGGTTCACCCCATCGCCGGCCTCCAGGACGAATATTCGCTTTTCGTCCGCGATCCGGAGGACGGGCTCGTTCAGGAGTGCCGGGAGCAAGGCATGGCATTCATCGCCTTCGCGCCGCTTGGCCGCGGCATCCTGGCGGGCCTGTTTCGTTCGGCCACGGATATTCCCGAAGGCGACCGCCGTCATAAGGACGGCCGCTATCGGCCCGGCAATATCGAGCACAACCTCTCGATCCTCGGCCAACTGGAGGAAATCGCCGCCGGGAAGGGCATCCCGGTGGCGACGTTGGCGCTTGCCTGGATCATGCATCAGGGGCAATGCATCATCCCCATCCCCTCCAGCAAGAGCCGCGATCATCTGGAAGAGAACGCGGCGGCGGCGGCACTCGAGCTCACGCCGGAGGACCTCTCGCGCATCGCCGCCATCTGCCCGCCCGGCGCGGCGGCGGGTCTCGGCTGACCCCCATCATCGACAGGCGCGCCGCGGCCATGACCGTGCGGACCGCTCCGCAGTTTGCACCGGGCGGACCGGTCATCCTTTCGGCGAGGGCGTTAGTATGCCTAACGAATAATGTAAGTATTACTTGACAACGGCGACAGTTCGTGGTTACATTCCCCCGGCTTGAAACCCGCGCTTGCCTCACAGGGCCGGCCTCGGGCCAAGCGAAAATATTGTCGGAAATCATCGTTGAACACGCCCCCCGGCGCGAGAACGCGCCGGATACAGGAGAACGACATGTCAATTCACGACTCGCGGACATCCATCGGCCGCGCCGGGCTGATGTCCTTGATGGGGGACCCGCGCTACACGGACGCCGACCACCCCGAGCACGATATGGTGGTCGATATGATCCGCCGGGGCTTCGAGATGGTCATGGGCGAAACGGACGCCCCCGGCCCGCTGCGGGCGGCCTTGGGAGGGACCGGGGCGTCACTACCCAGTTTCGCCACCCTGTTTCAGGACGCCATCGCCGGTGGGCGAAGGATCGACCTCATGAACAGCGACGCCCGCGCCGCTTTCGGCCGCGGTCTTTTGCTCCGGGCGATCCGGGCCGAGAGCTTCACCATGCCAACCGGCTTCGGCAGGGAGGATGTGGGAGCGGCCCGGTTCCGAACCCCCCTCGGCGCGCCAAGGACCGAAGGGGACCGGGCAAGGTCAGGGCCGGCGGAACGGGAAACCGCCCAGCGCACCGGCGATCCCCAGGCGCCGCCGAAACCACCGGCGCCGCGACCGCCGCTGAAACCGCCGGCACCGCAAACGGGGACGCAAGCCACGGCCCGGCCAACAGGTCTCACCGGCTGATCCCATACCGCCCATCCCCGCTTACAAGCGTGACGTATTCCAAAACAAGCCGCGCGAGTGGCCGGACTGGCACAAACTCCTCGACGGCCTCAAGGACGACGGGGGCCAGAAGAGCCTGTCGAAAGCGGAGCAATTCATTTACGGGCAAATTTACGTCGCCGAAGGTGGCGCAAAAAAGGACCCCAACAGCACCGCGTTTGGTGGCGTCACAGACGGCACCCTCGAAATGATCAAGGGAAAAGAGACTTCGCTAGGTCCGGTGAAACGCTCTCAGGATCTGACAACGGAGCAATTGGCGGTGGCCTATCGCGGGTATTTCAAGGAAGTGCTCGAGAGTTACGGCGGCCGGGCGGAGCTTAATAAGCTCGCGGACCAAAAGACCGCCGCCACTTTCTCCGACACCTTGTTCATGCATGGGAGGGGTCTCGGGCCGAAGCTCGTCAAGAAAGGAATTAACAAGTTGATGGATACGTTGACGGCCGAAGATAAGCGCAGGATAGGCCTCCGGCCCCTGCCCGACGCATCCCCACGCACCGACACCATGCACAATCTGCAGCGCCTCGATGCCGTAGGACTCGGCCCGGACGTGCGGGACGCGATCACGGAACAGCGGCTCGATGTCACGGACAAGACAGAAAAAGGTAAGCGGAAACGGATCGAGCACTTCCGGTTCAGCGTTAAATCCGCGCCGTAACCGGATTATGCGCTGACGGATGCCGGGTTTGTTTGGTAAGGTGATCGCGGCTACGGCCACAGGTTGCGGAGCCACAGCTTGGATTCGGGCGGACATGACATGAACGGATTGGCGTTTTTTCACCGATTCATCGGGATTTCAGTCGCGCTTGTCATTGCCTTGGCGTCCGGGCTTGCTTCGTCCGCGGAGGAGACCAAACAACCCCTCCCCCCACCGCCCCTGGCCTACACCAAGGCGGACCAGCCGAGTTGGTTGCCACGGGTCCTCAACCTTCTCGTGAAAAAGAAGGGCTGGATCCTCAAGGACCACAGGTTGTTTCGGCAAGGCGGCAAGCCGACCTTCCTGGCACTGATCTGGAATACGCGTAGAATTTCTGGTCACGGGCATATGGAGCTCTACAAGGTCCGGGTCATTTCCCAACGCAATGTGCGGCTTAATTTCGTCCGCGGCTATACGGAAACGTCCCTCTCCATCGAGGAGCCGAGCGGTCACGATATCGGCGGCGACGGCGTGCCTTTCCTCGCGCTCCGCTATGCGTCCCATGGGTCGTCTTACCATGGATATGGAGTCCGTGTTTACCGGCTCGTCCGCAACTCCGTCGACGTGACGCCGGACTGGGCCGGACTTGCGAAACGGATGTTGGCGCTGGATGGCGGGAAGAGTTTGGCGCTCATCGTTGCCGACACTCGCTGGGGAGGCTACTTTATAGGCTGTGGCCAGTGTGGGCCCTATTTCGACATGGTCATGAGATGGACCGCCAAGGGATTCCGCCCTGAATGCAAGGATCATCCGGACCAATACGAACAGAATATCGAATCATACAAGCGTTGGAGCAAATCGTCGTCAAGCGACTGGCCAACACCGATGCGCCATTTCCTTTGGTTAGGCGTTGCCATCGCATTCAACAAACTACAAATGGGGCGTTTAAACGAGGGCAAGGCCCTTTATCAGGAGACGCTCCAAAAGGCTCGGGAGCGGGGTGCAAGGGGCTGGGGCCAATCAGAAAAAGAGTTCAACCATTGGCTGAACGCGGTCGAAAAGGATTTCGGCCCGGCCGTCGCGGCAGCCACCGCCCGTCCGGATCTGAGTTGTCCCCTCATGGCGTACAGGGGCGAGGGCGCTCACCCAGGAACCGTCGAAAGGATCGAGCACTTCCGCTTCAAGCCCGAATCCCGGCCTTGAGTCACCGGCTGGGCGGCGGGTCTCGGCTGACCCCGCTAATTAACGGCCAGCTGCGGCCATGAGCGGTCACACCTTCACCAACTCGAACGTCGAGGCGGCGAACAGATCCTCGGCGCTCAACCTGCGCACGCTCAGCCCCTGATCGAAGGAGTAGCGCGTCATCGCCTCGATCTCCTTTTCGTTCTCGACGACGCCGTAACGCCAGTAGTCCTCGCCCATGAGTTCGCGCGTGCGTTCAAGCTCAACCACCGGCCAGGGCAAGGTGGTGTAGAGGTGCCCGAGTTGTTCCAGGTTGGCGTAGCAAAGCCGCTTGGCCTCGAGGAAGGCGACGTAAACGCTGGCCGGCAGCCACGGGTGGGCTTCGACGAGGCTCTTGCGCACACCGATGAGGTGCATGATCGGGAACATCCCGGTTTTGCGGTAATAGTCTTCCTCGGCGGTCCTGTAATCGGGGAACAGCCGGCTGATCTTGTCGTTGGTGTGCCAGCACGACGGCGCCCGCGCCGAGATCAGCGCGTCGATGCGTCCCTGGTCCAAATGTTGCGACAGGGTTTCATCGACCGGGAGGCGCTTCAACTCCACGCCTTCGGGCGTCTCTATCTCGACGGCCTGGCCCCGTCCCCCTTGCTCGAGGCCGCCGCAGCGCCAGCTCATGTCGCACGGTTTGACGCCGTAAACGTCCTCAAGGATTCCCCGCACCCATAATGCCGCGGTCATCTGGTATTCCGGCAAGCCCACGGTTTTTCCCTTTAGATCCCCGGGCTCGTTTATGCCCCGATCGGTGCGGATATAGATCGAAGAATGGCGAAACATCCGGGAGACGAAGGCGGGGATGCCGACATAGGCGTTTATGCCCTGTGACACCTGGCTCATGTAACTCGACATCGAGAGCTCCGTCACGTCGAACTCCTGATGGCCGAAGGCGCGGTGAAAGGCTTCCTCTGGAGGCATGGCGAGGCCGATGACGTCGCATCCCTCCACCTGGACCCGGCCGTCGAAGATCGCCCGCGTGCGGTCGGTATTGGTGCATGCGAGGCTGATGGTCAGTCTTGACATCGAACTCTCCCTTTCTTCGACTCCGTCCGTTTCGGCTGTCGCCCCGCCAGGAAGCGAAGAGGCTAGCTCCGGCCGCGAAACAGCCGGACGATCGCATTCCACAGCACGCGGAACATCAAGGCGAACCCCGATATCGGCTTGGCCCCCGGCAGGGGCCGGGCCGGAGCTTGGGCGGCATGATCGGCGGCGGGGATCGCGGTCTCGGCGAGATGGGCCCGCAGGGAGCGGGCGAACTCGTCGATCAGCTGGGTCGAAACATCCTGGATCATGCCGACACCCCGGCCATACTGCGCGATCGATCCCGAAAGCCTCAAGTCGGTGCGGATCAGCACCCTGGAGCCCCCATCGATGGGCTCGAGGCTAAATTCCACCACTGCGTCGGCCCCTCCCCGCCCCTTGGCGTCCGCGCCTTGGGCCACAATACGCGCCCTGTATTCGACGCCGTCGATCTCCTCGATCGTCGCTTTCCCGGCGAAGGTCAGGGCGACCGGCCCGAGGCGGACCGAAACCTCGCCCTTGAAGGTCCTCTCGTCGACGACTTCGGTCAGCCTGGCGCCGGGCAGGCAGGGCGCGATGCGCTCGATGTCGAGCAGCACGTCCCACGCCTCGGACGGCGGCAGCGGAACCTCGAAGGTGTTTTGCAATTCCATGGCTAGCGCTTATGTGCCCCTTCCGCTCCGCGTCCCGGCTGAGTGGACCGAACCCGCTCCTTGCTACGAGAGAACCCGATGGAACCCGGCAGAGACTTGGCAAGAATCGCCGCCTGCCTGCGCGAAGCCGTCGCTTCGCTACGGCGAAGGCAGGCCGGCGCCCGATTGTGCTCTAGCCCGCGGCCTTGGCGACGCCGCCATGGGCCTCGGACCAGGCGGGGGGATCTTCGATAAACTTCTCGACCTCCGCCAAGGTGTGATCGTCGAAGCGCTCATCCCGCTTCGCCACCGCCAGCACGTCCCGCCACGTCGCCAGGTAATGCATCGTCACGTCGAGCTCTTCAAGGACCGAGGAGCTTTCGGGGAAGATGTCGTAGAAAAAGATGACGAAGATATGCTCGACCTTGGCCCCCGCGGTGCGCAGCGCATTGCAGAAGTTCGCCTTGCTGCGGCCATCCGTGGTCATGTCCTCGACCAGCAGGACGCGCTGCCCGGAGGTCAGATGTCCTTCGATCTGCGCGTCGCGGCCGAAACCCTTGGGCTTCTTGCGCACGTATTGCATCGGCAGCATCAGCCGGTCGGCGATCATGGTGGCGAACGGAATGCCCGCCGTCTCACCGCCGGCGATGGCGTCGATTCGCTCGAACCCGATGTCGCGCTGGATGGTCGCAACGGCGAAGTCGATCAAGGTCCGACGGACCCTGGGGAAGGAGATCAACTTGCGGCAATCGATGTAGACGGGGCTGGCCCAGCCCGAGGTGAAAATGAAAGGCTCGGCGGCGTTGAAGTGGACGGCCTCCACCTCGAGCAGCATTTTCGCGGTGAGTTCGGAAATCAATCCCCGTTCGGGGAAAGTGCCAAAAGCGGTCATAGCCGACATCCCTGTTGGTTGAACACACTTGCGGGCTCGGGCGCGGGCGCGCCGCCATCGTCCCGTGCCAATGACGGAAATGGATCATCCATTATCCCCGACCACCCGCCACTCTATGGTTTCGCCGCCCCGGTAGATCAGCGCCCGTTCATCGGGTCCTTCCACCGCCATCTCCTCGGGCGCCGTCCACTCGGCGCGCTCGAGCGTGATGGTTTCCTCATTGGCAGGCAGACCGTAATGTCCCGGGCCGTTGAGCGCGGCGAACGCCTCGAGTTTATCGAGCGCGCCTTCCTCGTCGAAGACCTTGGCGTAGGTTTCGATGGCGACCGGAGAATTGAAGACACCGGGGATGCCGCAAACGTCGAGCTTGCGCGCCACCGGATGAGGCGCCGAATCGGTGCCAAGGAAGAAGCAGGGCTCTCCCGACGTCGCCGCGCCGCGCAGCGCCAGGCGGTCGTCTTCGCCCTTGACGACCGGCATGCAGTAAAAATAGGGGCGAATGCCGTGACCGAGCATATCGGTCCGGGTCAGGATCATGTGATAGGGGGTGATCGAGCCGCCGACCCCGGGCGCGGCGGAACGCACGTATTCGACGCCGATTTTCGATGAGACATGCTCGAGGACGATCTTGAGTCCCGGGAAATCCCGCGCCAGCGGTATCAATCTTCGCTCGATGAACACCGCTTCGCGGTCGAAGACATCGACCTTGGGGTCCGCCGCCTCCTCGCCATGAAGCAGCAGGAGCATGCCGATCTTTTCCATCCGTTCGATCACCGGGCGGACGATCTTGAAATCGGTCACGCCGTCGGCCGAATTCGTCGTGGCGCCGACGGGATAGAGCTTGACCGCGGTGAAGACGCCTTCCTTGAACCCCCGCTCGACCTCGTCCGGGGACGTGTCGTCGGTGAGGTAACAGGTCATCAGGGGCTCGAATGCGGCGCCCTCGGGCACCGCCGCCAAGACCCGCTCGCGATACGAGATCGCGGCGTCGACGGTGGTAACCGGGGGAACGAGATTGGGCATGATGATGGCGCGGGCGAATTTCCGGGCGGTAAAAGGCAGGCACGCCTCGAGCATGGCGCCGTCGCGCACATGGACGTGCCAATCGTCGGGTTTGCGGATGGTAATCCTGTCGGTCATGGCGATCGTTCAGGCGGTCTTGGCCGGTGACGACACCCGGCGGGCGCCCGCGGCCGAAGGCCGCGCCGGCGCCTGCGGTGAGAATTCGCCAAACCGCCGCCGGGGAATCGGCGACATCCGCCGGTCATCCGTTTTGCCCCTCCCTCGCCATGGCCCCGGCCGTTCAGGCGCCTCTCGGTTGGCCGGCGAAGGGCCGCGACAGCATCCGCTCCTCGGCGACGCCGCCATGCGCCTTCGACCAAGCGACGGGGTCGGCGATGAAGGTCTCGACCTCGGCCAATGTCGATTTATCGAACTTCGAACTTTCCTTCGCCGCCGTCAGGATGTCCGACCAGGTGGCAAGCGCATGCAGCCTAACGCCGATACTGTCGAACACCTCATTCCCCTCCTTGAAGATACCGTAATAGAAGAGGACGAAGATATGCTCCACCTTGGCGCCGGCATTCCTCAGCGCATTGCAGAAGTTGATCTTGCTTCGCCCATCGGTCGCCAGGTCGTCGACCAGCAGCGTGCGCTGCCCGGCGATCAGGTGTCCCTCGATCTGGGCGTTGCGGCCGAACCCCTTGGGCGACTTTCGCACATACAGCATCGGCAATTCCATGCGTTCGGCGATCCAGGCGGCAAAGGGAATCCCCGCCGTCTCGCCACCGGCGACGGCGTCGAATCGATCGGCGCCGACGTCGCGCTCCAGCTTCGTTACGGCGAAATCCATCACCTTGCGTCTCATCTCGGGAAACGAGATCAGCTTTCTACAGTCGATGTAAACCGGGCTCGCCCAGCCCGAGGTAAATTTGAACGGCCGGTCGAAACTGAAATGAACGGCGCCGGCATCGAGCAGTATTCTCGCCGTCGCGGTCGAGAACCCTTCTCCCGTCGTTGGATCGGCTGGCTCGGCCATTGCCCCCGTCTGTCCTTTTCGATCCTGTCGTTCGGCGAAGCTACCGGCGGCGAAGCTACCGGGTTTCCGGTAAACCTGGTTGACTAGTCAAGATATCCCAATTTAGAGCGGGTCTTGGTAGATAGGAACCATTTGACCGGGATTATTTTGCGCCCTGGCTAGGCGCGGAATGCGCAGTGATGCTGGCGCATCACAAGCATATCGCAACGACGCCAGGGCGCAAAAGAACCCGGCCTCCGGTGGGGCAAATCGGCCCCTCGGCGGCGTTGCGACGCTTGCCCGATGCTCAAGCATCGGGCCGCGCGCCGCGCCTAGCCGAATGAGCCGATTTGCACCCATCAAATTGCTTCCTATCTACCAAGAACCGCTCTAGCGATGATGACGCGCAATATCTCCCGCGTGCCGCCGCGGAGCGAAAACGCCACCGAGGTCTGGGTGAGGTAGGCGAGGACCCGATCGAAATCGCCGCCGCCTTCGGCCAACGGCCCCGCGCCGATGA
>JACZQV010000129.1 GCA_022545545.1 Pseudomonadota bacterium
GACTACGAGGCAAACGAGAAGCACGGCCGCGACAGGACCCATATTCACCGGACGATCCCGTATGCTCACCTCCACATCCCGGCAATCGCGCGAGTCCTTTCATCGAACTTAAGGGCCGCGCTCGAGCAGTACTATAAGGCCTATTTCGCCGTCGTGCAGGTCGTGGCCTACCGCAATTACGCCGTACCGGCGGAGATCGCGGAGGGCGAGATTTACTCCAGTAACTGGCACTGTGATGCACGCCGTCCGTCACTCCTGAAGCTCATGCTCAACATTTCCGACGTCACCGACCAGGACGGACCCTTCCACGTCGTGTCCCGGCAGAGAACGCGCGCCCTTTTGACAATGGGCTTCAAGAACCGTCACGATTACGGACTCCCCGACGCCGTGATGGAGGATCCACAACATGTGGTCAAACTTGTAGGTCCCTCGGGCACAGGAATGTTGTGCTGCACGTATCGATGTCTGCATCGAGCAGGGATACCCGCGCCCGGCCGGCACCGGGACATGCTGCGCATGGTCTTTGTCCCGTCGGCTCGGCCACTCGCGGATGACTGGGTCAATCGCCCTGTGACAGGACATCGTCAATGGGTTCGATGAGCGTGAATGCCACGACGATGAAAAACAACCCGTTGTACTCGCGGCGTAACACGGTGCGGAGGGAGAAGGGCAGTTCCGGCCGCGACCGCCTCCAGGGCTTGGGAATGAACACCGGGGTCCGAGCGCCCCAGTCCGTGTAGGTCTTGCCGAACTTCCGTTGCACGAAGGTCTCTTCGGCGCAGATGATCCGTTCGTAGTAGAGCGTTTCCCCGCGCCTCCAGGTTATACGGCGGGCAAGGGCTTTGGCGCTCGGCCGGGCGCACCCGGCCGGGCGTGGCCGGGCCCGAGCCTTCGCCACGCCGATGGTGTCGATGACCACCGCCGGGCCGGCCGGCCCGGTGGCGCTCAGTTGAAGCGGACGTAGTCGAAATCGAGGGGCTGGCCGTAGACGCCCTTGCCCGGCGGCGCGATCCAGTTGGCGAACTTGCCGGGCGTCGTCACCGCCCCCATCAGCGAGTCGACGTAGGCCTTGTCCTCAATCGAGGGCAGCCACAGGCCCTCATTGCTGTTCCAGTCGCCCTCATCGACGATCCTGCCCTCGGGCGAGGCATGGGCGCCGGAGAAGGCGCCGATCTCCCGGTGGAAGGCGCGGTGCGGCAGCTTGAGCTCGAAATCGACGCCGGCTTGACGGATGGTCCGGTTCCACTTGTCGACGCCGCGCTGGCAGTCCTCGACGTAATCGTTGCGCAGGCGCTCGTTGATCGCCGTCAGCGCCGGCGCTTGCGCGGCGACGATGGCGCCTTCTCGGATCTCCGGCACCTCGTAGGCATCCTCGGTGAGTGTGTGGTCGTCGTCGATCTCGGTCTCCCGGTAGCGCCCCTTGAGCCCCATGGTGAAGTAGTTGGCGGCGTTGGTCGAGATCTCCTGGCCGAAGAGATCGAGCGAGATGGAGTAGTGGAAGTTGATGTACTTCTGCAGCGTCGGCAGGTCGATGGCGCCGAATTTCCGGACGTCGTCGGTCTTGTGCTCGCGCATCAGCTCCACCGTCCGCTTGACGATGCGGTCGACGCCGGTCTCGCCGACGAACATGTGATGGGCCTCCTCGGTCAGCATGAAGCGACAGGTGCGCGACAGCGGATCGAGGCCGGACTCGGCGAGGGCGGCGAGTTGGTACTTGCCGTCGCGGTCGGTGAAGAAGGTGAACATGAAAAACGACAGCCACTCCGGCGTCGGCTCGTTAAACGCCCCGAGGATGCGCGGCTTGTCTGGATCGCCCGAGTGGCGCGCCAGCATCTCCTCCGCCTCTTCCCGGCCGTCGCGGCCGAAATAGGCGTGGAGCAGATACACCATCGCCCACAGATGGCGGCCTTCCTCGACGTTGACCTGAAACAAATTGCGCAGATCGTAGAGCGACGGGCAGGTTAAGCCCAGCCGGCGCTGCTGCTCGACCGAGGCCGGCTCGGTGTCGCCCTGGGTGACGATCAAACGCCGCAGCTCGGCGCGGTATTCGCCGGGCACCTCCTGCCAGGCGGGCTCGCCCTTGTGCATGCCGAAATTGATCTTGCGGTCCGCCTCCGGCGGCGCCAGGAAAATGCCCCAGCGGTAATCGGGCATGCGGACGTGGGAGTAATTGGCCCAGCCGCCGGCCTCGACGCTGATCGCGGTGCGGAGATAGACGTCCATCTCCGAGCTTTGCTCGGGTCCTGAGTCGCGCCACCAGTCGAGGTATCCGGGCTGCCACTTCTCCAGCGCGCGTTGCAGGCGGCGGTCCTCGCCGAGGTTGACGTTGTTGGGGATCGTCTCTTGATAATCGATGCTCACGGCTCACTCCCGGTCTACATGGTTATGGTTGGCGTTCGATCGAATCGGTGGCGGTTCACACCCGGCCGGCGTCGAACTTGGCCTGCTTGCCGGTGCCGAACAGCCGAAGCGCGCCGTCCTCGCCGACGGCGTTGGGGCGCTGGAAGATCCAGTTCTGCCACGCCGACAGCCGGCCGAAGATCTTGGTCTCGATGGTCTCGGGGCCGGCGAAACGAAGGCTGGCCTCCATGCCGGTGAGGGCATCGGGCGAGAAGCTCGCGCGCTCCTCGATGGCGATGCGGATCTCGTCGGACCAGTCGAGGTCGTCGGGCGCGAAGGTGACGAGGCCGAGCGCCTCGGCCTCGAGCGCGTCGATGTCCTCTCCCGTCTTCGCCTTGATAGCCTGGACCCGGTCGGGCGCGTCGAGGAAGCGGGTCGCGAGGCGGCTCAGCCCGTTGGGCATCGGATACGCCCCGAAGTTCATCGAAGTCGGACGGAGCGTCGCCGGCGGACGGTTGTCGCCCTCCAAGGCGCCGTCCAGCATGTAGCTCCTGTCGGCGGCGAGGACGAGCTCCAGCAGCGTGCCGGTGAAGCAGCTTCCCGGCTCGATCAGGGCGATGAGGCTGCGCGAGGTGACGTCGAGGCGCTTGAAGACGCGCTTGAGGAAAAGGACGATCTCGCGCACCAGCCAGTCACCGCCATGCTCCTCGAGTTGGGCGTCGGCGCCGGCCACCAGATCCCCATCGCCTTCGCTGCGCAGTATCCAGGTGCCGAGCTCGGGCTCGTTGGCGCGAAGATGCAGGATCGCGTCGTCCAATTGGCGGGCGACGGCGAGGGGCCAGAACCCGTCCCCGGCGGCATGGATGGCGTCGATACCCGCCGGCACCGGCTCATTCGGGGCCTGCACCGTGAGCGCGGCGGTACGGCCCTTGCGGTCGAGCGCGATGGTCAGGTTGTCATAGGCGATGGCGTCGTCGGTGATGTCGCGCCTGAGCGGCGTCAGCTCGATGCCCTTGGCGTCGGCGGGACGGTCGGTGCCTTGGGCGAATTCCTCGGCCCGTTTTCGCACCGCCTCGGCCATCTTGGAGCGCGGCTGGATCTCGTCGACCAGCCGCCACTCAAGCGCCCGGGCGCCCTTGATGCCTTCGGTGACGGTGCAGAAGACATCGGCGTGATCGCGCCGGACATGGCGCTTGTCGACCACCCGGGTCAGCCCGCCGGTGCCGGGCAGCACGGCGAGCAACGGCACCTCCGGCAGCGACACCGCCGAAGCGCCGTCATCGACCAGGATGATGTGGTCGGTCGCCAGGGCGAGCTCATAGCCGCCGCCCGCCGCGGTGCCGTTGACGGCGCAAAGATACCTCTGGCCCGAGTTGTCGCTGGCGTCCTCGATGCCGTTGCGCGTCTCGTTGGTGAACTTGCAGAAGTTGACCTTGTGGGCGTGGCTCGAGAGGCCCAGCATCTTGATGTTGGCGCCGGCGCAGAACACCTTGTCCTTGGCCGAGGTTATGACCACGGCGCCGACCTCGGGATGCTCGAACCGCAGGCGCTGGATGGCGTCGTAGAGCTCGATGTCGACGCCGAGATCGTAGGAATTGAGTTTGAGGGCGTAGCCCGGCGCCAGCCCGCCATCCTCCTTGACGTCCATGGCCAGGGTCCCGACGCGCCCGTCGATGCTCATTTTCCAGTGCCGGTAACGATCCGGATGGGTGTTGAAGTCGATCATGATGCGCCCTGTTCGCTCCCCGATACTAGATTGTTGCGACGCGCCGGTCCGGCCCTCGATCCCGGCCACCGGACGGCGCCTGGGCCCCTGCCCCGCCGCGCTGGTAAATGCCTGACCAGACAGGGAAAATACCCTTTGTTCCTGGTATTATAGGGCTAAATAATCAAATAGGTACCAAAATACCTATTTACAAATACCCGATCCCCGGCCATTGTGTCAAGGGTGATTTGGCGCCCCTTCGGGCGCTTTGGCAAGGGTGCTTTGGCAAGGGTGATCCGGCGCCTCTTCGGGCGCCTTGGCCAATGACCGGGGCGAGTGACCGGATGGGGCCATGTCCGGGGCCGGAGTTATAGGAAATCTTTCACCGATGGACGACGATCTGACCGTCCGCGTCGCCGAGGCCACCGACATCGCCGCCGTCGGCGGGCTGGATGCGCGCATCACCGGACTGGCCAAGCCGGACTACTGGCGAGGGACCTTCGCCCGTTACGGCGCCCGCCCCGACCGCTATTTCCTCGTCGCCGAGACCGGCGGGCGGGTCTTGGGCTTCATCATCGGCGAGGTCAGGGCGTGGGAGTTCGGCTCGCCGCCGTCGGGCTGGATCTTCGCCATCGGCGTCGACCCCGAACACCGCCTGAAGAAGATCGGCTCCCGCCTGTTCGCCGCCGTCTGCCGGCGGATGGGTGAGGACGGCGTCAGGACGGTGCGCACCATGCTGGCGCGCGACGACGCGCTGAATATGGCGTTCTTCCGCTCCCAGGGGATGATGGGAGGGCCCTTCATCCAGCTCGAGATGGGGTTGGCGTCGGCGCGCCTTGGGGCCGTGAACGTCAAGGCGTGAGGCCAGCCATGAAACTGCAGAAAGCCACCCTGTTCGCGCTGCTCTCCGTCCTCGAGCTGGCGCGCGAGCCGGGGCGCCAGATCTCGGCCACCGAGATCGCCGATCGCTACGGCATTTCGGCCAACCACCTCGCCAAGGTGCTCCGCGATCTCGGCCGCGCCGGCCTGGTGGAAGCGGTCAGGGGCGCCGGCGGCGGTTACCGTTTCTCGGGCAACGCCAAGCGCACCTCGCTCTATGACGTCATCGATCTGTTCGGCGATATCGTCACCGCGGGCCACCGGCGCCAAGGGTCTGGAGACGATACCGAAATCGGCCGGGCGCTCACCCGGGTGCTGGACGAGATCGACGAGATCGCCACAGCCACGCTGAAATCGATCACCCTGGCGACGCTCTTGAAGACCATGGGCTGGCACGAGGAACGCCTGGCAAACGCCGGGGACGCCGCAAAGGAGGCGCGGGACGCCGGCCCGCCAGGCTAGGCCCTGCTATGACCCACCCGAAGCGGGATCGATCCTGCTTAGCTGAGCAAGAGACGATATCGCGGGGCCCGTTCTTCCGGGCCGGCGACGGCGTCATCCCTGTCGTCACGATTGCGGCTCGGCCTCCGCTTTGCGCTACTCCAGATTGTTATCGCGTGGTATACTGCGCGTTTGAAGGTGTGCAAGGCAGGGCCTTCAAGAGCTTTGATGAAAAGTTCAAACCGTCCCGGGCACGGGTTGGAGAGACCGGGCACGGGTTGGAGAGCAGACGCGGATAAATGCGGCCGATGAAAGTGACCGAGACCCGGCGTCTCTTTTGACGAGACACCGCGTCATTCGGACGCTTACAACGTGCCGAGGGGAGGATTCGGTTATGCCAATGATCATAGGAAACGTCGAGCTCCACATGGGGCCCAAGGAGGTCGGAGCACCGGACGACCTGGAAAAGGTCATCGTGGACTTCATCGAAGGCGCCCAAAGGAAACTGGACATAGCCGTTCAGGAACTCGAGAGCAAGCCCATCGCCGAAGCCATCATTCGCGCGCGCCAACGGGGGCGGTCGGTCCGCCTTATGGTCGAATCGGATTATCTGAGCGTGAAGAAAGCGGTGCCCGATCCCTGGCACGAAGGCGGCACGAACGAAGCGAACCGCGAGATCTTCAATGCGGTGCTGCGGTCGAAGATCAAGGTCCGGTCGGACTTCAACACCAATATCTTCCATCAGAAGTTCATCATCCGTGACGGCTCGGCGGTTTTGACCGGCTCGACGAATTTCACCCCGACCGGTGTGAAAAAGAACTTGAACCACGTGGTCGTGGTGAAGGACCGCAAGGTCGCGAACGCCTATAAGAAGGAGTTCAGGGAGATCAACGCCGGTCATTTCGGCCGCTACAATCTCGGCCATGACGACACACCGCGGGACGTGATCGTATCGGAGCTGCCCATTCGGGTCCTCTTCGCGCCGGACCACAATCCCGAAATGGAGATCATGAAGCAGATCGCCAAGGCAAGGAAACGCATCGATTTCGCGATCTTCACCTTTTCGAAATCATCGGGAATCGACGATGCCCTGATTCAGGCGGGCCATGCCAACGTCACGGTGCGCGGCGTCTTCGACGCCCTCATGGGCAATCGGGACTGGGCGGCGACACGCCTGCTCCACGGCGCCGGGGCCGAGGCTCACCTGGTGAGGAAGCGAGGCCCGCTGGGCAAACTGCACCACAAGCTGATGGTGATCGACCGCCAGGTGGTCATCGCCGGCAGCTTCAATTACACGCGCCCCGCCACCAAGCTGAACGACGAGAATATTATCATCCTTGGCGATTTGGACACCGAGAGCAACGAGGCGCGTAAGGCTCAAAAGAAGCTCGCCAAATATGCCCTTGATGAAATCGACCGCATCATCAAGGACCACGGCGAAAAGGTGCATTAGGCGAAGCCCGCCGCGGAGGCGAAGCCCGCCCCGGCGCCGCTATGTCACCGCAGGATGATCTGGTGGGTGAAGCTTTCGCCGTCGCTTACGGTGACGGATTCGAACCCCAGCATCTTCATGAGATCGAGAAAGGTAAAATCGTCTTCGACGGAATGATCGCGGAAGATCGGTAAGCTGCGCGCCACCGAGGTCATGGTGGCGAGCAAGGCGCGGACCCGGTAGATCGTGTTCAATTGTCCGGGCAGGTTGCTGACGATGATCAGCTTGTGCGCCCTGCCGCCCTTGGGAAACAGGGAATAGGTCGGTGGATAGGGCCTCTGCAGCCGCTCATTGACGACGGCGACGATGAAGGCGACGCGCCTTTTCCGGTTGGCTCCCGGCAATACCGCCGCCCGCGCCTTGTAGATCTCAATGGCCGCCGGCTTGGGGTAGTAGTAACCGACATATCTGTCCGGTTTGTCCTGGGCCGGTTTGTCCTGGGCCGCCTTGTCCTGGGCCGCCGCCGGCCCCGAGGCCGCCGCCGTGACAGCCGAAGGACCGGTGCGGGCAGCGCCGCTGATCGGCCATCGCCAGGGCCCGGCGAGCAGCACCGGCATCGAGCCGCCCGCGGCCCCGCCCGTCGATCCGGCCGAGCAGATCGAGGACGAGGAGGAGACGGCCATCCTCGAGCGCTGCGGCCAGATGCTGCTGCGCATCACCAACGAGTGTTTCGTCGAGCTCGGGCAGCGCGACCAGCAGGTGCTGGTGGCGCGCGAGCTGCTACACCTGCCCTACGAGCGCGTGGCTGACATGCTGCAGCTTTCCGATGATCAACGCACGAATATCGATTATGTCTACTACGAGGCATCGGTGATGCTGGGCGCATTGCACGACGAAGTGGGGGACGAGTCGCCTCAGGTGTGGCAGCGAGGCTCGGCGCAGGCAATCGATTT
>JACZQV010000029.1 GCA_022545545.1 Pseudomonadota bacterium
CGCGTCGGGGTGAGGATCAGCGACCGCGGCATGCGCGCCCTGGCCCGGCCCGCCGTCAGGATATCGATCATCGGCAGGACAAAGGACGCGGTCTTGCCGGTTCCGGTCTGGGCGCAACCGAGGATGTCACGGCCCATCTGGACGTAGGGGATGGCCAGTTCCTGGATCGGCGTAGGTTCGGTGTAGCCGGCGTCCGCCACCGCCCGAAGGACGTCCGGACTCAGTTCAAGGTCTTCGAATTTCATATGGCCGGGATTTGTACGGACCCGAAAATTATCGACGAGTTGCACAGAAGATGGTGCCGAATGTAGAAAAGTCAAACAATTGCTTGCCATTGCCGGCAATTGTTAACGGGGCGGCGGAATATCCCGCTATCGGCGGCGGGCATGGTGTGGCCGGTATTCCCCCCCGCCGGTCCTATTGTCCACAGCCCGGCGCCGGGGCACGAGGCGAAAACACGGGCTTCGCGGGGGCCCCCGCAGGCCAGGGGATAGGGGGCAGGGGACGAAAGGAAAGGGCCGCCAAAGCGGCCCTCGATCCGGCGACGGTTAACGTCAGCCGCCAGAAGGCTTGCGGTCCCTATCGTCGTCGTCAAAATCGTCGGTGACGGGGAACAGATCCAGCGTGGTCTGAGCGAGAAGGCTGGCGAAAACGGGGCTGTCGGCGCCGGCGACGGCGCCGGCCCAGCCATCCACCTCCGTCAGCGATTCATCCTCCCAGCAGTAGGTCGCTGTCACGTGCAGACCCTTGGCGCCTTTTCGAGAGCCGTACTTCTCGGGCGCCTTGCACAAATTGTCGGCCAAAACGGTCTGGGATCCATTGAACAGGATCACGACCCTGAATTCCTTCTTGGCGTTTTCGGTCGGTGCCGTCGTGAAGTTCGTCCTCGGCCCAAAATTCTGACCCTGCATGGCGTCGGTCACCGCCTTTTCGAAGGCCTTTTGATCCATCTCGAAGGGATTGCCCCTGACGACGACAATGGTGTCGCGGCCGTCCGATGCGAGAACGAATTCCCCATAGGAGTAAAGGGAGGACGTGCTTGCCACCGTCGAGACGGCGCCGGCACAGCCGCCAAGGACCAGCAGGAAGGCGAAGGAGAGCGATTGGACAAGGTTGCGCATTTTTCACGCTCCGCGCGGTAATGGGTGCTCCTATTTACATAGAAATCCTATCACCGGGGACAACGGGCGAGAAGTAACTTCGGCTCAATTAATGGTGAGCGGACCCAGTCAATCAGGCCCGGTCAAATGTCGATGTCCTCGAGGCTGTGGGCGTTTTCCTGAATGAAAGCGAGGCGCAATTCAGGCTTGCTCCCCATCAGGCTTTCCACCCGCTCGGCGGTGAATTTCGCCTTGTCCGGGGGGATCGTGATCTTGAGCAGGTTCCTGTTTTTCGGGTCCATGGTGGTTTCGCGGAGCTGGGCGGCGGGCATTTCGCCAAGGCCCTTGAAGCGGCTGATCTCGACCGCGCCCTCGCCGGCGAAGGTGGTGTTCATCAACTCTTCCTTGTGGGCGTCATCGCGGGCATAGACCGTGACCGCCCCCCGGCTGAGACGGTAAAGCGGCGGCATGGCGAGATAGAGGTGGCCGTTTTCGACCAGTTCGAGCATCTCGCGGTAAAAGAAGGTGATCAGCAGCGAGGCGATATGCGCCCCGTCGACATCGGCGTCGGTCATGATGATGACCCGCTCGTATCTCAGCTTGTCCTCGTCGAAGCGGTCCCTCGTGCCGCAACCCAGGGCCTGGATCAGATTGTTCAGTTCCTGGTTTTCCCGGGCCTTGTCGGCGGACGCGGTGACCACGTTCAGAATCTTGCCGCGCAGCGGCAGGATGGCCTGGGTCTCGCGGTCGCGGCCCTGCTTGGCCGATCCTCCCGCCGAATCGCCTTCGACGATAAAAATCTCGGTGCCTTCGGCGTTTTCGCGGCTGCAATCCGTGAGCTTGCCGGGAAGGCGAACCTTGCGTGTCGCGCTTTTGCGTGAGAATTCCCTGGCCTTGCGCCGGTTCTCCCGTTCTTCGGCGCGCTCGATCACGCGGGCAAGCAGCGCATTCGCGGTCTCGGGGTCGCCGCTCAGCCAGTGGTCGACGTGGTCCTTGAGCGTATTTTCCACCAGCTTTGCCGCTCCGGGAGAGGTGAGTTTCTCCTTGGTCTGGCCCTGAAACTGGGGGTTCGGTATGAACAGCGACAACAGGGCGCAGGCGCCGTCCATCACGTCGTCCGCCGTGATCCGGGCGGCGCGCTTGTTGCCGGTCATCTCCCCATAAGCCTTGAACGCACGGGTCAGCCCGGCGCGCAGTCCCGCTTCGTGACTGCCGCCCTGGGGTGTCGGGACCGTGTTGCAATAGGAATTGAGATATCCCTGGCCGTCCTCGGGCCAAGTAATCGCCCATTCGATCTGGCCGTCCCCGTTGGACGGGGCGATGTCGCCGGTAAAGGGGTCAGGCGTCAGGGTCGGGCGGCCGTCGAGGGTGGTGTTGAGGTAATCCTCCAGCCCTCCCGGAAAATGCATCACGTCCTTCTCGGGCACATCGTCGCGCTTGTTCAGGAGTGAGGGATCGACGCGCCAGCGGATTTCGACGCCGCGGTAGAGATAAGCCTTGGACCGCGCCATGCGGTACAGCCTTGCCGGCTGGAAATTCACCCGCGGACCGAAAATCTCCGGGTCGGGATGGAAGCGGATGGTGGTGCCGCGGCGGTTCTGCACCTCTCCCTTTTTGACCGGCGGGCCGGTGGCGACACCGCGCACATAATCCTGCACCCAGATCTTGCGGTCGCGGGCGACCTCGACGCTCAACTCGTCGGCCAGCGCATTGACGACGGAAAGCCCGACACCGTGGAGCCCTCCGGCGGCGCCATAGACCTTGTTGGAGAACTTGCCGCCCGAATGGAGCATGGTAAGGATCACCTCGAGCGCCGATTTCTTCTTGAACTTGGGATGCGGGTCGACCGGTATGCCCCGCCCGTTGTCGCGCACGGTGACGTAATTGCCGGCCTCGAGCTCGATGTCGATGCGGCTTGCCTGGCGGGCCACCACCTCGTCCATGGCGTTATCCAGGAGCTCCGCCACCAGATGGTGAAGCCCGTGGACGTCGGTGCTGCCGATATACATGGCGGGCCGCCGGCGGACCGGCTCGAGCCCTTCCAAGACCTCGATATCCTTGGCGGTATAGCTGGTGTCCGGAAATGTCTGGTGGTCGAAAAGGTCAGCCATTAATCAGGTGAGCCGCCGGCCGGGTAAGGGGGAAGAGCGTGGGCAATATATAGAAGCACGGCCCGATGTCCGCAAGCCTCATTAAAGGCATAATACGGTGTTTAAATGCTTAAAGAACACAATATGTTGTAGAAAAAACACCGTGCCGGCCGGCGGCGGAATTTCACTTCAGAGCAAAAACGGCGCCGCCGGGGCGCCGGCCGGATGGGCGCCGGCTCGCACCGCCCCTTATCCCGTGTCAGCACCGATAACGGCTACTTAAACGCTGTAATAGAGCGAGAACTCCACCGGGTGGGGGGTCTGGTCGACGGTATGGACCTCCTCCCATTTGAGCTCCAGATAGCCATCGATCTGATCGTCGGAGAATACGTCGCCTTTCTTGAGGAAGTCGCGGTCCTGATCGAGGGTCTCGAGCGCCTCGCGCAGCGAACCGCAGACGGTGGGCACTTCCTTCAACTCTTCCGGCGGCAGGTCGTAAAGGTTCTTGTCGATGGGGTCGCCCGGATGGATCTTGTTCTCGATCCCGTCGATGCCGGCCATCAGCATGGCGGCGAAAGTAAGATAGGGATTGCAGGAGGGATCCGGGTAGCGGACCTCGACGCGCTTGCCCTCGGGCGAAGCGGCATAGGGGATACGGCATCCCGCCGAGCGGTTGCGCGCCGAATAGGCCAGCAACACCGGCGCTTCGAACCCCGGCACCAGGCGCTTGTAGCTGTTGGTGGTGGGGTTCGAGAAGGCGTTGATGGCCCTGGCGTGCTGTGAAATCCCGCCGATGTAATAAAGCGCGGTTTCGGAAAGGTCGGCATAGGCGTTGCCGGCGAACAATGGTTTGTCGCCCTTCCAGATCGACTGATGCACGTGCATGCCCGAGGCGTTGTCCCCGATCACCGGCTTGGGCATGAAGGTCGCCGTCTTGCCGTAGGCGTGGGCGACCATGTGGACGACGTACTTATAGATCTGCAGGTGATCGGCCATCTTCACCAGGGTCTGGAAACGGACGCCGAGCTCGTTCTGGCTGGGCGCGACCTCGTGGTGGTGCTTCTCGGTCTCGACCCCCATTTCGGCAATCTGGGTCAGCATCTCGGCGCGCAGGTCGGAAAGCGAATCGACCGGCGGCACCGGGAAGTATCCGCCCTTGATCGGGGGGCGGTGGCCGACATTGCCTTCATCGAACTTCTTGCCGCTCGACCACGGGCCTTCCTCGGCGCCGATGGAATAGAAGCTGTGGTGCATGGAGACGTCGAAGCGCACGTCGTCGAAGACGAAGAACTCGGCCTCGGGACCGAAATAGGCGGTGTCGCCGATGCCGCTCCGCTTGAGATAGGCCTCGGCCTGCTTCGCCGTCGAACGGGGATCGCGCGAATAGGCCTGTCCGGTGACCGGCTCGAGGACGTCGCAGAACAGGATCAAGGTCGCCTGCGCGGCGAAGGGGTCGAGCACCGCCGAATCGGCGTCGGGCAACAGCATCATGTCCGACTCCTCGATGGCGCACCAGCCGGCGATCGAGGAGCCGTCGAACATGACGCCGTCGACGAATGTGTTCTCGTCTACGGTGTTCGCCGGCTGGGCGGTGTGTTGCCACTTGCCGCGCGGGTCGGTGAAGCGGAAATCGACGTACTTGACGTCCATCTCCTTGATCATCTGCAGTGCTTTATTGCCTTCGGCCATGTTCGGATTCCTTGGTGATCAGCATTCGTGGCGTACTATAACGCCGGCGGCGACGCCGGATCGTGGCCGACCGGCGGGTCGCGTAAATGACGTCCCGCCGGGCCGCCGTCTAAGCGGAGCGGGCCGGCGGCCCCCTAAATGTCGTAGTAGAGATAGAACTCATGGGGGTGGGGGCGCAGGCGCACCGGTTTCACCTCGTTCTCCCGCTTGTAGCTCAGCCACATGTCGATCACGTCCTGGGTGAAGACGTCGCCCTTGAGCAGGAACTGATGGTCGGCCTCGAGGGCGTCGAGCACCTCATCGAGGGAGCCCGGGGTCGACTCCACGGCGGCCGCCTCCTCCGGCGGCAGATCGTAGAGGTCCTTGTCGATGGGATCCCCCGGTTCGATCTTGTTCTGGATCCCGTCGAGGCCGGCCATCAACATGGCGGCGAACGCCAAGTACCCGTTGCACGCCGGGTCGGGGGGGCGGAATTCGACGCGCTTGGCCTTGGGGTTCTGCGAGTACATCGGGATGCGGCAGCAGGCCGAGCGGTTGCGCTGCGAATACACCAGGTTGATCGGCGCCTCGAAGCCGGGCACCAGCCGGCGGTAGGAGTTGACCGTCGGCGCCGCGAAACCGAGCAGCGCCGGCGCGTGCTTGAGCAGCCCGCCGATATAGTGCAGGCCGAGTTCGCTCAGCCCGGCGTAACCGGAGTCGCTGAAGAACAGGTTCGTGTCGCCGTTCCACAGGCTCTGATGCACGTGCATGCCGGAGCCGTTGTCCTCGAACAGGGGCTTGGGCATGAAGGTCGCCGTCATGCCGTTGGCGCGGGCGACGTTCTTGACCACGTATTTGTACATCATCAGATTGTCGCCCATGCGCGTCAGCGAATCGTAGCGCATGTCGATCTCGGCCTGGCCGCCGGTGGCGACTTCGTGGTGATGGGTCTCGATCTGGATGCCGAGGTCCATCATGGTGAGGACCATGGTGGTGCGTAAATCCTGCTGGCTGTCGGTCGGCGGCACCGGGAAGTAACCCTCTTTGGGGCGAGGCTTGTAACCGAGATTGGGTCCTTCCTCCTTGCCGGAGTTCCAATTCCCCTCCCGTGAATCGATGTGATAGAATCCGAAGTTGGTGCCCTGGCCGAAACGGACGTCGTCGAAGACGAAGAATTCCGCTTCCGGTCCCCAATAGCTGATGTCCGCGATTCCCGTACTCTTGAGATAGTTCTCCGCCTTCTGGGCGATGTAACGGGCGTCGCGGGAATAGGCCTGGCCGGTCACCGGGTCGCGCACGTTGCAGATGAGGACCAGCGTCGGGTCGGCGGTGAAGGGGTCGAGGAACGCGGTCGTCGGATCGGGAACGACCATCATGTCGCTCTCTTCGATCGTCTGGAACCCGCGGATCGACGAGCCGTCAAAGCCGATGCCCTCGGCGAAGGCCTCCGCATCGACGGTATTTGCCGGGACCGAGAAATGTTGCCATAACCCGGGCAGATCGGTGAATCGGACGTCGACGATCCGTACATCGTGTTCCTTGATGGCGGCAAAGACGTCATTTGGCGTTTTGCAGTTGAGTGCCATTCTTTTTGCTCCCTTTTCCTTCCAAGTTGGTTGCCGGTGAACTCGGTGAATCAAGCCCCACCGCATTGACGCCGCCCGGCCGGCAGGCCCTGGCCTTCCGGTGCCGACGCGCCGACGTTAGCGAAATCCAAGTGTCTCGCTCGCGCGCATTGCCCCCCCTTGCGAACAATCGTGAAGACCATCGGCCTGGGAGCCTCACGCCCGTGCCGCTTCGGCCGCGCGCGGGCCGAATCCGGAACCGGTGGGCAAGAGCGCCCTCAGATGGCCTCGACGCCTTTTTCACCGGTGCGGATGCGGACCGCCTCCTCGACCGTGGTAACGAATATCTTGCCGTCGCCGATGCGCTCGGTCCGCGCGGCCTGGGTGATCACCTCCACCGCACGTTCCACGAGACCGTCCTCCATGACGATCTCGATCTTCACCTTGGGCAGGAAGTCAACGACGTACTCGGCGCCGCGATAGAGTTCCGTGTGCCCCTTCTGACGGCCGAAGCCCTTGACCTCCGTCACCGTCATGCCGCGAAGCCCGATCTCGTTCAAGGCCTCTTTCACTTCGTCGAGCTTGAATGGTTTGATGATGGCTTCGATCTTCTTCATGGAGTGTCTATGCTCAAGTTTGTCGTGGATCCAGCAGCGTATACGCCCCTACCTTCTAGCACGGCTTGTGCCAACCTCAAAAACTTCCGGATGTGAAGCACTTGGCTCGATTTCCGTGGCGTCATTATAGGGCGGGAGGCGGATTTCTGCCTAATAATTGTGTGCCTTGCCTAATTCATAGGCAGTTTTCCGGCGCTGTCCTTTCGCCTGCGACCGGACCGGTGCGCCAGGGTTGGCGCGCGCAGCCGTGGCGATTGAATTCGCCGGGTGGCATTCCCTAGTACGGAGTGTCACCGGTAAGGGGTGTCACCCCCGTGTGAGGAGAATCTCGGCATCGGGCAGCGGTCGGCGAGGACGCCGGCGCCGTCGGACGGGTGCCGGTGGTGCGCCCGAACCCCGGCCTCAAGGGGCAAGGCGCCTTCGCTTCAATCGCTTGACGGGCCCTTGACGATGCGATTACACAGGATACGGTCTATGGCGGGTGTAGCTCAGTCGGTTAGAGCGCCAGATTGTGGATCTGGAGGCCGTGGGTTCAATCCCCATCACTCGCCCCAATCCCCTACTGCCGCAACGAGGAGGACTAACTAATATTCAACAGGTTTTCTACGAAGCGAGCGCGATTCGGCGGTTGATGCGCCGGTTGGTCGCGCTTTATTGTTGGAGAAAGGAATGGCCGAGCCCCCGAGCTACAGTATCGATCTTCCGTATTTCTACGCAAGGTTCGGCCACGGGGCCTATGTCACGCGAGGCACGCGCGAGGTGTTCCTTGGCCACGACATCGCCGCCGGCACGGACGAGCCGTCCAACGGCATCCATGGGGCGTGGCGCTGGGACGGCGAACGCCTGACGGCGGGAAACGACCGCTTTGGGGTCTATCCGCTTTATTACTTTGCCAACGATAAGGAAGTTTGCATCTCGCCGTCGCTCGTCCGCCTCCTTGAGGAAGGGGCGCCCAACGAACTGGATTATGCCGCGCTGGCGACTTTTCTCCACCTCGGCTTCTTCCTCGGCGAGGATACCGCCTTCAAGCACATAAGGGCCATGCCGCCGAACGCGGCGTTCGAATGGACGCGCGAGGGGCTGAGTGTGAAGGGCCACCGGCCGGCGTTCGCGGCCCGGCCGATCTCGCGCGACGAGGCGATAGACGAATATATATCGCTGTTTCGCCGGGGGGTGGAGCGAAGACGGCCCGAGGGCGACTATATCATGCCGTTGAGCGGCGGCAGGGATTCACGCCATATCCTGCTCGAGCTTTGCCGCATGGGCTGTCCCCCGCGCCAGTGCATCACCTCGTTAAAGGACCCGAACTTGAGTTCCCGGAACAAGGATACCCGGCTCGCCCCGGAGGTGGCGGCGCGTCTGGGTATTCCCCACAGGTTCTTCACCGAGCAGCCCTCCGTGTTCAAGAGGAATCTGGCCGCCAATTTCGCGCTCAACTTCTGCTCCGGCGAGCAGGCGTGGCAGTTCGACCTATATACCTATCTGAACGAGAACACCCCGGTTTGTTATGACGGTGCCGCGGCCCTCTTGTCCCACTCCACCTACGTCACGCGGGAGCCGCTCGATCTATTCGCGAAAGGGCGGTGGGAGGAACTGGCTGAGTTCCTGCTGCGTCAGTGGAGCAAGGATGCCATCCTCTCGGGCATCGTCGATCCGGACCACCGCGACCTTTTCAGTCGGGACATGGCCCGGGACCGTGTCTTCCAGGAGCTTAAGCTGCACGACGGCGCCGCCAACCCCCTCATCGCGTTCTATTTCTGGAACCGGACGAGACGGCAGGTCGCGATGCTTCCACACATGTTGATGAAGGACCTCAAGGCCGTCTATATGCCCTTCCTCGATAATCACGTCGTCGACTTAATGTTGTCCCTGCCGCCGGACCTGACCTTGGACAGGAAATTTCATTCGCAGGCGATAAACCGCGCCTTCCCGCAGTACGCCTCGATACCGTTCTCCCAGGACGTGAAAACGGTTAAGTCGAAATTTGATATATTCATGTACAGGTCGCGATATTTCGCCAATTTCCTTTGGTTCATATCCAGACATCAAGGGGGCTGGAAGTTCCTCGATCGAAACATGCTGCTACGGACGATCTTGAGCCATTTCCATCCCGCCCGGGCGAGGTTGGACCAACGGTTCCTGCCCAACGCACTCTATCTGTTACAGTTGGGGCATTTGACGAACAACCGGGCGGGCGGACTCGGCAACTTCGCATGCCGGCTCGTCGGTGAAGGGTAAATCCCTGCCGGGCCGGCGCCGTTGGCGCCGAGAATCCGGTGGGCATGACGGATAGGATTAATCCTGGGGACCAGGTCTTGAGACGGCAGATGCTTAGTCGAACCTTCGTCGTGGCGTTGTTGGCCGCCGCATTGGCCGCCGGCTTCGCCCGGGGCGCGCCCGCCCAATACAAGGAGCCCCTTTTCCTTGCCCATTCCGTCGCCATGGGCGACCTTCCGCCGGTCGAAAAGCGCCTGCCCGCCAACCCAGCGGTCGCCGACCTGGCGGCGCGGGGACTCAGCCCGGGAAAATATGGGGGCACCCTCAGGCTGCTGATGGGGAGGGCGCGGGATACCCGGATGATGGTGATCTACGGCTACGCCCGCCTGGTGGCCTATAACCCGGAATTCGAAATCGTCCCCGATATCCTGGAAAGGGCCGAGGTCAAGGACGGCCGGATATTTACCCTGTATCTGAGACAAGGGCATAAATGGTCCGATGGGCGTCCCTTCACGTCCGAGGATTTCCGCTATTACTGGGAAGATGTCGCCAACAACCGCGAGCTCTCGCCGGGCGGGCCGCACAAGGTCTTGTTGGTCGATGGTGAATCGCCCCGCTTCGAGGTCGTGGACGAGACCACGGTTCGCTATAGCTGGTCGAAGCCCAACCCGCAATTCCTGCCCAAGCTGGCGGCGGCGTCGCCGCTGTTCATCTACCGCCCGGCGCACTATCTCAAGCGGTTTCACAACCGCTACACGGCGCCGGAGCGGCTCGCCATGCTCGCCGAGCGGATGCGCTTTCACAACTGGGCCGCGTTGCACGACAAGAAGGACAATCTATACCGATTCGACAATCCCGACCTTCCCACGTTGCAGCCCTGGATGAACCTCACGCGGGGACCCTCGCAGCGGTTCGTCTTCACGCGGAACCCCTATTATTACCGGGTCGATACGGAAGGCCGGCAACTGCCTTATATCGACCGGGTCCATATGGTTATCGCCAGCGGCAGACTCATCCCCGCCAAGACGGCGGCCGGTGATTCGGACCTCCAGGCGCGGAATATCCATTTCACCGATTACACCTTCCTGAAGGCGAACGCGAAGCGCAGCGGATACACGGTCCGCCTTTGGCGCTCGACCAAGGGCGCCCATCTCGCGCTCTATTTCAATTTGAATGCCAACGACCCGGTGTGGGCGCCGATCCTGCGCGATGCGCGTTTCCGCCAGGCGCTGTCGCTCGCGGTCGACCGCGAGGAAATCAACCAGGTCATGTATTACGGGCTGGCCATCGTCGGCAACAACTCGGTGCTGCCGCAAAGCCCCCTTTACAAGCCCGAATACCGCGATAGCTGGGCCGAGTACGATCTCAAGCGGGCCAACGCGCGGCTCGACGAGATGGGTCTGACGAAAAAGGGTTCCGACGGTATCCGCTTGCTGCCCAACGGCCAGCCGATGAATCTGATCGTCGAAACCGCAAGCCTGTCCTCGGAACAGGCGGACCTGCTGGAACTGGTGCGCGATACCTGGCGCAAAGTCGGCATCAAGCTGTTCACCAAGCCGAGCCAGCGCGAGGTGTTTCGCAATCGGGTGATGTCCGGCGAGACCCTGGTGTCGATCTGGAGCGGCCTCGACTATGGGTTGGCGAACCCCTTGACGGACCCGGCCGAACTCGCGCCGTCGAACCAGTATCAGCTGCAATGGCCGAAATGGGGACGCTACTACGAGACCGGCGGTAAAGCCGGCACGGAGCCGGATCTTCCGGCGGCGAAGGAGCTTGTGGAGCTCCACCGGGCCTGGCTGGGTACGGCGAGTGCGAAACGGCGGGAGGAAATATGGCGCCGGATGTTGGAAATCCACGCGCGAGAGGTGTTCACCATCGGCCTCATCGGCGGGGTGCCTCAGCCGGTCGTGGTCGACAACAAGCTGAAGAATGTGCCGGAGAAAGGTATCTACAGTTGGAGCCCGACGGCCTATTTCGGCGTCTACAAACCGGACAGCTTCTGGTTCGAGGCGGGCTGAGGCGCCGCCAAGGCGGCTATCGTCGGTGTCGAATGCGGACCCGCCTGCCTTCGGGTCGCTTTTGCCCTCGATGGCTCTGGTTCTTGTTGATAGGCGCGCGCTGAATGTCTTCTGTTCCCTCGATCCGACCTTCCCGGCCCGAGGACGTGGCGCCTATCTGCGCCATTTACGCCCATCATGTGCGCCACGGCGTCGCCTCCTTCGAGCTCGACCCGCCCGAGGTGGCCGAGATGGCGCGCCGTCGCCAAGACGTTCTTGACGCCGGCCTTCCTTACCTCGTGGCGGAGCTCGACGGAGCGGTCGCGGGCTTCGCCTGCGCCGGTCCCTACCGGCGGCGCCCCGCCTATCGCTACACGGTGGAGAGCACGGTTTACGTCGCCGACTGGGCGGTGCGCCGCGGCGTCGGGCGAAAGCTGCTCGAGGCCCTGATCTCGGCCTGCGAGGCCGTGGGCAAGCGCCGGATGGTCGCCGTCATCGGTGATTCCGGCAACGACGCCTCGATCAGCCTGCACGCGTCCGTAGGGTTCAGCCACGCCGGCACGCTCAAGGACGTCGGCTACAAGCACGGGCGCTGGTTGGATGCCGTGCTGATGCAACGGGGACTGGGCGCCGGCGTCGAAACCCCGCCGGCGGATTGAGCGGGCGGCCAGAGCGCCGCCCTCGGCGAAACGAGGGTTGGCCGGATAGTGATCTAACCTTTGGCCAGGGCTTCCCGCGCGAGAGTCACGATCCTCTCGACGTCCTCGCCATTGTTGTAGAGGTGAAAGGCGAAGCGAAGCAGGCCACGGCGGATGGAGAACTTCACCCGTTCCGCCTTCAGATGCCGGGCGATGTCGTCGAGGCGCTGATCGTTCGTGGCCTGGGCGCCTCTGGCGCTAAGGGTGCCGACGGTGACGATGTGGGATCTCGGCCGTTCCGCCGGTGGTGATGTCACCGGCAGGCCAAGTTCCCCGAGGCCCTGGGCGAGATCCGTCGCCAGGCCGACCACATGGGCTTCGATATGCTCGGGCCCGAGCTCGAGCAGCCTCTCGAGCGAGGCATCGACCGCGGCGATGCCCGCCCAATTGTAGTTTCCAACCTCGAACCGCCGGGCATCCGCCATCAGGTCGTAGTCCTCGCCTGACATCTCGGACTCATGGGCGCCGGGCACGTCGACGCTGAACCGGGCGAGATAGGCCGGTTCGAGCCGGCCGATCCACGCCGACCGGCAGTAGAGGAATCCCAAGCCGCCGATGCCGAGCAGCCCCTTGGCCGAAGACGTCGCCAGCCCGTCGATCAGGGCATCTTCGACATTGGTCTCGAGCACGCCGGTGCTCTGGACGGCGTCGACCAGGAAAAACACGTCCCGTTCACGGCATGCCTTGCCAAGCGCCACGATGTCGGTGCGGAATCCCGGCGTGAAGGTCACGGTGGAGACGGTGACGACGCGCGTTCGCGAATCGATCGCCTCGATCATCGGGCCGACATCGATATCGCCATTCCGTCCCGGCATCAGGCGCACCTCGACGCCGCGCTTTTTCAGGTTCAGCCAGGCATAGACGTTGTTGGGATGCTCCAACTCGGGGCAGAGGACGACGTTGTCGCCCTCGCACCAGGGTATGGCGTTGGCGATGATGTTCAGCCCCTCCGACACGTTCTTGGTGTACGCGATCTCCGCCTCGCGTGCGTTTATCAGGCGGGCAAAGCGGCTCTTGGCGCTCGCCGCCAACGCCCACCAGTCGTCCTTGATGGCATCGCCGCTCACCTGTCCATCGACGACCGAGGCGATGGCGGCGCGGCTTGCCTCCGACAGCACGCCGAGCTGGGCGGCATTGGCGTAGGTCCATTTCCGCGCGCCCGGATAATCGGCGCGCGCGAGGGCGATCTTCTCGGCCGGATCGCGCTCGGAGTCCATCGCGGAAGTGTTTTGCTCGATGGTGACGGTCATGACGGTCTATCGCTCCGACTTGGGGTGAATTGGCAATGATATCAGCTCCCTTTGCCGGCGCGAAACGGTTTTACGCCGCCTGCGGCCGGCCCACCAGGCTATTGGCGAATCGGCGGCTGCCCGTGCTTGAGGATGGCGGCGGGGGCTTGCTAATCCTTGAAGATGGTCGGGGGTATGAGCACGACCACTTCGTCTTTCCTGAGATATGCCACCCCGGCCGGCTTATCGAACAGCGCCCTTAGGGCCTCGGGCCCGATCGGCGGGGGAGCACCGGAGGTGGCGTTCGCGCGGTAGAATTCATCGGCATCGAGCGGATATTTGAACTCTCCGTTGACCACGGCGAGAACTTTCGGCGCCGCGGCTCCCGGCATGGATTCGGGGGACTCGATGGTTCTCGCCTTCTTGCCGCCGCGTCCCTCGCCGAGTTCGCCCAGCCGCCTCCACATAGCGGCTCGTTCCTCTGCCCCGATATCGTCGCCGGTGGCCGCTTCGGCCGGGGACCTGCCGGCGCCGGGGCCGAGGTCGACCATCAGGGCCGAGCCGCGAATATAAGCGGCCCCGATCCGGCTTTCGGGCTTGAAGTCGCCGGCGTCGTAAGTGTCCGAGAACAAGTGACCGATATAGGGCAGTTTGCTCAAGCCGGCGAAGCGGTCCTGGCTCTCGGGATCGACGGCGGTAACGCGCGCGGCGTATACCGTCCCCCCGGAGATGACGAGGACGAGGCGGATTTCGGCGTCGTCCCCCTCGGGAAGCGCGAGGGGGAGCTGGTTGAGGGGACCGTCGGACAGGCCTTCCTCCGTCCGGTCGATGTGATCGGCGAAGACAGCTGCCGCCGTCAGCCCCAGGACCGCCAAGCTCAGTGCCGCGGTGAATGCCCAGCCGAGTGCCCTGCTTCTCATGATCGCCATTCCGTTCGCACTTATGGTTACCTGGGGTTACTTGGGGTTACCTGGGGTTACTGGCGGGCCGGCGGGCGCCCTGTGTCCATGGTCGCAGCCGCCGTCCATGCATCTGGGTGTTATACCAAGACCTTTGGTATTTATGGGCACGGGGCCGGGACCGTTCCATATCGGCCGCCGGAGAGGTCCGCAAGCGGGCCTCGTCGGAGGCCTTTCATGTTGCTCGCGGCCGAGGGCCGGATAGTGCTCTAGCGGTGATGGCGCCGTTGGCTGAATTGGCGGCCGCCGTTGCCAGGCCACCGATGCCAATGCCATCGAGTCACGACGGCGCCCGAGAATAGGCGGTAATAGTGACGGTGGTAGCCCCGGCCGCGGCTGAACCGGTGCCCCCGGCCGCGGCTGAACCGGTGCCCCCGGCCGCGGCTGAACCGGTGCCCCCGGCCGCGGCCGAACCGGTAGCCCCGGCCGCGGCTGACCCGGTGATCCCGGCCGCGGCTGAACCTACGGTGGTGGGCCTTTTGCGCCAACCCCGGCTTGGCGACGTTTACCGTCAGCCGGGGGCCATGATTGAGGGCGCCCGCGGCCTCGGCGGGCCGGAGCCCGGAAATGCCCAGTATGAGGGCGGTGATGGCGGTAAACAGGATCGCGCGTTTCATGGCTCTTGCCTCCGTTTCATCGCGTCGGTTCAAAGTGCCGCCAATTTGCCCTATGGTGGCTGAACCGATGCTGAGCGCCGTGTTCATCCGGTGTTCATATAGAAGGCCTTAGATTCGCGTCGTGCGCGCATTGCTTCTGATATCGATCTTGGCGGTTTTCCTCGGACTTTCGGCCCCGCCGGCCGTGGCTTCCGATCATGACCGCGCGCGCGATGCGGTGCGGGCCGGTCACGTCCGCCCCCTCAGCGAGATACTCGCCGGTATAAACCGGCGGTTCCCGGGCCGGGTTCTCGATGCCCGGCTGATCAGGCCTGGCGCCAATTCCGCCCAATGGCGATACCGCGTGAAGCTGCTCAACCCGGAGGGCCGCGTCATCCTCCTCACCGTGAATGCAAGGACGGGCAAGGTGATGGGTGTGCGCGGAGATAGACGGAGGCCGCGTAATGCGCATCCTCGTCGTCGAAGATGATCCCGACCTGGCGCGCCAGCTCGAGGCGGCACTCGGTGACGCCGGCTACGTCGTCGACCTCGCGGCCGACGGCGAGGAGGGCCATTTCCTCGGCGATACCGAGCCCTATGACGCCGTCATCCTCGACCTCGGCCTGCCCGTCATCGACGGGCTGACGGTGCTCGAGCGCTGGCGCCGCGCCGGGCGGTCCATGCCGGTGCTGCTCCTCACCGCGCGCGGGCGCTGGAGCGAGAAGGTCACGGGCTTCGATGCCGGCGCCGACGATTACGTGACCAAACCCTTTCAGATGGAAGAGGTGCTGGCGCGCTTGCGGGCCCTGATCCGCCGTGCCGCCGGCCACGCTTCATCCGAACTTAGCTGCGGTCCGTTGACGCTGGACACCTCCCGGGGCCGGGTCGCGCTCGACGGCGCGCCGGTCAAGCTCACCGCCCAGGAATTCCGGCTGCTGTCCTATCTCATGCATCACCAGGACCAGGTCGTCTCCCGCACCGAGTTGACCGAGCATCTCTACAGCCAGGATTTCGACCGCGACTCGAACACCATCGAGGTCTTCGTCGGGCGCTTGCGCAAGAAGATCGGCGGCGATTTCATCGAGACGGTGCGCGGCCTCGGCTATCGCCTGGCGGCGGCGGAGAAGGACGCCGAAGGCGCCGGCGCGAAAGAGGGCGCCCAGGATGCGTCCTAAATCGAGGATGCGCCCTAGATCTCTGGCCGTCCGCCTGGTTCTTGGCGCCGGGCTGTGGATCGCGGCGGCCCTGGCCGCCGGCGGGTATTTGCTGTCGGCCCTGTTCACCGATTCCGTCGAGCGCGGTTTCGACTCCCGCCTCAACGTCATGATCGAGGCCTTCGTCGCCGTCAGCGAGGTCGGACCCGGCAATACCCTGCGCCTCACCCAAACGCCGCCGAGCTCGAGGTTCCGCCAGCCCTTCTCGGGATGGTATTGGCAGATCGCCGATGCCAACGGCCCGGTCCTGCGTTCACGCTCGCTCTGGGACCAGGCGCTCGAGACCAGGGACGCGGGCACCGCCGGCGGGGGCGAGGGGACGGCGCCGTTCGAGACCACCGGTCCGGGAAGAAGAACCATTCGCGTGCTGCAAAGGACGATCTCCCTACCCGGTTCGGACCAGACCTATATCTACACCATCGCCGGTGATATCGCGGCGATGGACGCCGATATCGCGGCGTTCAATGCGGCGCTGTCCTGGTCGCTTGCGGCGCTCGGCCTCGTCCTTGTCATCGCCGTATTCGTGCAGGTCCGTTACGGGCTCAGGCCGTTGGCAAGGATCGAGGCGGCGCTGGGCGCCATCCGCTCTGGATCGGCGCATCGTCTGGAAGGGGAATTCCCATCTGAAATCAATCCATTGGCGACGGAAATTAATGCTCTCTTGGAGCAAAATGCGGCGGTGCTCAAGCGCGCCCGGACCCATGTCGGCAATCTCGCGCATGCCTTGAAGACGCCCCTTGCCGTGCTCGGCAACGAGGCCGCCAGGGCCGAGGGACCGCTGGCCGAAACCGCGGCGCGTCAGGCGGCGGTGATGCAACGCCACGTCGACCATCATCTGAGTCGCGCCCGCACCGCGGCGGCGCGCAACGTACTTGGCGCGCGAACCGAAGTCATGCCCGCCGCCGAGAGCCTGCTGCGCACCCTTGAGCGCATCCACGCCGAACGCCGCCTCGATATCGCCCTCGATATCGGGCCCGGCGCCGCTTTCGGCGGCGAACGCCAGGATCTCGAGGAGATGCTCGGCAACCTTATGGACAATGCCTGCAAATGGGCGAAGGCGGAGGTCCGCGTCGGCGCCGCGGTCAAGGACGGCCTGTTGCGTCTCTGCGTCGAGGATGACGGCCCGGGACTCGCCGAGGAGGCGCGCGAGGCGGTGCTAAATCCCGGTGAACGGCTGGATGAGTCGGTGCCGGGCGCCGGTCTCGGCCTGGCGATCGTGCGCGACATCGCCGATCTCTACGGCGGCGCCATCACGCTCGAGGATTCGGACCTCGGCGGCCTCAGGGCGACGCTGACCCTGCCGGCGGCGTCCGCCGCCGCGTCCCGCCCTTCCGGCGCCAAGGGCGCTTGAGGGGGGCGGGCGAAATCACCTCGTTACCTGGCGCGTTTGACCAGAGTGGCTAGCCTTCGGAATCGGAGACCGGGGCGCGGGTGCGCTTGATCCTGGCGCGTTGGCGCTTGGCCTCGAGCCGGCGTTCTTTCGAAGCGGCGCCCGGCTTGGTTTGGCGCCTTGGGCGGGGTCTCTCGCTGGCGCTTCGGATCAGTTTGGCGAGCCGGTCGAGCGCGTCGGCGCGGTTTCGCGCCTGGGTGCGGTAGCGCCGGGCCTCGATGACGAGCACGCCGGCGGCGTTGACCCGTTTACCGGCGAGACGGATGAGACGGGCACGCACCTCGTCGGGCAGGGAAGGGGAGTGGGCGGCGTCGAAGCGGAGCTGAACGGCGCTCGCCAGCTTGTTGACGTTCTGACCGCCCGGCCCCGAGGCGCGGATGAAGCGCTCTTCGATCTCGCTCTCCTCGATCGCTATGCGCGGCGTGATACGGATCATGTCTCATTCCTCTGCCGGGTGTGCCCGCGAAGGGTCCGGCCCGCGACCATTACCGGCGACGCCTGTGGGCGTCTCGACCGCGGAACCGGCGCACCGGTCCGGCGCACAACGGACTCAATCGGCCGGAATCAGCCCTGACGCCCCCGCCCGGGGTTCCGCCGTTCATTGCTGAGATAGGGTGCCGACTGGCCGATATCATCCCCCCGGGCCGGCGGGAACCTCGCCAGGCGCCGGACAGCCTGGGGCCGCCCCCAGGCCCGCCTCGGCGGCCCTTGGGGTGGCTGAAATCCCCGCGCTTCGGGCATTTCGTGGCGGATTCGCGATATTTTAAGGGAATCCTGCCCTAATAGCGTGTGCCATCCATTAAGGGGGACTCAACCTTGCGCTCGCTCGCTATCCTCGCCTTGCCGCTATTGCTTGCCGCTTGTGGTGGCGCTGGTTCGGCGCTGTCGATGGCCGTCATTGCCGCCGATGCCGTCAGCTATTCCGTCAGCGGCAAGAACATGACCGATCACGCCTATTCCGCCATCACGGCGATGGATTGCGCCATGTGGCGGATGATCAAGAACGAGCCGGTGTGCAAGAATCGCCCGTTGCCCGAAGGGGTGCGCGTCGCCACAGGCGGCTCGACGCTTGTCGACCCGTTCGTCTACGATGCCCCGCCCCGCGCCGACGAGACCGTCGGGCCGGCCGGGCATGAGCCTGCCGCCGATGCCCTCCGGCCCGCCGCCCGGCCCGGGCCCGCCGGACGCTATCTCGTGCTCGGGACCTATACCGATCGGTCGGAGTCCCAGCGCGCGGTCATCCGGGGGCGTAAATTCCTGCCGGTCATCACCCGTCTGGAAGACGGTGATAGGCTGGTCTACCGTGTCGTCGCCGGCCCCTTCGCGCCCGACGATGCCGAGAGCATGCGCCGGCGCCTCGCTGCGGCCGGATTCAAGGACGCGTGGCCCATCTCGCTTTGCTCCGATACCTTCCGCGCGCCACCTTGCCGGGTGTCTTCCGAAGCCATCGATATCGCCAGCCTGCCGAGGTCGGAGCGCCGTTTCCTGCGCCCCTGACGGCCAGCGGCCTTCGAAGCCGGCGCGACCGCGCGATCGGCGTTTCGGCTGTTCCCTAAATTGGCGGGCGTCCCTATAGCTTCCAAAAAGCTAAGACTCGCTCATGACGGGCGCGTGGCGCCTCGATGGAATGGGCGATCAGCGCCCGACGGGCGCGAGGGTGCGGGTAAGCTGGGTGAGTTTGTCGAGGATTTCCTCGAAATTCGAGGACCGGTAATCGGGATACTGGCTGCGCAGCGCCCATAGCACACGCCGGGACACCTCGGAGTGGTTGTTTCTGGTGCCTTCGGATTCGATTTTCTGGATGGCGCCGACCGCCGCCTGGAACGCGGGCAACAACAGCGTCGGCAGGCCGGCGCGTTGGTAGATGGACGAAAAGCCGAGGGCGCCCTGTTCGTAGAGGAGGGTGCGGACGGTCATGATCGGCACTTTGGCGAGCTCGGCCATGGCCACCTCGAAGAAGACGAGTTTACCCATCGACATGGACCGCAACAGGATCGTGGGCGTCAGGTGGCCATTGGCGAACAGCTGACGCACCAGACGCCGTACTTTTTCGAGATTATCGCTCGTTCCGATCAGGCCGAGGGTGGCGCGCTCGCGGGTTTGCTTGACGACGTCGCCGGTCTCGTCGATCGGGATGTCGTAGTGGTCGATCAGGTGTTGGCGCATGGTATAGGAAACAAGCCCCACCAGCCGCTCCGCCACCGAAATCGGCAGCTCCGACCGCTGGGCCAGGAGACCCTGCACCACTTCGCTGTCGGGGAAGGTTTCGACCACCTTCTGCATCGCCTGCTCGCCGATCTCGGCGGTGGGGTTTTCCACCAGCGTCGTCACCACCTCTTCGTCCTCGGTCTCTATGAGGGCTTCGGAGACTTGTTCCGACACCTCCACCCTGCGGGCGACGGCCTTTTGCCTGGCTGGACCTTGGCTGCGCACGATCTCGATGAGGTCTTCGTCGGTTAGCACTCGGGAAGATTGGAGCATCGGCAGCGCCACCGATTCGACGTCGCGGGCGAGGGAGAGCGCCACGTCGTGCGGCACGTTGCGGCATTCTTTCAGGTGCTGGCACAGCGCTTCGCGCACCTTGACGGCGATGTCACGCACCAGGAAGCGGAAGATTGCCTCGGCGATTTCCCGCTCGGAATCGCTGAGCTCCCCGTGACTGAACTGATCCGCCACCTTGGCGGCGGTCCATTCGCGGGTGCGCGCCGTCCGGTCGGCCTTGAGGCGTCTAACGTCCTCCGCGGTCAATTGGTGCAGCTTTTTCATCCACCCCCCGTCATGGGATCTTGTCGCGGCGGCCCTTGCCGGCGCCGCCCGAAGCGCCGTCGGTCGCGAGCCTCAGAAATGGCTGTTTGACTATGATTGGATAGTCTTAATGCGCCGTTAATCTTGGGCGCCAGTGAGACCAAATGGTTGAATTTTTACCGGCCCGGCGGCGGGTGCTGCCTTTTGGTCGATGGTTATGGTGATTTTCGGTCATCGCTATCCGCCGGCATGGCGCCATGGCGGTGGGTGCCGGGGGAGCGGGCCTTCGCCACGCCCCGCCTCCCGAAGTCGTACGGAGGGCAGGCGACCCGCTCCGCCAGCGAAGCGTGGCGAGAGCGGCTCTCGCCTCGGCGAAGCCTCCGGCGGAGCCAGGGTCGGTCGCCGAGGCGGGAAGGGTCAAGCCGATCGGATAGTGCGCTAATGGAAATCCCGTGAACGGACGCCAAGGTCGGATTTGCGGCGATGGGTCGCGGGGAGGCCATGGGTGCGGGCGCCTTCGCCATCCAAGGCTTTGGAGGACCTCGTTGGGCCGGCCGTGGAGCCGGTGGCGGCCGCGTCTTCGGCCATCTCGGCGAGGGTCGGGAGCAGGGGGGAAAGGTCGACGAGGCGCTCGGCCACCACATGGATCACCTCGCCCTGCCGTTGGACCTTGCCCGTAACCCCCATCAGGCGGCTTTTGAGCACCACCGGGCGGAAGGCCTCGAACACGCCGGGCCAGACCACGAGATTGGCAATGCCCCCCTCGTCCTCGAGCGTGACGAAGATGACGCCGCTGGCGCTTCCCGGGCGTTGGCGCACGAGCACGAGACCGGCGACGGAAACGCGCGTGCCGGCGGGCCGGTTCCCGAGCACCGCGCAGGGCCGGTATCCCCGCCTTGCCAACTCCTTGCGCAGCAGCGCCGCGGGGTGCTCCTTGAGCGAAAGACGGAGGCTCCGGTAATCCTCGATGACATGCTCGCCCAGGGACATGGCGGGGAGTGGGGCCGTCGGCGTCCGGTCCTGATCTTCCTTGGCGTCGGGTGCCGGATTTTCCTTGGCGGTGGACGCCGGGGTCTCCATCCTCGCGGCCGTCTCGGCGGCGGCGAACAGTGGCAGCGGGGCGGGATCCAATCCCCGGATCGCCCACAGGGCCTGGCGCCGGTCCAGGCCCAAGGAGCGAAAGGCGTCGGCGCGGGCAAGGGTTTCCAGCGCCGCCCGCTCGAGGGCGGCGTGCCGCCGTAGTTCATCCATGACGCCATAGCCGCCGGAAGGCCGCGCCTGGGCAAGGCGCTCGGCGTCGGCGCGGGCGAACCCCTTGATTTGGCGGAACCCGAGCCTGAGCGCCCTCGGTGGGTCGTCCCCCGGCGGCTCCAGGGTGCAATCCCAGGCGCTGTGGTTGACGTCCACGGGCCGTACCTCGACGCCGTGCTCGCGGGCGTCGCGGACGATCTGGGCCGGGGCGTAGAACCCCATGGGCTGGCTGTTGAGGAGCGCGCAGGCGAAGACGTCGGGGTAATGGCATTTGAACCAGGCCGAGACATAGACCAGCAACGCGAAGCTGGCGGCGTGGCTTTCCGGGAAGCCGTAGGTGCCGAAGCCCTCGATCTGCTTGTAACAGCGCTGGGCGAAGTCCTCGTCATAGCCCCGCTTCACCATGCCGTCGATCAGCTTGTCCCGGAAGGTCTGGATGGTGCCCGGCCGGCGGAAGGCGGCCATGGCCCGGCGCAGGCCGTCGGCCTCGGCGGGGGTGAAGCCGGCGGCGACGATGGCGATCTTCATCGCCTGTTCCTGGAACAGCGGCACGCCCAGGGTCTTGCCCAGCACTTCGCGCAGCTCGGGCGAGGGGAAGCTCACTTCTTCCTTGCCGTCGCGCCGGCGTAGGTAGGGATGGACCATATCGCCCTGGATCGGGCCGGGCCTGACGATCGCCACCTCGATCACGAGGTCGTAGAAACAGCGGGGCCTGAGTCGCGGCAGCATGGTCATCTGGGCCCGGCTTTCGACCTGGAACACGCCGATGGAATCGGCCCGGCACAGCATGTCGTAGACCGCCGCGTCCTCGCCGGGCACGGTGGCGAGATCGAGATCCCTGCCGTGATGGCGCGCCAGCAGATCGAATGCGCGGCGGATGCAGGTGAGCATGCCGAGCCCCAGCACGTCGATCTTGAGAATCCCCAACGCGTCCAAATCGTCCTTGTCCCACTCGATCACCGTGCGTTCGGGCATGGCCGCGTTCTCGATCGGCACGAGCTCCGAAAGCAGGCCCCGGGTGATGACAAAGCCGCCGACATGCTGGGAGAGGTGGCGGGGGAAGCCGATGAGCTCGCGGCCGAGGCACATCGTTTGCGCCACGGTGACATCCTCGGGATCGAGGCCGGCCTCGCGCACCCGGGCGGCGTCGAGGCCCTCGCGGCTCCAGCCCCAGATGGTGCCGGCCAGCGCGCCGGTGGCGTCGAGGGAGAGGCCCAGCGCCTTGCCGACGTCGCGCACGGCGGAGCGCGCGCGGTAACGGACCACGGTAGCCGTCAGGGCGGCGCGCTCGCGACCGTACTTGCGGTAGATGTACTGGATGACCTCTTCGCGGCGTTCGTGCTCGAAATCGACGTCGATGTCGGGCGGCTCGTTGCGCGCGCTGCTGACGAAGCGCTCGAACAGGAGATCGATCCGCGCCGGGTCGACGGCGGTGATGCCGAGGCAGTAGCAGACGGCGGAATTGGCCGCCGATCCCCGGCCCTGACAGAGGATGCCGCGCGAGCGCGCGAAGCGGACGATGTCGTGAACCGTGAGGAAGTAGGGCGCGTAACCAAGCGTCCCGATCACCCGGAGTTCGTGGCCGATCGCCGCCAGCACCTTGTCCGGTACGCCCGAGGGGTAGCGTTCCCCGGCGCCGCTATGGGCGAGGCGGGCAAGCTCTTCCTGAGGCGTGCGCCCGCCGGGCACCGGATCGACGGGATATTCATAGCGTAACTCATCGAGGCTGAAGCGGCAGCGCCCGGCGATCTCCACCGTCCGCGCGACGGCCTCGGGGGTGTCGCGAAACAGCCGCGCCATCTCCCCGGGCGGCTTGAGGTGGCGCTCGGCATTGGCGGCGAGCCGGCGTCCGGCCTCGTGGATCGTGCATTTTTCCCGGATGCAGGTGAGCACGTCCTGCAACGGCCGGCGCCGGGGCTCATGGGCATGGACGTCGTTGGTCGCGACCAGAGGAATGTCACGGCGCGCCGCCAGCGCCGCCAGCCAGGCACACCTTCCGGCGTCGTCGCCACGGTAGAGACGATGGACGGCGAGGTAGCACCTGCCGGCGAAATTCTCCCTGAGCCAGTCGAGCTCGTCGGCGAAACCGTCGTCCGGGCCCTCGGGCGGCAGGGCGATGACGATCTGTCCCTGGCCGAACTCGGCGACGTCCGCCTTTTCGATCCCCCAGGCGCCCTTGGAAGCGCGGCGCTTGGTGCGAGTGAGCAGACGGCAAAGCCGTCCGTAGGCCGCCCGGTCCGTGGGATAGCACAAAAGGCTCGGCCCGCCGGTGAGATCGAGGCGGCAGCCGACGACGAAACGGATGCCCGCCTCCTTGGCGCCGCCATGGGCCCTGACGATGCCGGCGAGGCTGTTGCGGTCGGTGAGCGCGACCGCCGCGAGGCCGAGGGCGGCGGCGGTCGCCGTCAACTCCTCCGGGTGGGAGGCGCCGCGGAGGAAGCTGAAGTTGCTGGTGACCTGGAGCTCGGCGTAGGCGGTCGGATCAAGCATCGGCGTCCCTGGTCTTCTCTTCGAGAATTTCGGGTCCCACGGTGAGTTCTTCGGCCGGGTGCTTCTTGCCGATCAAGCAGGCGGCGCGGGCGGGGAGCCCAGCGGATGCACCAGCGCCGCGAACCCCGCCTTTCCCGCCGCCTCGTGGAGACGCTTGTCGGCGGTAATGAGCGTTCCGCCCGTGGCCTCGGCGCAGGCGAGGTAAAGGCAGTCATAGACCGGATGATCGAGAGCGAACGCCAATGCGAGCGCCCGACCGGCGAGCTCCCGGGAAGGCCAGAGACGGGAGAGACAATCGGGCAGGGCGGTGACGATGACCTCGGCCTGGCCGCGCGTGATCTCGCCCCGGATCACTTTCTTCCAGAGAACGTTGCCGATTTCGGCGAGAAGCAGGTCGGGGGCGAATAATGGTTCGCCGTGACCGAGAATCGCCCCTGCCTCCGCGGACAGATTCTCCTCTATGAACCACTTGATCGCGACGCTGGCGTCGATGACGAAGCTCATCGATCGCGGTCCTCGCGTATCAACAAGGTGCTATCCGTCTGGCGGCGGTCCTTGGGCGTCATCGCCCTGATACGGGCGGCTTCTCGACGGAAAGCCGCCATGCGCTCATGCTGGGCGGCGGCCTCGGTCAGAAGGTGCCGCAGTTCCGCCTCCAGCGAGCGGTTGTGTGGCTTGGCCTGCGCCTTGAGCGTCTTCACCACGTTGTCGTCGAGGTTACGGATCGTCAAATTCGCCATATCCATGCTCCATTTGCTAGCAAAGTGCTAGCATACAATGCTTGCACTTTGCTAGCAACGGTTTTCACGGGAACAGCCCATGCAGGAACCAGCGCACCGGCCGCTCCGGGCCATAAGTCCCTTCGCGGTAGATCCAGAAGCGCCGTCCGCCGCTGTCTTCCACCCGGTAGTAATCACGGATCTCCGCCGAGAAGTCGGGACCGGCGCCGCCATCGCCCCGCCGCCAGGCGTCGCCCCGCCACCATTCGAGCGCGATGCGCTCCGGCCCGTCGGCCCGGCGTACCCGGTGGGTGGTCCGGCGCCAGCGGAACAGGACCGGGGGGTCGTCGGGCACCAGGGCCATGGCCTCGATCGGCGCCGGGTGGGCAAGCAGTCTGAGAGGGCGGGGGGTGAGGGGGGGCGGGTTCGCGCCCGCACCGGAGACGGCGCCGGCGGAGCCGTTCGCGGCCTCAGCGATGGTGAAGGCGCGCTCCGGCAAATGCGAATCGTAGGGCATCAGCCGCACCACGTTGCCTTCGCCCAAGCGGTTCGCAAGCTTGTCCGTGAGTGGCGCCAGGGGGTCCCGGATGTGGGGCGCGCGGGCCTCGGATCCGTCCCTCCCGCCGCCGGGGGGCGTCAGCCCATCGAGCTCGTCCTGCGCCGGCGCCAGCGCCTCGACGACGGTCGCCTCGATCATGGCGGCGTCGATGCCGGGGCCGGCGTTCACGCGCTCCAGCCGCTCGGCGAAGAGGCGCATCAGGTAATCGGGATCGCGCACCGGCCGGGAGGTGCCGATGGTGGCGCGCTCGGCGACGCCGTCGATGCGGAAGAAGCTCAGCCGCAAACGCCTGGCGCCACGGGCCCGGGGCGCGAGCAGGGCCGAGAGCCTTTCCACCAGCCGGCGGGCGGCGAGGGCGATGTCATCGGCGTTGCCGATGGGCTCGGCGAAGGTCATGCGCGCGCGCCAGGGGGCGCCGCGGCGGCGCGGCGAGATGGGCTCGAATGTCCGGCCGAGGGCCTGATCCAGGCGCGCCGTGAGGGCGGCGGCGAAACGCCGCGCGAGGTCGGCGCGCGCCAGGCGGCAAAGATCACCGATACGGCGAAGGCCGAGCCGATCGAGCTCGGCGACGGTGACGGGATCGAGCCTCAGCGCCGCCACCGGCAGGCCGGCGATCGCCCGGCCGACACCGCCGGGCGTGAGGCCGGGGGGAAGGATGGTGAGGGCACCGGCGCCGTGACGCGCCAGCGCCCAGGCCGTCCCCGGCGCATCGGCGACGGCGGCGCGGGCCTCGAAGCCGAAGGTCCGGATACGCCCGAGCAAATCCTCGATCAGCGCCTCCTCGCCGCCGAAGAGATGGGCGGCCCCGGCGATATCGAGCCACAGGCCGTTGCGACCGTCGGTAGCGGTGACGGGGGAGTAACGCCGGCACCAGTCCGCCAGCGCCGCCAGCGCCCGGGCATCGGCCCGGCCATCGAATGGAAGCACCTTCAAGCCCGGCGCCAGCGCCCGGGCG
>JACZQV010000130.1 GCA_022545545.1 Pseudomonadota bacterium
GAAGAACAGCTAAGCATGGTCATTACATATATATATGATTTCAAAAGCATATGATCTTGACATCATATGCTTTCTAGATCATAATGTATTATGAGTTGGTCTATTGAATTCGTTGACGAATTTGCCAGCGAAGTGAAGGCCATGAGCCAGGAAGTCCGTACGGAGCTTTTGGCCCACGCCCGGCTGCTGGAACAGCGTGGCCCGCTTCTGGGGCGGCCTCATGTCGATACGCTGAACGGATCGAGCCATGCCAACATGAAGGAGTTGCGGTTCAACGCGGACGGCGGCGTGTGGCGCGTTGCTTTTGCCTTCGATCCGGAACGCAAGGGCATCCTTCTCGTGGCGGGCGATAAATCGGGAGGAAGCGAACGCCGGTTTTACAAGCGCCTCATCGCGACGGCGGACAAGCGGTTCGATGAACACCTTGCACGGCTGAAAAAGAAAGGAAAGAGGACATGACGGTAACATTGAAGGAGATCATGGCGAGCCTATCCGCGAAGGAGCGCAAGGCCGTGGAGGCCCGCGCGGCGGACCTGATCGCCGAGGAAATGACACTCAGGGATTTGCGGAATGCTCTTGAGCTAACACAGAAGACCCTGGCTAAGAGTCTTGGCATCAATCAGGAAAATCTTTCCCGGCTTGAGCGGCGATCCGACCTGTTGCTGTCCACGCTAAGCAGCTATGTGGAAGCCATGGGCGGACATTTGCACCTTGTCGCCGAGTTTCCGGATCGGCCCCCGGTTTTTCTGACCGGGCTGGCTGCCCTTGAAAAGGAAAAGGCAAAATAAGCAGGCCGCCCATCTCCGGGCCGGAGGAAAAATCTTTTTGTCTCAGGGCTCTAGGTTGCCTATCCTAGACGCGCTTTGGCTTGACACAGGCCAGATGCCCGCTGGCGAGCGCAAGAGCCTCAAGCCGGGGATGAAATGCTAGATTCCCTGTCCCGGCGACGGGGGGGGGAAGCGAAAGAGGCCGCCGGTAACCGGAGGAGAGCACATTGGACCACATCAACTTCCCCTACCGATCGTCGAGCCACCTCGCCCTCATGCACGTCATCGCCGAATGCGGGGCCTGGGAGCGCCACGGCCTGGCGGTCGATTACGACCGCGAGATCGACCGCGACGATGCCCACAAGCGGGTGATCACCGGCGACGTCGAGTTCGTCAGCGGCAACCACGTCTCCACCTATGCCGCCCGCGCGCGGGGCGATTCCTGGGTCTACCTCGGCCAGACCGTGACCAAGAACCGCATCAAGCTGGTGACCCGGTCCGACGCCGGCATCGAGAAATTGGAAGATTTGCGCCACCGCAAGTTCGGCTCGCGCGGGCGCCATCCCGGCCTCAACACCTGGCTCTATCTCAAGCAAAGCGGTCTCGACGTCGATCGGGACGATGTCGAGATCGTCCGCGAGGCGCGCGAGGGCGGCCCCGGGTCGGCGATCGAGGGCGTCAGGAAGAGCCTGACCGACATGGTCAAGGAGGGCGACGTCGACGCCTGCTTCCTGAGCCAGCCGAGGCTCGAGTTCGCCCGGCGCGCGGGCCTCAAGGTGATCGACATCGAGCCCCAGCCGATGATCTTCTTCATGACCGTATCGTCGAGCATGGGGCTGGTCGAGAAGCGCCCCGACATCATCGAGCGCGTGCTCAAGTCGGTGCTCGAGGGCATCGCCTTCTTCAAGACCGACAGGGAGAAGACCATCCGCATCCTGATGGACAAGCACAACAAGGAAGGGGCGCTCGACCGCGACGCGGCGGAGAAGGTTTACGACGATCTCGCGCCGACGCTGGAGCCCAAGCTCTATCCCTCCCTGGCGGCGCTCGGGAACGTCTATCTCGAAGCGCTGCGCCAGGACAAGGACGCCGCCAGGATCGATCCCATGGCGCTGTGGGACCTGCATTTCCTCCGCCGCATCGACGATTCAGGCTTCATCGACGCGCTCTACGCCAAATAGGGACGGGGCCGCGCTCTACGCCAAATAGGGACGGTACGGGACGCCGGCTTAGGCCGGCGCCTCCAACAGCACGGACTCGTCCATGTACTCGCCCATGCGACAAGCGATGCCGTGCTTCGCCAACTCCTCGAGATAGAGGGCATGGATGGCCGGGTCCTGGTCCTCGTATTCGATCTGGAAGCCGCCCTCCTTGACGCTGACATCGACGCCGAGCTTCAAGGCGCGTTTCTCGGCGGTGAAGGGGTAACGCGTGCTGCCCATGGCGGTGGCGACGTAGCGCACCGGTTCCCCGGACACGGTGAAGTGCTGATGGAACATCCGGTCCGGCGGCGCGAAGACGCTGCCATGGGCCCAGTCGATGCGGGTGTACTCGGCGTCCCCTTCGTACCAGAACAGCGAATAGCCGTGGCCGGAGACGATGAAGACGTGGAAATCGGGGGGATGGCGGTGGGCCTTCTTGTAGGTCCCGACCGACATCTCCGAACAATGCGTGTGGGTGACGCCGTCGGCGAGGCAGAACTGCATGTTGGCGGAACCGGCGCCGCGGCGGTTCCATTTCGTCAGCTCGAAGGCGTTGAGGTCGGGAACGAAATTGGTCTCCCACATCTTCCGGCCGCGCTGGGCGGGGACGAATTCGCCCTCGCCGGCGAACCAGCCGGGATCGCCCGGACCCTCGCGCTCCGGGAACCGGGTCTCGTTGGCGAAGATGAAACTATGGCGGTGAAAGAGGTTCATGGTGACGGGCAGATCGTTGGTGGCGGCGAGCCTGGCCGGCTCCGTGCCCGATCCGTTGAACAGCCGGTAGGGCGTGTTCAGCGGTATGGCGAACAGGCTGTTGGGCCCCCATTCGAAGGAATGGGTCACCCCGTCATGGGTCTCGATCTGGGTGCTGCCGTGGCCCGAGAGGACCAGGAACACCTCCTCGAACAGGTGCCGGCAGGGCGCGCTCTTGGCGCCGGGGGTGAGCTCGTAGAGGAAGACGGAGATGAAATCGCCCCGCCCCTTGAGATGCACGAAGGCGCCGTTGGTCTCGGTCCGCGCCCAAGGCGCGGTCTCGAGGCTGTGGAGATCGACGCAGAAATCCTCATGGATGGGCACTCCCTCCCCCGCCGCCCAGTCGAGGTAGGGATCGAGCAGATAGCGTAGTTCCTGGTTTCCTACCTTGTTTCCTTCCGGCATTTCCTCAATCCTTGCTTTCGCTTATCCCCTGCCCCGGCCGCCGTGAGGCGTTCGGGACCTCACGCCGCGCCCTCGATCTCCTTGAGGATGCGGTCCTCGTCGAAATATTTCCCCATCCGCGAACCGACGCCGGTCCTTTGCAATTCCTCGAGATAGATGCGGTGGATGCGGGGGTCCTGGTCCTCGTATTCGATCTGGCGGCCGCCCTCCTTGATCGAGACGTCGGACCTCTGGCCTTCCGATCCGGCGCGGCGATCCTGGATCACCGGGTAGCGCTTCGACCCCAGTCCCACCGCCAGGTAGCGGGCCGGGGTGGCGGAGGTGTCGAAGTGCTGGTGGAACATCTCATCCGGCGGCGCGAACACCATGCCGTGGCGCCAGTCGACGCGCTCAAAATCCTCGTCGCCCTGGTACCACAGGAGCGTGTAACCGGCGCCGTGGACGACGAAGATGTGCAGCCCCGGCCCGTGGCGGTGGCCCTTCTTGTAGGTGCCGACGGGCATCTCCGAGCAATGCGCCCCCATCCCCCCGTCGGCGAGGATGAACTGCATGTTGGCCGAGCCGGCGCCGCGCGCCTCCCAGGGCTTGAGCTCGAAGGCAGAGAGGTCGGGCACGAAGTTGGTGTCCCACAGGATGCGTCCGGGCCGGATCGAGGTCATTTCGCCCTCGCCGGCGAACCAGCTCGGGTCGGCCTCGCGCTCGGTGAAGGTCTCGTCGTTGGCGAAGATGAAGGGGACGTTGTGGAACAGATTCAGGATCATGGTGAGGTTGTTGGTCGAGGCCAGGCGCGCCGGCGCCATGCCCGATCCGTTGAAGATCTGGTGCCGGGCATTCAGCGGCATGGCGAACATGCTTTTCGGCCCCCACTCGAAGCTGTGGGTCTGCCCGTCGGCGGTCTCGACCTTGGTCGAGCCCTGGCCCGACAGCACGTAATAGACGTCCTCGTAGAGATGGCGCAAAGGCGCCGTCTTGGCGCCGGGCGCCAGGTCGAACAGGAAGACGGAGACGAAATTCCCCCGGCCCTTGAGATGCACGATGGCGCCGTCGACGCCGAACCGAGGCCAAGGGGCGGTGCCGGCTTCGAGAAGATCGACGCCGAAATCATCGATGATGGGCACGCCTTCGCCATCGGCCCAGTCGAGATAGGGGTCGAGCATCACCCGGTCCTTGCGGTTTTGCGCGATCTGTTCCGTGGTCGCTTCGGCCATTTCCGTTAAATCCCCTTAACCCCGCGATCCGCCCCGGCCGACGGCTCGTTCAAGGATTTTCTCCTCGTCGAAAACCTTGCCCATCTTCGATGCGACGCCGCGCCTCGCCAGCTCGTCGAGGAAGATCCGGTGAATCCGCGGATCCTGGTCATCATAATCGATCTGCCAGCCGCCGTCCCTCACCGATGCTTCCGGTGTCTGTTTGCGCGCCCGCTTGAGCGCCGTCACCGGATAGCGGTGGCTGCCGAGCGACACCGCAAGATAGCGCGCCGGGCGGTCAGAGACGTTGAAATGCTGATGGAACATCCTATCCGGCGGCGCGAAAACGACGCCATGGCGCCAGCCGTGGCGGACGAACTCCTCATCGCCCTGGTACCACAAGAGCGAGAAGCCTTCGCCGGTGACGGCGAAGACATGGGCGCCGGGACCGTGCCGGTGGCCCAACTTGTAGGTGCCGACCGCCATTTCCGAGGAATGGGCATGCATGACGCTGTCGGCGAGGATGAGCTTGAGGTTCTTCGACCCCTCCCCGCGCGCCTCCCATGGTTTGAGCGCCAAGGACGCCAGATCGGGGATGAAGTTGGTCTCCCACATATGGCTGCCCGGCTTCAAACTGATAAGATCGCCATCGCCGGCGAAATAGGCGTCCTTGCCCGCCCGCTCAACGAACTCCCAGGGGTTCTCGAAGATGAAGGCCTCATTATGCACCAGGTTCATGATCATCGGCAGGTTGTTGGCCGACGCCAGGCGGGCGGGGGAGCGCCCCGATCCGTTGAAAAGCTGGAACGGCGCGTTGAGCGGCGGGGCGAAGACCGAACGGGGCCCCCATTCGAAGCCGTGGCTTTCCCCGCCGGGGACGCCGATCCGGGTGCTGCCGTGGCCCGAAAGGACGTAGAACACCTCGTCATAGAGGTGGCGCAAGGGGGCGCTCTTGGCGCCGGGCGCAATCTCGATGAGTTGCACGGCGACGAAATCGCCCCGCCCCTTGAGATGGACCAGTGCGCCGTCGACGCCGAACCGTTCCCAAGGCGCGGTGTCCATGGTGAGCATGTCGACGGCGAAATCCTCGACGATGGGCACGCCTTCGCCCTTTGCCCAGTCGATATAGGGGTCGAGCAGGAACTTCGTCCCGGGATCCGGCGCGTCCGGCATCCGCCGGTCCCGGGCGTCGGGCGTCATTCGGGGCCGGGCAGCGCCGCCATCATCTCGGCGAGCTGGCCCTTCCATACCCGGTCCAGCGCCCAGCTATCGTTGAGCCCCTCCATCAGCAGATCGAGTTTCCCGGGCGTATCGGCGTGGCGCCGGGCGACGTCCATGAGAAGGTTGCCGTGGGCGACGTCGACCTCGTGGTGCTCGACGGCGTTGACCTGCTTTTCGAACGGTATCCCGAGGTCCTCCTCGAAGCGCTTGCCCATGCGGTACGACATGCCGCCGCCATCGACATAGTCCGCCGAATTGCTGACCTCGAGCGCCGCGCAGGCGGCGACGGACTTGAGCCACGGGCTGTCCTTGACGAGGTGGATATAGGCGTAGAGACAGGTGCGGGTGCCGTCCGCCATGGCTTCGTTGGTGAAGTCTTCCGGTTTGAGGCCGATCAGCTCGCTCTGGCGCATCTGCAGCAGATAGTGGGCCTCGACGCCCCTTTCGTCGTTGCCGGCGAGCTCGTCGAGCTCATGCTCCCAGATCAGCCTTTTCACGTCGATCGGCGCCAGCGCCTGGGCGAAGGCCCAGCAATCGCGCCGGTTGAGGTTCCAGTGCGCCTTCTGCAGGGTGTATTTCTGGGCGCGCTCCCGCGTCAGGGGCATCTCCAGCACGCGGCGGTATTGCTCCGAGTCGAACTGGGCATTGGCGAGTTCGCGCGCCACCTCTTCGAAGGTCTTCAGTTCATCGGTTATTTCGAGTGCGGTCGACATGATGACATCCTCCCACTATCTAATCATTGGTCGCGGGGTCTTGACGATACAAACCGAGGGCGCGAAGGGCCGGCGCGTCGTCGACGGCAAAGAGCACCGCCGCCTCGCTGCCGGAGCCGTTGGCGTGGGCATGGGGCGCCCAGGCGGGAACCACGAAGCAGTCCCGCTCCCCCCATTCCAGCATCGTGTCCCCGACCTCGGTCCGCCCGGCGCCGCTGATGACGAGATAGACCTCGCTCGATGAGTGGCGGTGCGAAGCGCCTTCGAAGCCGGGCGGCAGGCTCTGGACCCGGCAGCCAAGCGTCGGCAGTAACGATCCTCCGGTCTCGGGATGGCGGTATTCAAGCGCCAAGCCGTCATGGGGCGAGGCCTGCTTTTCGGTCATTTCCTTCAGCCCCGCCTCCATCCGCTTCCAGGGATAGCGCAGAAGGCCCGACGGCGGATCGTTGCGAATGGGCTGTTGTTTTTCGCCATAATTCTCGAACACCGTCTGGTTGAGCGCCCCGACCAGGGGGCCGTCGAGGACATCGAGCCAGATCGCCCGCCCCTTCGACCGGTTGTGGTGATCGTGCCAATGCCAGCCCGGTGTCAGCACCAGATCGTGGTCCTCCATCGGGCAGACCTCGCCGTCGGCCACGGTGAAGAGGTCCGGGTGCCCCTCGATGACGAAACGCAGCGCCGAGATGGAGTGACGGTGCGCCCAGGCGAGCTCGCCCGGCTTGATCAGCTGCACGCCCACATTCATGGTGTGGGTGATGGAGCGCTCGAGGCCCGGGTTGGTGAACATCAGGCTGCGCCGGGCGGTGAAGCTCTCCGGTATGGCGTCGGCGGACTGATCGAGGAAGGCTTCGGTGTCTTGCCACTTCCAGACGTGGGCCTCGCCGCGGACGGCGGGCTCCCACAAATCGCCCTGCCACGCCCCGCCCTTGCCTTCGTCGCGGCGCGCGTCGGAGGTCCATTGCCCGCGCATATGGGCGCCCGCGAGCTTGGCGTCGAACGCCTCGAGAGTCTCGCCTTCGCCGTAGGCCATGTTTTCCTCCCCGGCTCGCGCGGCGTCACCAAGGCAGACCGCCGCCCTTGCCGCAACCCCAAGAACTTCATTATCGAAGTTTTGGGCCGATCCGACAACCCCCGGCCCGGCGCCGTGGCTCAGGTCGAAACCCCGCCGAAGCAGGCGCCCTCGCCGTCCGCCTTTGAGCGGATCATGCCTGCTTCACGCCCAACGGCGGACATGGGCGCGGGGTCACCCGCACTTCTGCTGCTGAGCCAGGCTGTCGATAAACTCGCGAAAATGCGGGAGTGGCATAATCAAAGAATCGGCGGCAATGCCAACGGGAATCATCGTTGCGCTGGCGAGCTTATTGGCGAATCGATCATGCGCCGGCGGACCGG
>JACZQV010000194.1 GCA_022545545.1 Pseudomonadota bacterium
CGTATCATCGGGTATCATCAAACAACACATAAGCCGATTATGGGAGCAATGTAAGGAAAATGTTAGCCCATGATAGCCTGTGGGGCTGTTTCTTTCCGATTCCTAATCCTGGGGTCGGAGGTTCGAATCCTCTCGGGCGCGCCAATTCGCCGGGCGTACCGGCGCCTTTCTACGGGCACCGTCAACGCCCCCGCCGTGTGTAGCGCGCCACATGGATTTGGTATCGAGGTTGGGTTGGAATATGACGCCTGGCCGCCTGAAATTCCCCAAGACCCTCTGTTTGGCGCTTTGTGCCGCCTGGCTCGCAGGCGTCGGGGCCTTGGCGCAGGCCCCCGAGACGCCGTCCGGCGTCGTCGCCCGCGTCTTCGGCAACGACATCCGCCTAGGCGACATCAGCCCGCCGGAACGATCGCGCAGCGAGGCCAAGAAGCGGCGCCCCGGAACCGATTACAAGGCGTGGCTTCACGATTACCGCAAAAAGCGGCTCGAGAGGCGCATCTGGGGTGAGGTGACCGGGCGCGTCCTCAAGGAGCGCGGGCTCGAGCCGACGGCGGCGGAAGTGGAGGCGCTGGTGTCGTTCATGGCGGCCAAACGCCTCGGCCGATTGAGCGAGTTCCGGGCCCAGCGCGATAAGCTCGAGAGGAAGCTGGCGAGAAGCGGTCTTGGCCCGGCCGGGCGCAAGCGCCTGGAGGAACACCTGGCGACGGTCGAAAAACTGATCGCCCACGAGCTCGAGCAACGCAAATGGGGCCGATCCATCCCCGACTACGCCGAGATACAGCGCCGCTCGGCCGAACGGGTCGCCAGGGTCACGGTGCGTCGATGGAACGTCAATAAGGCGCTTTATGAAAAATACGGCGGCCGGGTGATCTTCCAGCAGGCGGGCTACGAGCCGGTCGACGCCTACCGGGCGTTGATCGGGGAAGTTCGGGAACGAAATGCGGTGGAAATCCTCGATCCGTCCTTCCCCGACCCCTTCGCCGACATGATCGAGTATCTCGACATCCCCCACCAGTACATGCCGAAAGACGAGGCCGACCGGTATTTCAGCAAACCCTGGTGGCTCGGCCGGTAACAGGGATTGGCGAAACGCCTTCGTTGAGGCTTTTGCCCCGTTTCATCCTTCTGCCGAAAAGGACCCTGGCGGGCGGCAAGGCGGCCCGATCCGCGGCTGGAAATGCGCCCGGATGCGTAATAAGGTGCCGGGCACCCGGCGGCTTCGAAGAACAACAAGGGTTTCAGGGAGGGGACATGTCCAACACCGAGCACATCGTCAATTTCGTCACCACGGCGAGGATGGAAGACGCGCCGGCGTCGGCGCCGGTGGCGGCCAGGCTCGGCATCTTCGATTGCGTCGGCGTGGCGCTTGCCGGCGCCCGCCAGCCGGCCGGGCGGATCGGCGCCGAATGGGCGCGCAACTTCACAGGCTCGCCCAAATCGACCGTCTGGGGGCACGATTTCAAGACCTCGCCCCACGACGCGGCGCTGGTCAATGGCACCGCCGCCCATGCGCTCGATTTCGACGACGTGACCTGGGGCCTGATCGGCCATCCCAGCGTCTCGCTCATCGCCTCGTTGTTGCCGTTGGGCGAAGCGATCGGGGCGTCCGGGCGCGACGTGCTTCACGCCTACATGGTGGGGTTCGAGGTGATGGCGAAGATCGGGCGCACCACCCAGCCCAAGCACTCGCTCATCGGCGGCTGGCACCCGACCAGCTCCATCGGCAGCTTCGGCGCGGCGGCGGCGTGTTGCAGGCTTCTGGGGCTGTCGGGCGATGAGACCGCCCGGGCGCTCGGCATGATCCTGTCGATGACCAGCGGCAACGTCATCAATTTCGGCACCATGACCAAGCCCTTCCACGCCGGCCTGGCGGCCAGGAACGCCGTCGAGGCGGCCCAGTGGAGCGCGCTGGGCTTCACCGCCAACCGGGAGCCCTTCGACGGGCCGAGGAGCTTCAACAACACCTATTCCCGCGACCTGCCGGTGGACATGGCGCCCTTGGCCGAGTTGGGAAAGGTCTATGAGCTCGACGTCAGGGGGGTGGTGATCAAGCCCTACCCCTGCGGCGTCGCCTCGCACCCGGCCATCGACGCGGCGATCGAGATGCGCGCCAAGGAAGGGGTCAGGGCCGAGGACGTCGAGCGCATGGAGATCGGCGTCACGCGTTACACCTATGACAAGCTTTCCTATGACCAGCC
>JACZQV010000030.1 GCA_022545545.1 Pseudomonadota bacterium
TCGGCTCGATGCGAAGGGCTTGGGTATAGGACGCGATGGCTTGTTCCTGGAGCCCCTGGGCGGCATGGGCTTCGGCGTTTGCCACGAAATCCTCGAAATCGCCTGGTTCGGATATGAGCGCTTCATCGGCCTGATAATCCGGCGGCGGCTCTACCGCTACGGAGGCGACGACCTCGGGCTCCGCCACCTCGGCCGCCTGTTCATCCGCCGCCGCCGCCGGGGCTTCGGCTTCGGAAGCCTTGGCCTCGGGCGCCTCGATGCCCTTGACCGCTTCGGCGAGATCGGACTCCGTTTCGCCGTCTTCGAGCAAGAGCGCGATTACCCGATTGACCTTGACCCCTTCGGTGCCGTCGGCGACCAGGATCCGGCCGAGCTTGCCGTCGTCGGCCGCCTCGAGCTCCATGGTCGCCTTGTCGGTCTCGATCTCGGCGATGACCTCGCCGGCGCGGACCTCGTCGCCCTCCCGCTTGAGCCACTTGGTGAGATTGCCTTCGCTCATCGTCGGCGAGAGCGCGGGCATGAGTATCTGGATCGGCATCTCTGTATTTCCCCTTGGGAGACCGGCCGCGACGAAAGCCCCTGCCACCGCTAAGCGCGGTAACAGACCTCCTTGACGGCGGTGACGATGTCGTCGGACCGCGGCAGGGCGAGCGCTTCGAGATTGGCGGCATAAGGAATCGGCACGTCCGCAGAGGTCACCCGCGCCAGCGGCGCATCGAGTTGGTCGAAGGCGTATTCCATGACCGTCGCCGCGATCTCCGATGCGATACCGGCGTAGGGCCAGCCTTCCTCGACGGCGACCAGCCGGTGGGTCTTTCGCACCGAAGCGATGATGGTGGTGATGTCGAGAGGCCTGAGCGTCCTGAGGTCGATGACCTCGGCATCGATCCCTTCCGCCGCCAGAGTTTCGGCGGCGCCAAGCGCATGCTCGACCATCAGCGAAAAGGCGGTAATGGTGACGTCGGTTCCCTGGCGCAACACCCGTGCCTGGCCGATGGGAACGAGGAAGTCCGGATCATCGGGGACCTCGAACTTGCGCCCGTAGAGCATTTCGTTTTCCAGGAACACCACCGGGTTGGGATCGCGGATCGCCGACTTCAGGAGGCCCTTGGCGTCGTCGGCGGCGTAGGGCGCGATGACCTTGAAACCCGGTACATGGGCGAACCAGCTGGCGAAACACTGGGAGTGCTGCGCCCCGACACGGGAGGCGGCGCCGTTGGGGCCGCGGAAGACGATGGGACATTGCATCTGCCCGCCCGACATGTAGCGGGTCTTGGCCGCCGAATTGACCATCTGGTCCATGGCCTGCATGGCGAAGTTGAAGGTCATGAACTCGACGATCGGGCGCAGCCCCGAAAAGGCGGCGCCGACACCAAGGCCGGTGAAGCCCTGCTCGGTTATCGGCGTGTCGATGACGCGCCTGGCGCCGAACTCCTCCAGCAGTCCCTGGCTCACCTTGTAGGCGCCCTGGTACTCGGCCACTTCCTCGCCGATCAGCAATACGCTGTCGTCGCGGCGCATCTCCTCGGCCATGGCGTCCCGAAGCGCCTCGCGCACGGTGAGCGTGACGGTGTTCTCGTCAGTCCTTCCTTTGACCGGCGGTGCCGCCTCGGCGGCCGCCGGTTCGGGCATGACGGCGGCGGCAACGGCTCCGGCAACTTCCGCTGCCGCCGGCGCGACGGGCGCGACAGCGGGCGCCTCGGGCCGGGATGGCTGGAATGTCTCGAGCGCGGCCCGGTCCTCGCCTTCGGCGAGAAGCACGGCGATGGGCTGGTTTACCGGCACCGCGTCGGCGCCCTCGGGCACGATGATCCTGCCAAGGACACCGTCATCGACCGCCTCGATTTCCATGGTCGCCTTGTCGGTCTCGACCTCGGCGATGACGTCGCCGGCGCGGACCTCATCGCCTTCACGTTTCAGCCATTTGGCGAGGACCCCTTCCGTCATGGTGGGGGAAAGGGCCGGCATGAGAACTTCTATCGGCAACTCAGGACCTCCGGGACGTCAACCGCGGGGCAATCGGGCAACGACGCGCGCATTACCCCAGGGAATGGTTGCAAGGCCGTCGGATGTGTCACCCCTTTATGAAGGTTAAGTACTAGGCCTCGACCAGCACGTCGGTATAAAGCTCCGACGCATCGGGTTCAGGATCGTTGGTGGCATACTCGACCGCCTCGGTAACGATTTTCTTCACCCCCCTATCGATATCGCGCAACCGCGCTTCCTCGGCGTAACCGCCGTCGATGATCAGTTTGCCCAGGCTGTCGATAGCATCGTGCTCGGCCCGCACCTTGTTGATCTCGTCCCGCGTCCGGTAACGCGCCGGGTCGGACATCGAATGGCCCCGGTAGCGGTAGGTCTCCATCTGCAGGATGTAGGGGCCCTTGCCGGCGCGGCAATGGGTCACCGCGATGTCGCCGGCGGCCTTGACCGCGAGCACGTCCATGCCGTCCACCCTCCTGCCGGGTATGCCGAACGGCTCGCCGCGGAGATAAAAGTCGGAATTGGCGGTGGCCCGGTCGACCGAGGTACCCATGCCGTACTGATTGTTCTCGATTATGTAGACCACCGGCAGCTTCCACAGCGCCGCCATATTGAAGGCCTCATAAACCTGCCCCTGGTTGGCGGCGCCGTCGCCGTAATAGGTCAGCGACACGTTGTCGGTGCCGCGATAGCGATGCGCGAAGGCCAATCCGGTGCCAAGCGGCACCGTGGCGCCGACGATGCCGTGGCCGCCGTAGAAATTGTCCTTGGCGCTGAAAAGGTGCATCGAGCCGCCCTTGCCGCGGGAATAACCGCTCGCCCGTCCCATCAGCTCGGCCATGATGCGGCGCGGGTCCAGGCCGCTGGCAAGCGCGTGGCCGTGGTCCCGGTAGGCGGTAATCATCGTATCGGCTGGCGTGATCGCCGCCTGCATGCCGACGACCACCGCTTCCTCGCCGATATAGAGGTGGCAAAATCCGGCGATCAGCCCCATGCCGTACAACTGCCCCGCTTTCTCCTCGAAGCGGCGAATCAGCAACATGCGGCGGTAATAGGTGAGAAGTTCCTCGGCCGACGCCTTGATCTTTTTCGATCTCGGCGCCTTGGTCCTGCGCTTGGCCTCGGACCGGTTGCGGCCGGCGTTTGCCTTAGCAGCCTTTTCTTTGGGGGCGGTCTTTTCCTCGGGAGGTGCCGTGATAGTGTCCATTGCAGGCCCCTATCCAGTGAGCGGCGGCGCGGCGTCATGAAACATGAAACGCCGGGCGAGTCGGCGGGACAATACACCCCATCATCAAAAAAACGAAAGTCCAAATAAACCTTATATTGCAAATGATTATAAAAAATTAACTAAATTTCCGTTAATAAGGGGTATTTAGGGGCCGTTTGAGGCAATATTCGCAAAGCGGGAGGGGAAAAAAAGACAGAAAATGGCGTTGCCCGCTGATTTCGCAAGAAGGCCCGGCGTGGGGCCAGGATTGCCTGGAATTACAATTCTATCGCAACGGCTTATACCGGCGGGCCCATGACTGGACTCGCCAATTTTCCTCAAGCGCCGGGCGCGGGCGTCCGCCCGCTTGGCTTTCCTCGCTTCGCTGCGGGCGCGCGTTCGCGCTTGCCAGCGAGCCGATGAAGGTCTTCATCGGCTCGCTGGTACGGATGAGCGATGGGCGCAAGGCGGCCCGCGGGGTGCTCTTGCCGACCGATGACGGACCCCGGCCGCGACGGGCCGCGTTCGTTCAATCGGGCAAAAAGTGGTGATTTATAGAAGCGGGACCTAACGCCGCGTAGCGCGGGGGATCGCGTAAATCACGACATCGTTGGGGTGCGCCAGGCCAAGCACGGCGCGGGCCCGTTCCGAGAGCATGTCGGGATCGAGATTGTCCGGCCGGAGCAAAGAGGCGCGCCGCTCCAAGACTCCCCATTCGGCGGAGACGCTATCAAGGGTCTCCCTCGCCTCCTGAACCTGCTGGGTCAGTTTGAGCCAGGCGAAGATTCCCCGGTCCCCCTGAACGGCGTGATAGGCGAAATAGCTGAAGACACAGGCGCCCAACACCGGACCGGCGATATGGCGCGCGCGCTTGCGGACTTCGCTCAGCAGCATCATGGGCGCGATGGAATAACAGGTGATTCGGCGGCGTCAACAGAAAAAATGCTGCTGAATCCGAAATCTATACGGCACTGTTGCAATCCTGACTCAGGCCCGCCGGCCCCTCACCCGGCGGCGGGAACGATCACGAGCCCGAGGGAAGGACCGTCTTGGCGGCATAGCGCGCGGCGGGGCCAAGCATCTCCTCGATGCGGATCAGCCGGTTGTATTTGGCCACACGGTCGGTGCGCGACAGCGAGCCGGTCTTGATCTGACCGCAGTTCGTGGCCACCGCGAGATCGGCGATGGTGGTGTCCTCGGTCTCGCCCGAGCGGTGCGATATGACGGCGCGGTAGGCGGACTTGTGCGCCAGTTCCACCGTCTCCAGGGTCTCCGTCAGGGTGCCGATCTGGTTCACCTTGATGAGGATGGCGTTGGCGACGCCCTCCTTCACGCCGCGCGCCAGACGCTCGGGATGGGTGACGAACAGGTCGTCGCCGACGAGCTGCACCCTGGCGCCGAGTTCAGCCGTCAGCCCGGCCCATCCCTGCCAGTCATCCTCCGCCAGGCCGTCCTCGATGGAGACGATCGGGTAACGAATGATGAGCTCGGCGTAATAGGCGGTCATGCCGGCGGCGTCCAGGGTCTTGCCCTCGCCGGCCAGGTTGTAGCTTCCCTCATCGTAGAACTCGCTCGCCGCGGCATCGAGCGCCAGCACGATGTCCTCGCCAGGAACATAGCCCGCACCCTCGATAGCCTTGGTGATGAAGCCGAGCGCCTCCTCGGCGCCGGCGAGGTCGGGCGCGAACCCTCCTTCATCGCCGACATTGGTGTTGAGGCCCGCGTCCTTCAGTTGGCCGCGAAGGGCGTGGAACACCTCCGTCCCCATGCGCACCGCATCCGCCAGACTCCCGGCCGCGACCGGCATGATCATGAATTCCTGGATGTCGATGGAATTGTCGGCATGGACGCCGCCGTTGATGATGTTCATCTGCGGCACCGGCAGGGTCCTGGCATGGGTGCCGCCGACATAGGCGTAAAGGGGAAGCCCCGCCTCCTCCGCCGCCGCCTTCGCCACCGCGAGGCTGACGCCGAGGATGGCGTTGGCGCCAAGGCGTCCCTTGTTGGCGGTGCCGTCGAGCTCGACCATGATCGAATCGATCATCACCTGGTCTTCGGCATCGAGGCCCGAGAGGGCATCGAAAATCTCGCCCTCGACGGCGCCGACGGCGACGAGCACGCCCTTGCCGCCATAGCGCTGATCGTCGCCGTCGCGCAGTTCGACCGCCTCATGCGCCCCGGTGGAAGCGCCCGACGGCACGGCGGCGCGGCCGAGGGCGCCCGATTCCAGCACCACGTCGACCTCGACCGTCGGATTGCCCCGTGAATCGAGTATCTCGCGGGCATGGATATCGGTAATGGCTGTCATCGAGTCGCCTTGAACTCAGTGAATTCCGGACTTCGCCAGGGCGTCGAACTCCATCAGGGTCGAGATCAGGGCCGGCATGTCCGCAAGCGGTATCATGTTGGGGCCGTCGGAAGGCGCCCGGTCGGGATCCTCATGGGTTTCCATGAACACGGCCGCGACGCCGACGGCGACGGCGGCGCGGGCCAGCACCGGCGCGTATTTGCGCTCGCCGCCGCTGGCCGTGCCTTGGCCGCCCGGCTGCTGGACCGAGTGGGTGGCGTCGAACACCACCGGGTAGCCGGTTTCGGCGAGGACGGGCAAGGACCGCATGTCGGAGACCAGGGTGTTGTAGCCGAAGCTGGCGCCGCGTTCGCACAGCAACACCTTGTCGTTGCCGGCGGCCTTGACCTTGGCGGCGACGTTTTTCATCTCCCAGGGCGCCAGGAACTGGCCCTTCTTGATATGGATGACGCGGCCCGTCTTTGCCGCCGCCACCAGAAGGTCGGTCTGACGGCACAGGAAGGCGGGAATCTGCAGGACGTCCACGGCCTCGGCCACCACCGCGCACTGATCGGCGCTGTGCACGTCGGTCAATACCGGACAGCCGACGACCTCGCGCACCTCGGCCAGGATCGGCAGCCCCTTGTCGAGGCCGACGCCCCGGGGGCTTTCGCCCGACGTGCGGTTGGCCTTGTCGAACGAGGTCTTGTAGATCAGCCCGATACCGAGCTTGGCCGTGGTCTCGGCCAAGGCGCTCGCCATCTCCAACGCGTGCGACCGGCTCTCGAGCAGGCACGGGCCGGCGATCAGCGCCAGCGGCAGATCGTTGCCGAGTATAACCTCGCCGACACTGACGTGGCGGGGCTTGCTTTGCGGCTTCGGCCGCGGCTCGTTCATCGCCCGCTATCCATGGATCACACCAGACGCGACTTGTTGACGGCCGCCTCGATGAAGGAAGAGAAAAGCGGATGGGGATCGAAGGGCTTGGAGCGTAGCTCGGGGTGGAACTGCACGCCGATGAACCAGGGATGGTCCCGGAGTTCCACGATCTCGGGCAACTCCTTGTCCGGTGACAGGCCGGAAAACATGAGGCCCGCCGATTCCAGGTCTTCCTGGTAATTGATGTTCACCTCATAGCGGTGGCGGTGGCGCTCGCTGATCACCGGGGTATCGTAAATACCGGCCACCCGGCTGTCCGGCGCCAGGTGACATTCATAGGCGCCAAGGCGCATGGTGCCGCCGAGGTTGTCTTCGGCGTTGCGCCGTTCCAGCTCGTCGCCGCGCATCCATTCGGTGAGCAACCCGACCACCGGTTTTTCGGTGGCGCCGAATTCCGTCGACCCGGCGCCACTGATGCCGGCGAGATTGCGCGCCACCTCGATCACCGCCATCTGCATGCCGAAACATATGCCGAAATAGGGCACCTTGTGCTCGCGGGCGAACTTGACCGCCGCGATCTTGCCCTCGGTGCCGCGTTCCCCGAACCCACCGGGCACCAGGATGCCGTTGACGTCGTCCAGTTTCTGCACGGCGCCCTCGGTCTCGAAGATCTCCGCTTCGATCCAGTCGAGATTGACGCGCACGTTGTTGCTGATGCCGCCATGGACCAGCGCTTCGGACAGCGATTTATAGGAATCCTGGAGATGGGTGTACTTGCCGACGACGCCGATCTTGACCTCGCCTTCCGGCGAGCGGACGCGTTCGACGATTTCGATCCAGCGGGAGAGGTCCGGCTGGCGCCCCTGGTCCAGCCCGAAATGGCGGCAGACCAGTTCGTCGAAGCCCTGCTCATGGTAGCTGATCGGGACCTGGTAGATGGTATCGACGTCCAGGGCCTGGATCACCGCCTCTTCGCGAACGTTGCAGAACTGGGCGATCTTGCGCCGCTCGGCATAGGGGATTTCCCGGTCGGAGCGGCACAAGAGTCCGTCGGGCTGGATACCGACGGATAACAGTTCCTTCACCGAATGCTGCGTCGGCTTGGTCTTGAGCTCGCCGGCGGTGGCGATGTAGGGCACCAGGGTCAGGTGCACGTACATGGCGCGTTCGCGCCCCACCTCGTTGCCCATCTGGCGGATGGCCTCGAGGAACGGCAGGCTTTCGATGTCGCCGACGGTGCCGCCGATCTCGCACAACAGGAAATCCGCGTCCTCGCAATCCGCCGTAATGAACTCCTTGATGGCGTCGGTGACGTGGGGGATGACCTGCACCGTGGCGCCGAGATAGTCCCCGTGCCTCTCCCGCGCAATTACCGTCGAATAGATGCGGCCGGCGGTGACGTTGTCGCTCTGGCGCGACGCCACGCCGGTGAAGCGTTCGTAATGGCCGAGGTCGAGGTCGGTTTCGGCGCCGTCGTCGGTGACATAGACCTCGCCGTGCTGAAACGGGCTCATGGTCCCCGGATCGACGTTGAGATAGGGATCGAGCTTGCGCAAACGGACCTTGAAGCCGCGGGCCTGCAAGAGCGCCCCCAAGGCCGCGGAAGCCAGTCCCTTGCCAAGCGAGGAAACGACGCCGCCGGTGATAAAGATGAACCGGGTCATCGGCTTCTAGTACTTATTTTCCATAGAAGGGGGATACACCATCAGGGCCGCCCGGACCACGGGAAAGCGGGGGCGATCCCGACGCCACCCTCCGGGTTTCGCGCGGGGCCCCATCAGCGGGCCAGCGGGACGCTGGGAGTTCCCGGCTCGGACGGGCCCGGCTTGACCGGCGCCTCCTGGGCCGGGGTCCCTGCCCCGCCTTCATCCAGGATCGACCGGGGTTTGCGTTCGGCGCTGGCGAGAATCGCCAGCAACAGACTCATGGATACGAACAGTACCGCGATTACCGCCGTCGTCCGGGTCAGAAAATTGGCCGTACCACGGCTCGTCATCAAGCCGCCGCCGCCGCCGATGCCTAGCGCCCCGCCCTCGCTGCGCTGGAGCAAGACCGTGATCACCAGGGCGATGGCGAGACAAAGATGGATAACAAGTAGGATCGTCGTCATGACCGATACAACAAAGCGCCACTCACACAAGCGGCCGGGCCCGATGCCGGCCGGAAAAATTCACACGACCTTTTACCCGCTTCCCGGCAAATCCGCTAGGGACAACTTCGGGCAATGGTCCAGAAATCGTCGGCATTGAGCGATGCGCCGCCGACGAGGGCCCCGTTGACCTCCTCCAACCCAAGGATTTCCGCCGCGTTGGCGGGATTGACCGAGCCGCCGTAGAGGATCCGCATCACCCCGCCCTCGGCCGAGGCGCCGCCGAGTATCCCACGTATATGGGCGTGAACCGCGGCGATTTCATCCAAACTCGGCGTCAGCCCGGTGCCGATCGCCCATACCGGCTCGTAGGCGACCACCACCTCGGCGGCTCCGGGGCCGTCGGGCAGCGAGCCCGCCAACTGCTTCTCGATCACGCCGAGGGTCTCACCGGCGCCATATTGGGCCTCGGTCTCGCCGATGCAGATGATGGCGCAGAGCCCGGCCCCGAGCGCCGCTTCCGCCTTGGCGCGCACCAGCGCGTCCGTCTCCGAATGGCCGGCGCGGCGCTCCGAATGGCCGACGATGGCGTAACTCGCGCCTGCGTCCTTCAGCATCTCGGCGCTGATATCACCGGTATGGGCGCCCTCGGCGTCGGCATGGCAGTCCTGGCCGCCGGCGGCGATAGGGCTTTGGCTAAGCGCCTCGGCCACCCGCCACAACAGGCTCGCCGGCGGGCAGACGAGAAGATCGCAGGCCGGCGCTTCCTCACCCTTAGCCGAAGCGGCGCGGCGGACGAGCTCGGCGGCAAGGGCGAGGCCATCGCCGCTCAAGCCGTTCATCTTCCAGTTGCCGGCCATCAGAGGCCGGGGGGGATCGGTCATGATTTCCGCTCTATTCCGCTCCTGGGCATCACCCCTGGCGGCCCGCCGAGGCCCGCCGAGGCCCTTAGCTAGGCCTGGTGAGGCGCGAAGCCGCGCCTGTTTATCACATGGCCCGGCCGAATGCCACCGGCAAGCCGGGCCAAGGCTTCGGGGCCATTTCCCGGTTGCGGCGTGCCATCGGCGCTCTTATGATGCCGCGCCGCCCAAAGCCATGGCCGAGGAAGCCTTTGGCGGTGGGTATTGGACGAGTTGGCGGGACCATTCGAATCATGCTCCAAGCCCTTCGCAAACAGACCGGCTCCTGGGTCGTCAAGATCCTGCTCGGACTTCTGATCCTCAGCTTCGCCGTCTGGGGCATCAACGATATCTTCCTGGGTGAACGCGACCCGGTGGTGGCGAAGGTCGGCGGCGTCAAGATCACGAGTTCGGAGCTCAACCGCGAATTCCGCCGCGAGCTCGCCCGCGTCTCCCCCATGTTCGGCGGCCGTCTCGACCGCGAACAGGCGAAGCAGCTGGGTCTTCTCGACGGTGCGCTCGAGGGGCTCATCAACCGGGTAGTGTTCTCCCTCGGGACGCGGGACCTAGGGGTCGCCGTCAGCGAAGAACTGGTTCGCCGGACGATTCGCGCCAACCCGGCCTTTCATGACGACCGCGGCCGGTTCGACCGGCGCCTGTTCGCCAATGTCCTGTTCCAGAACAATTTCACCGAGGACATTTACGTCGCCATGATAAAGGAGGATTTGGCGCGGTCGCAGCTGACCTCGGCGGTGGCCTCCCTGAGCCAGGTGCCGCAAAGATCGGTGGAGACGATCTACCGCTACCGGCATGAGCGGCGCATCGCCGAGCACGTCCTCGTGCCCGCCGGTTCGGTGACGGGTGTCGGCGTTCCCGATCAGGCCGCCATCGACAAATTCTACAAGGCCCATTCCGGCCGTTACATGGCGCCGGAATACCGCTCCGTGACCTATGTCAGCCTGGATCCGGACAGCCTGGCGGCGGAGGTCCGGGTTTCCGATGACAAGCTGCGCGAGGCATACGAGGCCCGGCGCGACGAGTTCACGGCCCGCGAACGGCGCAAGGTCGATCAGATCGTGTTGACGGACGAGGCGACGGCGCGCCGCGCCCACGGCTTCCTGCTCGACGGCAGGAATTTCCCGACCATCGTCAAGGAGCTTGGCGACGACAAGACCAACCTCATCTCCCTCGGGTGGGTCGAGCGCTCGGATTTGTTGCCCGAGCTCGCCGATCCCACCTTCGCGCTCAAGGATGGAGAGGTCACCGATCCGGTCAAGAGTTCGCTGGGCTGGCACATTCTCCGGGTCACGGCATCCGAGAACACGCGGGTCCGGACCTTCGAGGAGGTGCGCAAGGAGCTTCGCAAGGACATTGCCCGTGACCTCGCGCTCGAGGGCATCTCGGAATTCGCCAACGGCCTCGAGGATGCCCTTGCCGGCGGCGCCAGCCTCGAAGAGGCGGCGGGCAAGCTCGACCTCAAGGCGGTCAAGATCAAAGCGATCGACGGCAAGGGACGGACGGCCGAGGGCAAACCGGTGGACGGTCTGGCGCGCGATGGGGCCTTCCTCAAGCTCGCCTTCGCAACGCCCCAGGGCGAGGAAAGCCCGCTGACCGAAACCGAAGCCGGCGGTTATATGATTCTCAGGGTCGACGCCATCACTCGGCCCAAACCCAAACCGATCGAGAGCGTGCGCCAGGGAATCATCACCGCCTGGCAGGCCGAGCAACGCGCCAAGAAGGCGAAGGAGCGGGCCGAGGCCATCCTCAAGCGGGTCACGGCGGGAGAGAAACTCTCCGCCATCGCCGCCGAGGAAAGACTCGCCTTCAAGGTCACGCCGCCTTTCGACCGCACGGGCCAGGACGGCAGGCTCGGCGCCGTGCGCGTGCTGGTCGCCAAGCTGTTCGCTTCCAAGCCGGGCGAGGCGGTGATCGGGGAGGCGCCCGGCGGCGCGATCGTCGCCCGGCTTACCGAGGTCAAACCGGCCCAACCGTCAGCGGACAAAAAGACCGTCGATGCGACCCGCGATTCCCTACGCCAGGGCATCGCCAGCGATCTCCTGGAGCAGCTCACCGGCGCTTTGCGTCAGCGCTACGCGGTGGAGATCAAGCGAAAGACCATCGAGTCCCGATTCTAAGTCATGGACAATTCGCCTGACTTTCGCGTCTTTGCCCGCATTTACGAGGCAAAGCAGGGACAGGTCGTGTGGACCAAGCTGGTTGCCGATCTGGAAACTCCGGTCTCGGCGATGCTCAAGCTGGCCGAGGGCGAGACCAACAGCTTCCTGTTCGAATCGGTCGAAGGCGGCACCGTGCGCGGGCGCTACTCCTTCATGGGGTTCAAGCCCGATCTCATCTGGCGCTGTCACGCCGATGCGGCCGAGATCAACCGAAATGCGCGCACGAAGGTGGACGCCTTCGAGCCCTGCCCCGGCGGAGTGCTCGACTCCTTGCGCGCGCTCATCGCCGAATCCCTGTTCGAGACGCCACCTGAGTTGCCGCCGATGGCGGCGGGCCTTTTCGGCTATATGGGCTACGACACGGTCCGCCTGATGGAGCGCCTGCCCGACGACAACCCGGACGATCTCGGCGTTCCCGACGCGCTATTCCTGCGCCCGACGGTGATCGCCATCTTCGACAACATAGAGGACGCGATCACCGTCATTACCCCGGTGTGGCCCGCCGACGGCATCGACGCCAAGGCCGCCTATGACGCGGCTTGCGCGCGGCTCGGGGAGACGGTCGAAACGCTCGACGGGCCGCTGCCCTACCGTCACGAAACCGCGCCCGGCGAGATCGCGGCGCCGGTCATCCAATCGAACACGACGCGCGAGGCCTACCACGCCATGGTCGAGACGGCGAAGGAGTATATCCACGCCGGCGACATCCTCCAGGTCGTGCCCTCGCAACGCTTCTCTGCGCCCTTCCCCCTGCCGTCCTTCGCGCTGTACCGGTCGCTCAGGCGGCTCAACCCGTCGCCGTTCCTGTTCCACCTCGATTTCGGCGCCTTCCAGGTGGTGGGATCGAGCCCGGAAATCCTGGTCAGGCTGCGCGACGGCGTCGTCACCATCCGCCCCATCGCCGGGACCCGAAGGCGCGGCGCCGACGCCAAGGAAGACCGCGCGCTGGCCGCGGATCTGCTGTCGGACCCGAAGGAGCTGGCGGAACATCTGATGCTGCTCGATCTGGGGCGAAACGACGTCGGCCGGGTGGCCAAGGTCGGCACCGTCAAGGTCACCGAGCAGAACATGATCGAGCACTACTCCCACGTCATGCACATCGTCTCCAACGTCGAGGGCGGGATCCAGCCCGGCCTGACGGCGCTCGACGCGCTTATCGCCGGCTTTCCCGCCGGCACCGTCTCCGGCGCCCCCAAGGTGCGGGCGATGGAGATCATCGACCAGCTCGAATGTTCGCGCCGCGGCATCTATGGCGGCTGCATCGGCTATTTCGCCGTCAACGGCACCATGGACACCTGCATCGCGCTGCGCACGGCGCTGGTCAAGGACGGCACCATGTATGTCCAGGCCGGCGGCGGCATCGTCGCCGATTCAGACCCGGAGGCGGAATACCAGGAAAGCTGCAACAAGGCCAAGGCGCTGATCCGCGCGGCGGAAGAAGCGGTGAAGTTCGCCGCCGCCAAGGGCTGATCGACGGCGCTCGCGTGCCCGGCGCCGACTAGCCGCCGGTCCTTTCGCGCAGCGCGATGGCGGAGATCGGCACCAGCGCGAAGCCGCGGGCGATCACGTCCGGCAGCCACTCCTCCAGCACCTCCAGGGTGGCGTCGCGGGGATGGCCGATGGCCACCGCGAAACCGGTATGGGTGGCGATCACCTCGACCTCCTCCAAGCGCTGGCGCACGGTCGCGGTCAGGGCCTCGTTGTCGAGGAAGACGTGGCGGCGGGCATGGGGCACGCCAAAGCGCCTGGCTACCCTGCTGACGACGGATTTCTGCGTCGTCCGGGAATCGAGGAACATCAGCCCCTGGGCGCTGAGCTCGCGCACCACCGTCGTCATGCCCTCGGCATCGCCGGTGAATTTGCTGCCCATATGGTTGCTGATGCCGACATAGCCGTCGAAACGGCCGAGCGCCCAGCGCAGCCGGCTCAGAACGTCCTTGGGCTCGAGGTCGCCAATAAGCGCGTTCGGCCCCGGATCCTCGTCCACCGATTCGGGCTCCATCGAGACATGCACCAGAAGTTCGTGACCGGCGGCGCGCGCGGCCTCTGTCTGGCGCCTTAGATCCGAGCCGTAAGGAAGATAGGCGAGCGTCAACGGGCCCGGAAGGGCGAGCGCGCGGGCCGATCGTTGCCGGTCCAGTCCCATATCGTCGATGACCAGGGCGATCATCGCCCTGCCATCGACATTGGCGACCTTTACCGCGTTCCGCCGCCACCGCAGCCGATCATCCGGGACGGGCAGGAACGTGGCGCTGGGCAACGCCGCCACTTCCCGGGAGGGCGGCCCGGCCGTGTCCTTGTCCCCCACGGCGCCGGCGGTTCGAGCCATTGGCATTGGTTCCGGGGTGGGTCGTCGAGGGACGGCTTTTCCGGGAGCGGCCGCCTCGGGCACGGATGTCTCGCCGACGGATCGGCCGCCAAGCTCGCCGCCCCGTCGTTCCGGCGGACCGTGCTTGAAGACCACGCGGGGCGGGCGGAACGGCCGCGCTTTGTTGGGCGCGTTTCGATCCGCTGCGGATTTCCCCTGCCCATCGGCGCCGGCGATGACCGGCTGGCCCGCTCCCGGCGGCCCGAACAGGAACGTCATCCCGACGCCGACGCCGACGCCCAGACACAAGGACACGAAGGCGATCACCAAGGGCAACGGGACACGGCGGGACAACCGCTCGCCGATCTTTCGCAACAGGCCCGAGCCGAATTTCACTTCACGCCTCCAGGCGGGAGAATGTGCGCCGGTGTCGTCGGGCGCCCATATCCCGGCGCCGACACTATACTATACCGAGACCCCTTGGCGCCGATCCAGCCAAATCCCTTGGCCAGCCGCCGCCCCAGGGCACTATCCGACCCGTCTCCTGGACTCAACCTCGCCGTTGGCGAGATCGGCGAGTATGGGGCAATCGGGCCGGTCGTCGCCGTGGCAACGCTCGGTCAGATCGAGCAGCGTTTCACGGATCGAGCGTAACTCCGCGATCTTCGATTCGATGGCGCCGATGTGCCTGAGCGCCAGCGCCTTGACATTGGCGCTGGCCCGCTCCTGATCGTTCCACAACGACAACAGATCGCGCACATCGCGGACCGAAAAGCCGAGGCTTCGTGACCGCTGGATGAAGCGAAGCACGGAGACGTCGCGCGCGGAATAGGCGCGGTAGCGGTTGGCGGCGCGCACCGGCTCCTCGGTCAGGCCGATGCTCTCGTAATAGCGCATGGTCTTGGCGGAAACGCCCGTCAGCGCCGATACGGTGCCGATGTTCATGTAAGGACTGAGTCCGAGATCGTCGGGCATGGGAGACCTCCTTCGAAGCGGAATTGAACGTCGCCAATCAGGGCGCCGAGGCCGGGGTCATAACGCGGTCTTACCGAGCCGCAGGGCGTTGGCGATGACCGAGACCGAGCTGAGACTCATGGCGGCGCCGGCGATGATCGGGCTCAGCAGTATCCCGAAGACGGGAAACAGCACCCCCGCCGCGATGGGGATGCCGAGCGCGTTGTAGGCAAAGGCGAAGAAGAGGTTCTGGCGAATGTTCGACATCGTCGCCTTACTCAGCCTACGCGCCCTGACGATACCTCTGAGGTCGCCCTTGACCAGGGTGACGCCGGCGCTTTCCATGGCGACATCGGTGCCCGTACCCATGGCGATGCCGACCTCGGCCTGGGCGAGCGCGGGGGCGTCGTTCACCCCGTCCCCCGCCATCGCCACGATGCGTCCCGCCGCCTGCAGCTCCTTGACCGCCTCTCTCTTGCGGTCGGGAAGGACCTCGGCCTTGACTTCCTCGATGCCAAGGCGCCGGGCGACGGCCTCGGCGGTGGCGCGGTTATCGCCGGTCAGCATGACGATGCGAAGGCCGTCCTTGCGCAGCTGCTCGATCGCCGCCGGCGTCGTTTCCTTGATCGGATCGGCGACGGCGATCAATCCGGCCGCCCTGCCATCGAGAGCGACGAACATGACCGTGTTGCCTTCGGCGCTGAGCGCGCCGGCGCGGCCTGAGAAGTCCTCGAACCCGATGCCGAGATCCGCGAACAGCGCCGCGTTTCCAAGCGCGACGGATTTGCCGTCGACGGTCCCGGTGACGCCCTTGCCGGTCAGGGACCGGAAGTCGTCGACGCCCGTAAGTTCCAGGTTGCGCTCCTCGGCGCCGCCGACGATGGCCTCGGCAAGGGCGTGTTCGCTCGCCCGCTCGAGGCTCCCGGCGAGGCGCAACAATTCGCGCTCATCGACGCCGGGCGCCACTTCCAGGCGCGTCAGCCGCGGTTTGCCCTCGGTCAGCGTGCCGGTCTTGTCGATCACCAGCGTGTCGACCTTCTCGAGCACCTCCAGCGCCTCGGCGTTCTTGATCAATACGCCGGCGGTGGCCCCGCGGCCGGTGCCGACCATGATCGACATCGGCGTCGCCAGGCCGAGCGCGCAGGGGCAGGCGATGATCAGCACGGCGACGGCATTGACGAGGGCATAAGCCAAGGCCGGAGCGGGCCCGATCAGCGCCCAGGTGATGAAGGTGATGACGGCGACGATCAGTACCGCGGGCACGAAATAGCCGGCGACCACGTCGGCGAGGCGCTGGATGGGGGCGCGGGAGCGCTGCGCTTCGCTCACCATCCGCACGATTTGGCTCAACAGCGTATCGGCGCCGACGCGCTCGGCGCGCATGATCAGGCTGCCGGCGCCGTTGATCGTCGCCCCCGTCAGCCAATCGCCGGGGGCCTTTTCCACCGGCAGGGACTCGCCACTGACCATGGACTCATCGATCGAGCTCCCGCCCTCGAGCACCACCCCGTCGACCGGGACCTTCTCCCCCGGGCGGACCCTGAGGCGATCGCCCGGCGCAACCCTCGCCAGCGCGATATCCTCCTCGGACCCGTCCTCGCGGACGATGCGCGCCGTCTTCGGCGCCAGGTCGAGGAGTGAGCGGATGGCGTCCGATGTCCTGCTCCGCGCGCGCAGTTCCAACACCTGACCCAGGAGCACCAGCGTGGTGATGACCGCCGCGGCCTCGAAGTAAAGGGCGACCTCGCCGGCGGCGCCCTTGAACGACGCCGGGAAGATGCCGGGAAAGAGGACGGCGACGGTGCTGAACAGGTAGGCGACGCCGACGCCCATGGCGATCAGGGTGAACATGTTGAGGCGGCGAAGAAGGATCGAGTTCCAGCCGCGGACGAAGAACTGCCAGCCGCCCCAAAGGACCACCGGCGTCGCCAGGAAGAACTGGAGCCACGACAACGTCCGCCCGGACACGGCTTCCTGCAAGGGCCGTCCCGGAATGAGGTCCGACATCGCCAATAGGACGAGCGGAACCGTGAGGACGAGGCAGGCCCGGAATTTGCGCGTCATCAACACCAGCTCGGGATTCGGCGCCTCCTCCACCGCCACCGATTGGGGCTCGAGCGCCATGCCGCATTCGGGACAGTCACCCGGTCCGTCGCTGACGATCTCGGGATGCATCGGGCAGGTGTAGACCGTTTTGAATCCGGCGCCCGGCGCCATTACAGGCTCGAGCGCCATGCCGCATTCGGGGCAATCGCCCGGTCCGTCGCTGACGACCTCGGGGTGCATCGGACAGGTGTAGACCGTCCCGGCGCCGGCGCCCGGCAAGGTCATCGGCTCGAGCGCCATGCCGCAATCAGGGCAGTCGCCGGGCCCGGCGTTGCGCACATCGGGGTGCATCGGACAGGTGTAGACATCCTCCACGCCAGCGCCGAGAGCCACCAACGGCTCGAGCGCCATGCCGCATTCGGGACAATCCCCCGGCCTTGCCCGGCGCACATCGGGGTGCATCGGACAGCCGAAAATACCGCCGGCGCGGCCGACGCCATGACCGGCGTCATCCTGATGATCGTGGCTCTGTTCGGCGTGGCCGTGGTGTTGGTGACACTGATGGCCCTGATCCGCACTCTCACCCGGGTGCCGATCGCCCGATGTTTTCTCGGTCATGATCGATGTCCTAAACGGCGGCCATGAGACTCGGCCGCAAGCGAAGTTGGAACCGGCTTTATGTATCCCACAATGTATCCCATATGAGGCTTCTAGTTGCTGGAAGGTCAAGGTTATTCCGTCCGCTCGCCCGGCGGCCTTTCCCGGTGGCGACCGGTAAGGCTTGGCGGCGCCTCTCGCGGCCTCCTTCCTTCCCCTGCCGAGACCTGATATATAGGGTGAGCATTGGTTCCGGCTGTATCTTAGGGTCGCGTCATAAGTTACGGAAATGTTGTTACTAATCGATAATTACGACAGCTTCACCTACAACCTGCTCCACTATCTCGGCGAACTGGGGGCGGAGGTGGTGGTGAAGCGCAACGATGCGCTCGGCGCCGAGGAGGCGATGGCGCTCGGGCCCGATGGACTGGTTTTCTCTCCCGGGCCGTGCGACCCCGACAAGGCGGGCATCTGCCTCGAGCTGATCGGGAAAGCGGCCGGGCGGCTGCCGATGTTGGGCGTTTGCCTCGGCCATCAGGCGATCGGCCAGGCCTTCGGCGGCAAGGTGGTGCGCGGCCCGGCGCCGATGCACGGCAAGCTCAGCGACACCTTTCACAACGGCCATGGCATGTTCGAGGGCATCCCCAGCCCCTTCCGGGCGACGCGTTACCATTCGCTGGTCCTGGAACGCGATTCGCTGCCGGACTGCCTGGAGGTCACGGCCGAGACCGGGGACGGGATCGTCATGGGGCTGGCCCACCGCGAGCTGCCGGTTTACGGCGTCCAGTTCCATCCCGAGAGCATCGCCTCCGAGCACGGCCACCAGGTGCTCAAGAATTTCCTAAGCCGGGCGCGGCAGGGAGGACTCGCGGCATGAGCGGCGGAGCCAACGAGTTCAAGGAACTGTTAGCTTTCGTGGCCGACGGCGGACGCATGAGCCAGGTCCAGGCCGAAGAGGCGTTCGAGATCATCATGTCGGGCGAGGCGACGCCTTCGCAGATGGGCGCTTTCCTCATGGCTCTCAGGGTCCGTGGCGAGACCGTGGACGAGATCGTCGGCGCCGCCCGGGTGATGCGGGCCAAGGCGGCCAAAATCGACGCGCCCGATGGCGCCATCGACACTTGCGGCACCGGCGGCGATGATTCGGGCACCTTCAATATCTCCACCGGCGCCGCCCTGGTGGCGGCGGCGGCGGGCGTGCCGGTGGCCAAGCACGGCAACCGGGCGCTGTCGTCGCAATCGGGCTCGGCCGACGTGTTGAACGCGCTCGGCGTCAACATCGACGCCGATATGGCGCTGGTGAAGGAAAGCCTGTGGGAGAACAACATCGGCTTCCTCATGGCGCCGCGGCACCACAGCGCCATGCGCCATGTCGGACCGACCCGGGCCGAGCTCGGCACCCGCACCATATTCAACCTGCTGGGCCCGCTGTCGAACCCGGCCGGCGCCAAGCGCCAGCTCCTCGGCGTGTTCCACCATCAGTGGATCGAGCCGATCGCCGAGGTGCTGGCCAATCTCGGCACCGAGCGGGCCTGGGTCGTGCACGGCGCCGACGGGCTGGACGAGTTGACCACCACCGGGGCATCCTACGTCGCCGAGTTGAACGACGGGCGCATCGCCACCTTCGAGGTCACGCCCGAGCAAGCGGACCTCAGCCGTGCCAGACCTGAGGATTTGAAGGGCGCGGACGCCGAGACCAACGCCAAGGCCATGCGCGAAATGCTCGACGGCAAGCCGGGACCCTTCCGCGATATCGTGCTCTACAATGCCGCCGCGGCGCTCATCGTCGCCGGCAAGGCGGAAGGCTTGAAGGCCGGCGTCGCCGCCGCCGCCGAGGCCGTCGACTCGGGCGCCGCCAAGGGCGTGCTCGACCGCCTTATCGACATCACCAACCGCGAGGCCGCCTGAGGCCAGAGGCATAGATGGGCGACGTACTGACCGAAATCTGCGCCGTGAAGCGCGACCATGTGAAGGCATGCATGGCGCGCCGCCCTCTGCGCGAGGTCATCAAGGCGGCAAGGGACGCCGGCCCGCCCAGGGGATTTCACGCCGCCCTTGCCGGCGCCAGGGAGGCCGGCGGTTACGGTCTGATCGCGGAGATCAAGCGGGCCTCGCCGAGCGCCGGTCTCATCCGCCCCGATTTCGCGCCCGAAGACCTCGCCGGCGCCTATGAGAGAGGGGGCGCCACATGCCTATCGGTGCTGACCGACGTTCCCTATTTTCAGGGCAGCGACGACGACCTCGTTAGCGCCCGGGGGGCGTCGGCGCTGCCGGTATTGCGCAAGGACTTCATGGTCGAGCCCTATCAGATCGCCGAGGCCCGCGCCCTTGGCGCCGACTGCGTGCTTGTGATCATGGCGGCGCTCGACGATGCGATGGCGCGGGAGCTTGAGGCGAGCGCGCGATCGTTCGGCATGGACGTCCTGATCGAGGTCCATGACGAGGCCGAGCTTGCCCGCGCCCTCGGGCTGGGATCGCCGCTGATCGGCATCAACAACCGCAACCTCAAGACGCTCGAGACCGACCTCGCGACCACCGAGGCGCTGGCCTCGAAGGTGCCCGAAGACCGCCTCGTGGTCAGCGAAAGCGGGCTCCATGATAGGCGAGACCTCGCCCGCATGGCCGATGCCGGCGTCACCTCTTTCCTCATCGGCGAATCGCTGATGCGCCAGGCCGACGTCGAGGCGGCGACGCGCGCCCTCCTCGGCCGGCCCGTCCCGGTGGCGGCAGGCAGCGGCCGGGCGACGGCCTGACCATGGCCGAACTCACCCATTTCGACGCCAAGGGCAAGAGCCGCATGGTCGACGTTTCCGACAAGGACGAGACCGAACGCGTCGCCGTGGCGGCGGGCTCGGTCGTCATGGCGCCCGACACCATGAAGCTGATCACCGAAGGCGGCGTCAAGAAGGGCGACGTGCTGTCGGTGGCCCGCCTTGCCGGCATCATGGGCGCCAAGAAGACACCCGACCTCATCCCGCTGTGCCATCCCCTGGCGCTCAATTCGGTAGAGGTGGATCTCGTCTGCGATCCCGAACGAAACGCCGTCGACATCACCGCGACCTGCAAGGTGACGGGCCGCACCGGGGTAGAGATGGAAGCCCTGACCGCGGCCGCCGTCGCCGCGCTTACGGTCTATGACATGTGCAAGGCCGTCGACCGGGGAATGCGGATCACCGAGATCCGCCTGGTCCACAAATCCGGCGGCAAGTCCGGCACCTACGACGCCCCATGACGATTTCCGTAGACCAAGCCCGCGCCCGGATCATCCGGGCCTTCAGCCCCCTCGCCCCCGAGCAGATCGGGCTCGAAGGGGCGCTCGGCCGGGTGCTGGCCGAGGATTTGGCGTCGCGCCGCAGCCAGCCCCCGGTCGCGGTCTCCGCCATGGACGGCTATGCCGTGCGCGCCAAGGACGTGGCGAATGTGCCGGTGACGCTCAAGGTCATCGGCGAGGCGCCGGCGGGGGCGGAATTCAATGGAAAAATCGGCGCCGGCGAAGCGGTGCGGATCTTTACCGGCGGTCCGGTGCCCGATGGCGCCGATGCCATCGTCATCCAGGAGAATACCGACCTCGGCGCGGAAGCGGTGTCGGTGAAGGAAACCGTGGAGGCCGGCGCCTACATTCGCGAAGCCGGGCTCGACTTCAAGGAGCACGACGTGCTTCTACGCAAAGGCAGGGTGATGACGGCGCGTGACGTCGGCCTGGCGGCGGCGATGAACCGGCCCTGGCTGACCGTGCGCCGCAAGCCCCGCGTCGCCATCATGGCGACCGGGGACGAGGTGGTGATGCCGGGCGAGCCCTTGGGCCCCAACCAGATCGCAAGCTCCAACGCGGTGGCCCTCGCCGCCATCGTCAGCGCCGACGGCGGCGTCCCCTTCAACCTCGGCATCGCCGCCGACGACGTCGGCGCCATCGGCGCCCTCGCCGAGGGGGCGCGGGGGATGGACCTCCTGATCACCACCGGTGGCGCTTCGGTCGGCGACCACGACCTGGTTAAGAAGGCGCTGGACGACCACGGCTTGGAGCTCGATTTCTGGCGCATCGCCATGAAACCGGGAAAGCCCTTGATGTTCGGGCGCCTGGGCGAAACACCGATGCTCGGTCTTCCCGGCAATCCGGTATCCGCCCTTGTCTGCACCGTCCTGTTCGTGCGCCCGGCGCTGGCCGTCATGCTCGGCATCGATCGGAGGGAGGCGCCGGTGAAGTCGGCGCGCCTCGGCAAGGATGTGGGAAAGAACGGCGCCCGCGAGGAATATATGCGCGCGACGCTGACCCAAAACGACGCCGGAGAGCAACTTGTCATTCCCTTCGATGCTCAGGACAGCTCCATGCTGGCGACCCTGGCCCTCGCCGATTGCCTGATAAAGCGTCCACCCCACGCCCCACCGGCGGCGGCCGGAGAGCGGGTCGAAATCATCCCCCTCGCCGGCGGCATCGTCGGCATTTAGCGCCTTATCCGGCCACCTTCATGGAAGTCGCGGCACACACGGTCGTGGAAGGGCGTCGCATTCAGGGCCGATTCGCGACGATTGGCGCGCCGCCGCTTTCGATTCGCCGGTTTTTGCCGATATTTTTTGTGTGATCTTTTGGCCACTTCGCCCTTGACGGCGGGTGAGAACTAAACTAGAACATGTACAGACGTTTTTGTTTTGTTCCATATGTGGTGTTCCCACGCTGCCGGGGGGTCCAAATGCTGACAAAAAAGCAACACGAGCTTTTGCTCTACGTGAACCAGCATCTGATCGAGAGCGGCATATCGCCTTCGTTCGATGAAATGAAGGACGCGCTCGGGCTGAAATCGAAATCGGGCATCCACCGGTTGATCACCGGGCTCGTGGAACGCGGTTTCATCCACCGCCTGCCCCACCGGGCCCGCGCGCTCGAGGTGCTGCGCATGCCGGAGGGCGCGGCGGTCTCACCATCGGCCGCTCCCGGGGACGGCTCGGGCTTCGCTCCCAACGTCATCGAGGGCCGGTTCAAGCCCGAACTGCCCGGAAGCCAGCCGGTGCCGGCCGGCGAGGTGGTGGAGCTGCCACTTTACGGCCGCATCGCCGCGGGCACGCCGATTGAAGCGTTGCGGGACCACTCCGAAACCGTGGCGCTGCCGCCGCACATGGTCAGTGGCGGCGAACATTACGCGCTCGAGGTCGAAGGTGATTCCATGGTCGATGCCGGCATCCTCGACGGCGACATCGCCATCATCCGGCGTTGCGACGTGGCCGAGACCGGCGCCATCGTCGTCGCCCTGGTCGATGAGAACGAGGTGACGCTGAAGCGGCTGCGCCGAAAGGGCCACTCCATCGCGCTCGAGCCCGCGAACGAGGCCTACGAGACCCGCATCTTCGGCCCCGACAGGGTGCGTCTGCAGGGCCGCCTCGTCGGCCTCCTGCGCAAGTACTAGACGACCATCCTGGGACGCCGCCTCCCCCGCCGGGACCTGTCCCGGTCGGCCGGCGACGCCCTGAAACGCCCCGCCCTTTTCTGGCGCTGCGCCCGCGTCTGCCGGCCGCCTCCCGGTATCGGGAACTCTAGGTGAATGATCGAGCGAATTGCCCGTGGCAGGTCTTGGCGTGGCGCCGACCGGCTTCCGGGGGCCCGGGACGATTCAACGCCCAATCCCCACTGCCCAGGGCTCCCCTCTCGCCGATCAGCGCCACCCTTCCCTTCCCGCACCGCGCGGAGTTCTTTTCGCGACACGGCCCGCCGGCGGCGAGGGGGCGCGATCCCCGCTCCGCGCCCGGACCGATTAAAGGTGAGCGAATCACAAGGGTTCGAACTTGTCGCGGTCGATCTTCGCCAGGTTCTGGCCTTCGATACGGATCAGGCGCGTCTCGCTTTCGCGCATCGGCGAGTGGAGATCGCCTTCGTTGTAGACCTTCGCCTGTCCGGGCTCGAGGTCGTAGGTGCGCACCCGTTCGACCTTGCCCGGCTGATCGCCTTTCGGCGGTTCGACGAGCCGCCAGTCGGTCATTTCGGTCACGCCCTTCACCTGGCCATAGATCGCCCACGACGGTCCGTGGTCGTGCGGCTGGCTGCTTCTTGGGCCCTTGTAGACGTGGGCGACGATGCAAAAGCCGAGATCGGGGTCTTGATAAAGGAGTTTGCGCGGCGCCACCGCCTCCGGCCCGAGATGGGCGGCAACGAACGCGTCGTCGCCGAGCGCGCGTTCCAGCAACCGGCGCACCTTTTCGCGGCCCGGAGGCCCGGGAAACTCGGTCAACGCGTTTCGGCAATCGGCGGCGAATTCATCAAGCGTATAGGCCATCCCATCCCTCTCCGGTGATTCCCCAGGATCGCTCTTCGATTCCGACGCCCAGCATATAACAGCCGACACACAGGCTCCAGCCGCGCCGAATTCCGATCAACAAACAGGAAAACGGAGGATGCCGGCGCACCCGGCGCGAACGCGCCCGAAACCCTTCTTGCCGGGATCGGGAGAGGAAACAGACCGGCGGTGAAATTCTCTCCCTGATGCTGACCCCCAGGCCGTCCGGGGCCCGCCCTATAACACGCGGTCGAGGCCTTTCCATAATAAGGCGCCGGCGCCGATCAGCAGGACCAACTGGAAGACGCCGTAAAACCGGCTGGTATCCGAGCCGTGGAAGAAGCGGATGCCTATCCAGGCGCCGAACCACGACGCCGGCGCCAGAAACAACGATTCGATGAGAAGCCGGAGAGAAATCAGTCCGACCACGATGGCGACGATGAAACGCCAATACATGAATATCGACCCCAGCAGGATCGCGGTGCCCCGCATGAGCGCGGGCGTCGGGCAGGCAAGCTTGAGGTACACCGAATAGAAGTACATGCCGCCGCCCCCGGCGATACCGGCGATCAGGCCGGCGGTGGTGGAAAGGCCGAGGGCCGTCGCCATGCCGCGAAGGTCGATCTTGCGGGCCAGGCGATCGAGAACATGATAGCGGTCCATGACCATGACCCCGGCCAGGACCACGCCGAGGAGGACCATGAGCCAGCCCGCCTCGATCTTCTTGAAGATGAGGAGGCCGACGGCGATGGCGGCGAACCCGGCGGCGATCATTGGTCTGGCGATCTTCCAGTCGCCGTGGCGCAGCCCGAAGGGGATCATCTGGACCTGGGTGATCACGCCCGCGCTCAGCGCCAACAGGACGGCATGGTGAGGCTCGGTCACCAGGGTCGAGAACAAGACCGCGGGCGTGATCGCGCCGAAGCCGAAGGCGCCGCGGATGGTGGCCGTCGCCCCGTAGATCAAGACCAGCAGGGCCACCCCGACACCGTCGAGGCGGTGGAAGGGCACGAGATCGGGGGGAAGGAAATCAAGGGTCACGGGCGCTTGGATCGCTCATCCTAGACCTTTGGACGGCACTGCCGACCGAGGCAGGCCAAATTCGTGACAAGCCCTTCCATCGCTTGGCCTCGGCTGGTAGGCCGGGGCCGAGCCCGCAAAGGTTCTAACAGGCGGTGCAACTCTCGACCGGCAGGCCGCGGGGGAGCCAGCCGGGGCCGTTGGCGCCGCCGAGCATCCCTTCCTTGATGTTCAGTACCCGGGTGAAACCGGCCTTGGCGAGGAGCCGCTGGGCGAGTGTCGAGCGGTTGCCGGTGGCACAGATGACCGCGATCGGCCTCTTGAGATCGCCGCCGAGCGCCGCCTTCACCGCCTCGACGAAGCCGGGCAGGCCGCCCGGATCATGGATCGTCACCCGGCGCGAGCCCTTGGCCACGCCGGTCTGGCGCCACTCCCTGGGCGAGCGCACATCGATCACCAGGATTTCACCGGCCGCGGCGCGCTCGGCCGCCGCGTCGGCGGTGATGACACCGCCCTCCCCGGCCGCCGCGGCGGTGGCCGGCGCCAGCGTGCCCATCAACATCATAAACCCCGCCATCAGCGCGCGCCGGATGAGCGGCGCCCCCCTCGCCCCGGCAAGATGCCTCATGGTCATGGCTTTTCTCCCTCGATATGTGGGATGTCCCGGCAAGGATAACGCCAATCGGCCGCCCGGTCCATCGGACCCGCCCTTTAAAACGTGATGCTGTCTGTGCCCCGATCGTCCGCCTGTAAGGAAACCCTGGAAGCTGTTGAAAAAGTCGTTGGTTTTGGCGGACCGGTTTTTGCCGGGCTTGACGGCGGCAGCGTAACCGGCCGACGTGGGGGGTGCCAGGGGTGCGGAACAGAACTGATGCCAATACAACATGACCGCGATCCGCTGATCCGCAGGAAACCAGAGCTGATTCTGCCGTTTCAGAGGGGGTTTTCCGTACCGCCGATTCCGGCCTTCCCGCGCGCCGCTGTAGGTCCGGTTGTGGCTAGGGGCGGTAGTAAGCGACGTCACCGTGCCCCGTCCGCTTAGGGACCCCTAGCGGAGCCCGCGCTCCTTCTCGATGCGGTCGTAGGCGGTGTTGATGGCCGCCATCTTCTCGTTCGCCAGGTC